>NZ_JBHFIG010000004.1:0-172908 GCF_057334175.1 Desemzia sp. AGC72
ATCATTTTGTTCGGTCCCAAATAGAGGGAAGTCAAATTGAAAAAGCCTTGAATGGCTGAAGCAGCTCCTCCCAATAAAACAGCACTCTCTTGTAAAGAAGAATTTTCTATGGGGACAGAAATACTGAAAGAACTGGCGATATGTTTTTGAATAATTGAAAGCAACTTAGGAATTTCATCTACTAAAGTAGAATGAAGATAAATTTTTTCTGGACCATAGCTGGCAATAACATTGTTGATCCCAATGCTTAAATATAAAGCAAAATTTTGTATCAATTCATTGGCTATGTTATCACCAATAGAATAAGCCGTGATCAAGTCATACAAAGTCAGTTGATCGTCTTTTTTAGCCTCTTGAAATGCAGACAGAAGAGCTTTTTGCGAACTGTATTGTTCCAAACACCCTTGGTTTCCACAAGGGCAATGTTTACCATGAGGATAAAGAATCGTATGCCCGATTTCTCCACTACGTCCATCTCGTCCATGGTACAGTTCATTGTTTATGATGATGCCAGCTCCGACTCCACTGTGAACACTGATGCTGACGAGGTTGGAGACAGTAGTAGAAAAGGTTTTTTCTGCTAAAGCGGAAAGATTTGCCTCATTCTCGATGTGAATGGGAACCGGGATGAGGTCGCTCAAAACACTGTAAAGATCGATCTCATCCAAGTCGTAATAAGGAGTAAAGACAATACGGTTATCAGATACGATTCCATGGACAGCAATAGAAAGACTGGTAATACCATAAGGACTTTCCGCTGCTACTGTACGTTGCTCTTGATAAATATTTTGGATCACTTCTATACAAGAGGATTTATCTACTTGTATAGAGAGAGTCTCTTTCTTCAACACTTCGCCGTTCAGATAAGTCACCAAATAAGACACGTAATCATACCCTAAATCAATCGTCAGAGTTAAAGCAGCAAGTTTGTTGAGTTGCAATAAAATCGGTTTTCTTCCTCCACTAGTGGTACTTTCTCCGCTGCCAACCTCATGGATGAATTGATTTTCGATAAGCTTATTAGCAATATCGGAAACCGAAGCTTTATTTAAGCCGGTCATTTTAGAAATCTGTGCTCTGGAAATAGATTTTTCTTCAATCAAAGTTGCTAATACCAGTTGTTCATTATTCTCGCGTAAAGTATAGCGGTCTGTAATCATTTCATCACCTCATTGTTCTTAAATTAGTATAACAAATAAATCAAATATATTTTTATGAAAGCGTTGACAAAATCGAGAAAGTGCCTTATTCTATGTGTATAGTTAGTTTATCTAACAAACAAACTAAAAACAACTAAAACATTTATCATACAGGAGGCTATATCATGTCATATTTTCCATCAATCGAAAAAATCCAATACGAAGGTCCAACATCAAAGAATCCGTTAGCGTTTCGTCATTACAATCCAGAAGAAGTGATCATGGGAAAAACAATGAAAGAACACATGCGTTTCTCAGTTGCTTACTGGCATACGTTTACACAAGATGGTTCAGATCCATTTGGTAAAGCCGTCAACCAACGCGATTGGCTGGCAGACGATGAAATGGAAACGGCTAAAAACCGTGTGGAAGCAGCTTTTGAGTTCTTCGAAAAACTAGGCGTGGATTACTTCTGTTTCCACGACATGGATGTGGCGCCTTATGGCGACTCCTTAGAAACGTTCTTTAAAAACTTAGATGAAATCGTCGACTTGATCAAAGAAAAAATGGACCAAACCGGCATCAAATTGTTATGGAACACAGCTGACCGTCATTCCAACCCTATTTATGTTCATGGGGCAGCTTCTAGTTCGAATGCCGATGTGTTCGCCGTTTCTGCAGCGCAAGTCAAAAAAGGTATCGATATCAGTAAAAAACTGAACGGAAAAAACTTTGTTTTCTGGGGCGGACGTGAAGGCTACGAAAACTTGATCAACACCGACATGAAATTGGAAGAAGAAAACATCGCGCGCTTATATCATATGGCGATCGATTACTCTAACGAGATCGGACACGAAGATTTGACTTTCTTATTGGAACCTAAACCAAAAGAACCGATGAAACACCAATACGATTTCGATGCAGCGACCAGCATGGCGTTCTTGCAAAAATACGACTTGACTGACCGCTTCAAATTAAACTTGGAGGCCAACCACGCTACATTGGCAGGACATACCTTTGAACATGAAATGAATGTCGCGCGTAACTATGATGCCTTAGGCTCATTAGATGCCAACCAAGGCGATCCTTTATTGGGCTGGGATACAGATGAATTCCCAACGGATTTATACAGTGTGACTTTAGCGATGTATGAAGTCTTAGAAAATGGAGGTATCGAGCCAGGCGGGATCAACTTTGACGCTAAAGTTCGCCGGACTTCATTTGAAATGGACGACTTGTTCATTGCTCATATCGCTGGAATGGATACCTTTGCTCGCGGATTGAAAGCAGCGGCTAGATTGAAAGAAGACGGCTTCTTCGACCAATTGAAAGAGGAACGTTACGCATCTTACAAAGAAGGCATTGGAGCTGAGATCGTGTCTGACAAAGTAGACTTGAAGTCCTTGACCGATTACGCTTTAGGCTTAGAAAAAATTGAGAACACATCTTCTCACATTGAATTCGTCAAAGCACAATTAAACGACTACATTTATTAAGAAACTTACTGGAGGCAAAACGAATGAGTTATGTACTGGGGTTAGATTTAGGAACAGGCTCTTTAAAAGGACTCTTGATGAATCGAGAAGGTTCAATCATTGCGACGAAGACCAGTGAATATGATTTGATCAGCACACAGCCAGGATACAGTGAACAACGGCCGTCAGACTGGATCAAAGCTGCTAAAATAGTCATCAAAGATATCATTACAGAGATTCCTGATGCTGCTGGACAAATCGAAGCGATCAGTTTTTCAGGTCAAATGCACAGTTTAGTACTTTTAGATCAAACAGGAGCTGTATTGAGGAATGCGATTCTGTGGAATGACGTTCGGACAACTGTTCAATGTGCAACCATTATGGATCAAATGGGAGCGCGTTTAATCGAGATCACTAAAAATAAAGCGTTAGAAGGATTTACCTTGCCTAAACTGCTATGGGTAAAAGAACATGAGCCCGAAATATGGGATCAAGTGGCTCGATTCTTATTGCCAAAAGATTATTTAGGCTATTGGCTGACTGGCAATCAGCAAATGGAATATTCAGATGCAGCTGGAACATTGTTATTGGATGTGACCAATAAGATTTGGAGCCCAGATATTTTAGAAGCATTTGATATCCCAGCAACAAGCTGTCCGCCACTGGTTCGTTCAATCGATTGCATCGGAACAGTCAAACAAGAAATAGCAGAAGAATTGGGACTTGAAAATGCTGTGAAAGTTATTGCAGGCGGGGCAGATAATGCTTGTGCTGCGATCGGAGCTGGAATCGTCCATGACAATACAGCTATGTCTAGTATTGGAACATCAGGAGTCTTTTTAGCCTATGAACCGAACGGCACAAAAAACTATGAAGGTCATTTGCATTACTTCAATCATGCAGAACCAGAAAAGTATTACTCAATGGGAGTAACGTTAGCAGCAGGACACAGCTTGAACTGGTTCAAAAAGACGTTTGCCAAAGAATCGTCATATGAGGAATTGTTATCTGGAATCGATGAAATTGCAGCTGGATCAGATGGATTATTTTTCACTCCTTATATAGCAGGAGAGAGAACTCCATATACCGATAGTCAAGTCAGAGGAAGCTTTATTGGAATGGACGTCCACCATACATTGAAGCATTTTGCTAAAGCTGTTTTGGAAGGTATTACTTTTTCTTTAAAAGACTCTCAATTATTGATGGAACAATATACAGGTAAACAATTTGAACAAGTTGTTTCTGTCGGCGGTGGGGCTAATAATAAAGACTGGCTGCAAATGCAAGCAGATATTTTTAATGCGAAAGTCGTCATTTTAGAAACGGAACAAGGACCTGCTCAAGGGGCAACCATGTTAGCTGCAGTTGGAGCTGGCTGGTACGATACGGTAGCCAATTGTGCTAACGATTGGGTGGATTTTAAAGAAACATATGAACCAAATCCCCAAACGGCTGAGCGTTACCGTTTGCTGCATAAGAAATACCAAGACATTTATCCAGCAACAAAATCATTATTCACTCCACTATCTAACTGATCAATATAAAAAACAACGGATGTAGACTATGTCCGTTGTTTTTTATATTGGGTCAAAAGCGTCTTTAGAAAAATATTGGTTTAGGAAGTCACTTTAAAAAAACTGTAACACCAAAAAAACTAGTAAAAAATCACACTTTGACTCTGTATTTTGAAAAAGTGCGAATAATTACCCTAAAAAAGCTAAAAATGACCTCATAACTTTTTGTTAAAACGCTTACACTAAGGTTGAGAGATTTCAAGTGTCTTATTCAAATTGGAGGTTGCTTATGACTAAAAAAAATCGTCCTGAAAGAGGGATATGGAGTAAAAATTATGGAAACATATGGGAAAATGCGTACGTCGCTGGTAATGGAATTGTTGGGGTTATGGTATATGGTGCTCCGTCAGAAACAAAACTGATCGGGAATCATCATGACTTTTTTCTCAAAGGCAATAATATGACAGACCTGCCTCATTTGGGCGAAGAATTTGAAACAGTACGCTCGATCATCAAAGAAAAAGGTTATCAAGAAGGTATTGAGTTTTATGAGCAAGAAGCAGAAAAAAGAGGCTATGAAGGTTTAACCATGAGCGATCCTTTTCATCCTGCTGTTCAAGTCGACATGACTCTGTTGTATGAAGACCAAGAGGTCAAAACAGGTTCCTTTAGCCGGATGATCGATTACGAAAAAGGAATCATTGATGAGGTGCACGAAACAACGACCCACAAACAAATTCAAAAAGAAGTATTTGTTTCTCGTAAGACAAGTATGATCCATGTGAGGTACACAGCCAGTAAACCAATTAGTCTGTTACTTGATGTAGTGGACTTTAAAGAAGAAAAATTGCAGCAAGAAACTCGGTGTATTGATGAACAGTTCGTTCAAACAAATCGTTATGTGGATGGATCAGGTTACCAGACAACGGTCGCTGTTGTAACTGATGGTGTACAGTACAACCAAGATTCTTCGGTAGTGATTGAAAAAATGACTGTTTTGGAAGTAGTGATCGGAATCAATCAATCTTTAGACATTCAGTCATTTGAAGAGCAATTACAGGAACACGTTCAACTACATGCAGAGCTGTTCAATAGAATAGCTTTTGATCTGGCAGCGCCAGAAGAAAGAAAGCGCAGTATAGAAAGCTTATTGGAAGAAATGGAATTGGAGAGCACTGTGCCGTCAGTATTATACGAAAAACTGTACGATGCCAGCCGTTACGTTCTATTATCTTCGACAGGTACTTCCATCCCTAACCTTCAAGGAATCTGGACAGGCAGCTTTACGCCTGCTTGGAGTTCAGATTATACCTTTGATACAAATGTACAACTAGCTATCTCTTCATTAGCAGGATTGGGGCTGTTTTCATCTCTTGAAGGTGTATTCAATAAATTAAAAACGTATTATAAAGACTTTGAAGCTAATGCAATGGCGTATTACGGTTGCAGTGGATATTTTGTACCGCCTCATGCTAGTACGACTGGCAAACATGTGCATTGGAACCACGAATGGCCTTTAGTATTTTGGACAGCTGGAGCTGGTTGGTTGGCACATTACTATCATGAGTATTATGAGTACACTCAAGATAAAATTTTCTTAGAACAAGAAGCTGTACCTTTTTTTGAACAGACGATTTTGTTTTATGAAGATTTTCTAGCAGAAGATTCACAGGGGAAATGGCTTTTCCAACCCTCTTATTCAGCAGAAAATGGTATGGGGAACAACGCTACGATGGATGTAGCTGTTTTGAAAGAAACACTGACAAATCTTATGAAAGCTTACGTTGTTTTAGAAAAAAAGATTCCTGGGAAATACAGCACTATGCTGAAAAAGCTGCCTGATTATCAATTGAATAAAGATGGCATTCTAAAAGAATGGATAGATTCATCGAAAGAAGAAAATTTCAATCATCGCCATTTTTCACAGTTTTATCCAGTATTTGAAAGTCGAGAGATTACTCAATCGAATGATCCAGAGTTGTGGCATGCTGCCCAAAAGACTTACGATAAAAAATTGGAGTCCTGGTTGCTGAATGAAGAACAAGAAAATAGTTCTTCACACGGCAGAATGCATGCAGCCATGATTGCTATCACACTTGAACGTCCAGACGATTTTTCAGCATCGCTGAATGAACTGATCGTAAATCATAGTTTTTATGATTCATTAGTAACATCGCATTATAACAAGCAAGAAGTCTTCAACATTGATTCAAATGGTGCCATTCCAAGGCTGATTCATGATTCGCTTATTTATTGGCAGCAAGATGAAGGTTTAGTACTGTTTAAAGCCGTACCTGAATGGTTGCAAAAAGGTGTATTAAAAGGGATCAAATTGCCGAAAGGAATTACTGTAGATCGATTTGAATGGGATCTGCATGAAGGTTGGGCAAAATTGGACATGACTTGTATCGAAAATACAAACATTGTCCTGAGTTTGGCTGAAACTCGAATGGAATTTAAAAAGAAAACTGTACACCATCCGAAACAAACGGTAAAATTAACAGCAGATACGATAACGCAAGTAACCATTCGGATTGAGGAAGATCAATATGAAAAGGAAACTATTTACTAAACGAAAATCGACAATACAGCTTAAATTACTGAGTATGTATGTTATCGTGCTGCTGATTCCAATCGTTTTAGTAGGGTATTACCTATCGATTGAATTAAGAGAGAATTTGATAGAAACAAAAACAAAAGAAATCGAACAAAATACCGAGAAAATTGAAAGCGATTTATTCGAAGCTATGTCGAATGTGATCTTGATCTCTGATTGGCTGTACCAAGATCAAGAGTTGCGCAGTATTTTAGAAACAGAATATACAAGCGACTATGATATATTCAGAGATTATCAGAACTACGAAATGTTCTCGGATTACTTAAAGTATTATGACGAATTGGCCAATATTCGATTCTTTGTCGAAAATGAAACATTGCGCAGCAGTTTAGGTTTATTTCCGACAACTGAAGAAATAGAGAAAGAAGAGTGGTATCAAATAGCGGTAGAAAAGAAAGGGCGATTTACGTGGGAGTTCATGAAAGATCCGATCACTCAGCAAACGCTTCTTTACTTGACACGTTCTGTCTATGACGGTAATCAGTTTCTTGGCGTTTTGACAGTTGCGATGTCGAAACAAAAAATCAGCAGTATTCTATCGAATTCCACCAGTCCGGTATTTATCACTTTGAACGATGAAACACCTATATTTAATTATCCAAAAACTGAGAATATCATGGTGAGCTATGAGCCATATGAAAGTATCGTTAAATTAAAAAAAGTATCAGATGAAAACAGTATAACGGCCCAAGAAGAAGTCAATAATGGACCCGTCAATTTAAATATTCGGAAAATCGAGATTCCTAAAATTCTTAATTCGCAAATGAAAGTTATTGGTCTGGTGCCGACGAACACGATCTTAGCAGAAGCAAATCAAGTTCTTAGTAACGCCTATCTAGTTGTAGCTATCGTATTTGCGATCACTTTGCTGCTGTTGTATACCTTTATCTGGCGTTTCAATGAACGTATTTTAAGATTGCAAGATGCTATGACAAAAGTGGCTCATGGGGATTTTTCCATTCCAAGTACGATCGAAGGAACAGACGAAATCACAGATGTGTATGAACAATTGTATTTGACAATGGAAAGCTTGCAACAGTTGATTGAAAATAACTATTCGCATCAATTGAGCAAACAAAACTGGGAGATCCAGAAAAAAGAATCAGAATTTAAGTTGCTGGCTAGTCAAATCAATCCCCATTTTTTATACAATACGTTAGAAATGATCCGTATGAAAGCTTTGCGCAACAGTGACAGAGAAGTAGCTGAAATTGTTAAGATCCTCAGCAAATTGATGCGGAAAGCTTTAGAAAGAAACCATGATGAACAAAGCTTGACGGATGAATTGAAGTTCATAGAAATGTATCTTCAAATTCAAAAACTGAGATTTGGCGAACGTATATCTTACACGATCACGAAAGAGTTCGATGAAGATTACTCGATTCTTCCGATGGTTCTGCAGCCGCTGGTGGAGAATTCGTTTGTGCACGGGATTGAGCCTAAAGCTGGAAAAGGAGAGATTCGCATTGCTGCCAGCAAGTCTGATGAAGATTTGATCTTATTGATTCAAGATAATGGAATAGGGATATCTGAAGAAAAGCTGAAGAATCTTCAAGAAATGCTCATAGAAGCAAAAGACAGTGACCGGATAGGACTAAGCAATGTTAATTTAAGAATCAAACAGTATTATGGACCAGATCATGGAGTCAGAATCGACAGTAAAGAAAATGAAGGAACAACCATTACCATCACACTGCCATTAAAAGAAATCAAGGAAAATAAAGGAGAATAAATGTCCATGTATAAAGTGTTGATTGTAGATGATGAACCCATTGTACGTGAAGGATTAGAGTGGATTATCGAATGGGAAAAGTATGGTTATCAAATTGTAGATACAGCAGAAAATGGAAAAGATGGGCTGGAAAAGATTCGTGCGCTGCAGCCGGATTTGGTCGTTACTGATATTCGGATGCCCGAGATCAATGGTATCGAAATGATTCGGCAAGCCAGAAAAGAAGGGTTCGACTGCGAATGTGTGATTCTTTCAGGACATTCGGATTTTACTTATGCCCAAGAAGCGATTGAATTAGGAATGTTATCGTATTTACTGAAACCGATCGATGAAGATGAGCTGATTCGATCTTTATCTAAGATCAGCGAAGAGATCAAAAAGAAAAAACAAATAGAAGAATATCAAGATTACTCGCTTTCTTCGCTGGTCAAAACCTATATCATAAGAGGACAATACAATGACAACTTGGAAGTATTTCTGTCGTATGATTTTTATCAACTTATCGGATGCTTCTTTCACACTTCAGAAATCGATCAAAATCAAATGATAGAAATTATGAAATATAATTTGCCGAAAAACACGTTTATCTTTAGTCATTCGAATGCTTTGTTCGCCTTGATCTGTGATGAGACCGTTATGACTGTTAACAGTTTAGTCTCTGCATTGGAAAAAGAAATAAACCAACGTCACTCAAAAACTGTGTTTGTTCTTAGCGAACGGGCTTCCTCGGTGAAAGATTTGAGGCGTCTATACAATGAAGTCAAGGAGCTGGAAAACAAACAATACTTGTTCCCACAATTGGCTATCTTGTCTTATCAAATACTTGCAGATGAAGCAGAGAAAAAAAACAGTACTTTTGTTTTGGATAAAACTGAATTGAGAGCAAACTTATTGCAAGCTACCATAGCGGGTCAAGCTGCTAAAATAACAACTTATTTAGAGCAGCTGTTTCATTATTATCAAAAAAATACGTGGAACGTCAATATGATAAAAGCTGACTTATCTAATCTGTGCAGTTATTATTTCGAAACGATAGAAGATGAGTTGGACAAGCCTTTAAAAGAAAGTGAAAAAAACAAAGTAGTCTCTGTTATTTGGTCTAATAAATCTTTGTACGACACATTTGATTTTCTCAAAGAAGTCTTTAAAGACATGGGCAGAATGTTTTACGCTAAAAACGAGAAAAAAGATGTGGTAGAGGATATCATCCAAATTACATACAAACAGTATGATGAGGATCTGACTTTACAATATTTAGGCAAAAAATTGAATTACAGTCATTCTTACTTAGGCAAAAAATTCAAAGCTCAAAAACAAAAAAGTTATCGAACTTTCTTAGATGAAGTGAGAATTGAAAAGGCTAAGAAGTTATTGCGGGAAGGTCAATACTTGATTTATGAGATCTCAGATCGTGTAGGCTATACCAATGCAGATTACTTCTACAAGAAGTTTAAAAAATTAGTCGGAATGAGTCCAAAAAGCTATCAAAAACAATACATTGATGTAAAAGAAGGCGATAAAACATGAAAGAAAAAAGTATTCTAGATTCACTTTTATATAAAATACTGAAATACGTATATTATTTTTTAATGACCAATCTGTTGTTTCTTTTATCAAACGCGCTGTTCTTAATGGTCTTATTTCTGTTTCCGCTTAGTCTGTCCAATATTTTAGTGTACAGCATATCGTTGATACCTATGGGGTTCAGCATCAGTGCTATGTGTTATGTGATGAAAAAGTTGTGGCAAGAAAAAGAGTTGCGGCCAGTTGGAGATTATATTTACGGTTATAAATTGAATCTAGGAATCACGTTAAAATTTTGGCTGCTTCAATTGGCTATCGGAACGGTTTTTTTAGTAGACGTCTTGTACTTTATAGAAAGAGGTCAAACGATCATTGCTGTTGCTTTTGGAATTGCTTTACTGATCAATTTAGCAGTCTCGTTAGCAGGATTTCCAATTTTGATTACATTTGAAGTGAAATTGAAAAGCTTGTACATTATTTCTTTTTACACTTGGGGGAAATTTTTCTTAGGACAATGTTTGAACTTGATGACGATTCTTTCGTTTGGGATCATTCTATATGCTTATCCTAGTGAAATGTTTCTTTTTGCTTTTTCAATAAGCTGCTATTTTGTGATGAAACAGAACGATTCGATTTTAAGCTACTTGAACCATCAATTTTCTACAGAAAGTTAGAGGGATGAAATGAAAATGAAAGTATCTTATAAGTATAAAATACGGTTTTTTTTACTGATTGGACTTTTTTTAGCAGGATGTACAGATGATTCTGTAATAGCACCAACAGAAGAATCCACCAGCGCTAGAGCGATCACTTTATTCCAAGAATACACCAATTTGACAGAAGCTGTATTAACAGGTGAAGAAGAAGTTGAATTAAACTACACTTCAAATGGATGGAAATCAAGCAGTGAAGAACCTGTTGATCAAAATGCAACCAATCAATTAATGACCGGGTTGGTGCAACTGACAGGAACAAAAGTCGATCAAACAGAAGCGCAAACACTATTAAAAGAAACGGCTTTTTTTACAGCAGCTTTAGTTAATGGAGACAATGAAGAGAAAACACTCCAGTTTGTAAAAACTGGAAATGAGAAAATTTTTGCGATTGATCAAGAAGATTCAGTTTACCAACTAACGAATTTTCCAATGGAATTAAAACAATTTTCTTCTATCATGGTGCAGGAGCCGATTGAACTAGTAGGAAAAGAGTTGACAGAAATTGGGTATAAAACTAAAGATACTTGGTTTGTATTGAATCAAGAGACCGCTCTTTCAGAAGTAGAGACCGCTCCATTTATCAGCGGCTGGTTTTTCCATTCTGATCTGCAAACAGAGTTTTCGGTGGAGTATAATCAAATGCAGCAGGTATTGGCTTCTTTGACAACATTAAAAGGGAAAAAAGTAGAGACGGTTGACACTGAGGCATTCTCTTCTCCTGTTCGAATCGATTTGACGGGAAAAGAAAAACAAGAAACGATTTTGATTGGAAGTAAGGTAGAATCAACGGAATATACTTATGTCAAAAAAGAAAGCGACCATTCTGTTTATCAAGTCCCAAATGTTTTGATCGAACAGTTGTCTCTGGAGCCAGCGAAATTAGTGGATAATTTTATTTCGTTACTGCCCTTGACTGCCATTGAGTCTGTAGAAATACAAGCTGAGGACGAAAAAACAGTGATTGAAGCTGAACATGAAGTCGTTGATGGGGAAGAGGACGAGTTAGAAATTGCATCAGATATCTTCGTGAACGGAAAACAAGTGAGTACAGATTCCTTTAGAAAAACCTATCAACACTTAGCGATGCTTTCTTACGAAGAGGAACTGCAAGACTATCGTGTTCCTGAGGAAGAAGTAGAGGGAGAAATCAGTATCCTCTATACTTTTAAAGACAATGGAAATGTTTTGACGAATCAGATTCGTTTTATTCCGTATCAAGATGGAGAATTTGCAGTCATTAAAAATGATACAGCTGAATTTACTACATCTGTCGCCCAGTTAGAAACTATGTTGCAGCAAGTAGCGCTTTTGACTGAAAAGTAAAGACAAATACCTGTAAAAATAGCCCCTATTAATTGAAAGCTAATTTTTACAGGTACGATGTCTTTTTTTTAGGGTATTTTTTGAAAGCGGTATCAACTATTATTAAGACATAGGAAATAGCACAATAGGAGGAGATAGAATGGAAAGTTTAAAGGCAGTTGAAGCTGCAAAGGAAGTGAAACAACCTGCATTCAAAAAGACTAAAACAAAAATCACTTGGAAAAAAATCAAAGAGCAAAAAGTATTGATTTTAATGTCCCTGCCGTTTGTAGCTTGGTTAGCAGTTTTTGCATATACGCCATTAGTTGGGTGGGTCATTGCTTTTCAGGATTACAAACCGCAAAATGGATTTTTTGGATCTGAATGGATAGGGTTTAAACATTTTATTGATTTATTCCAACAGCCTCTTTTCTACGCTGCATTAAAAAACACTCTCGGGATGGGAACTTTGGGACTGGTTTTTGGAACAATATCAGCGATTACATTCGCTTTGGCTTTGAACGAGATGCGTTTTACGCGTTTCAAAAAACTAACTCAAACCGTTTCTTATCTTCCTCACTTTGTTTCTTGGGTAGTTGTAGCGAATATCGTTACTCAAACTCTTTCTATCAGCGGAATTGCAAATGAACTTTTAATGAATTTAAATTTGATCGATGCGCCAATCAACTTCTTGGCTAATCCAAACAGCTTCTGGGGAATTATAACAGGAGCAGATGTTTGGAAAGAGACTGGATGGAACGCTATTATTTATCTTGCGGCTATGACAAGCGTAGACCAAGAGATGTACGAAGCAGCTGAAGTTGACGGAGCCAACAGGTGGGAAAAAATCGTCAACATCACCTTGCCGGCGATCAAACCGATTATTGTTGTGCTTATGATTCTGAATATCGGGAACTTGATCAATATTGGTTTTGAAAAGCAAATGTTGTTAGGAAACAATATTGTAGCAGATAAAGCATTAGTAATTGAAAAATATGCGTTAGATTATGGTATTGGAATGTTCCGTTATTCATTTGGTACAGCAATCGGTATATTCAAGTCTATCGTCAGTGTATTTTTAATCGTCACATTCAACAGTATCGCGAAGAAAACTGGTCAAGGTGGATTGATCTAGAAAGGAGAGGAACTTAGTGGAATTAAATGTAACGGAAGTAAAAGCAGAACCAAAATTAATAACGAAAAAAAAGAAGAGAAGAATCAAAAAAGCTACAAAAACAGACTACGTGCTGGCAGCCTTTATGCTGGTTGTTTTAGTGGTAACACTGTATCCGTTCTTAAACGTCTTGGCTATTTCGTTAAATGACGCAACAGATACAGCTAGAGGTGGTTTGTATATCTTTCCTCGAATCTTTACTTTAGCGAATTTCCAAGAAGTTTTTTCCTCTAATGGGAATTTGATCATGGCTTTTCAGAACTCAGTATTGAGAACAATTATCGGAACAATTCTAAGTACATTTTCATGTGCTGTATTGGCTTATGTCATCAGCAGAAAACAATTTGTCTTTAGAAAGCCAATCACTATAATGTTAACGCTCACAATGTACGTCAGCGGTGGTTTGATCCCTTCGTTTTTAGTTATTAAAGAACTAGGGTTGATCAACAACTTTGCTGTCTATATCATACCTAGTTTATTAAGTGCATTTAACGTCATTATCATCCGCTCTTTCATCGATGATCTGCCGGATGCTTTAGAAGAATCAGCGAAAATCGATGGTGCTAGTGATTTTACGATATTCTTAAAAATTATTATGCCGTTGTGTATGCCGGTTTTAGCTACTGTAGCACTGTTTGTTGCAGTTGGCCAATGGAACAGCTGGTTTGACACATATTTGTATGCAAGATCAAACGCAGATTTGACAACATTGCAATATGAGTTGATGAAGATTATGGATAATGCTAGTTCTATGACTTCTAACGATGTTAATGGAATCAACAGCCAACAAATGCTGTCTAGAAAAACGACACCGGAATCAATCAAAATGGCGGTAACAGTTATTGCGACCGTTCCAATCTTATTAGTGTATCCGTTCTTGCAAAAGTATTTCGTATCCGGATTGACACTTGGAGCAGTAAAAAGTTAATTTCCTTTGGTGATAAAAATAAAAAAAAAAAGAAAAATTGGGAGGTTTAGTAATGAAAATGAAGAAAATTGTTGCTTCATTAATGTTAACAGGAGGATTATTATTAGCGGCTTGCGGAAATGGTGAAAGCAATGCTACTGAAGGCGGAGGTGGAGCAGACGGAGAACCGTTAACACTGACGTTCTTTAGTGCAGATTTAACGCAAGATGATCCGTTTACAAACCCTGTAGCAGAAAAAATCACGGAAGAAACAGGTATCAAACTTGAAATCTCACATCCAGTTGGTGGAGATGAACAAGCGGTTCCTTTAATGATTGCTAGTGGTGATTATCCCGATATGATTTTTGCTAAAGGCGATATCAATAAAATGATTGACGCAGGCGCTCTGGTTCCTTTAGATGATATGATCGAAGAACGCGGAGACAATCTTAAAAAATTATATGGAGATCAAATGGATCGTCTAAGAAATAGTCTAGAAGATCCTCAAATCTATCATTTAGGAACCGGCGGAGTAACGAATACTTATAATGTTACAAGCGGAACGAACCAAATTGCTTTGAAAGTTCTTAAACAACAAGGTTATCCAGAAATCAAAACATTGGAAGATTATGAAAAAGCTTTAACTAATTATATAGCTGAAAATCCAACTACTGAAGATGGTAAAGAACATATCGGATTGAGTTTATTAGGAAGTGACTGGCGTTGGTTGATCACTGTAGGAGATCCTGCGATTCAAGCTGCTGGACTACAAAGTAATGGACAATGGGACGTTGATAATGAGACGGGAGAAACTGTATACAAATTCCAATTGCCTGAATTAAAAGAATACTTTAAATGGATGAACCATATGAATGATATCGGTTTATTGGACCCAGAATCTTTTACACAAACCTATGATACTTATATTGCAAAACTATCATCTGGGCAAGTACTGGGATTAGCTGATCAAGACTGGAATTACATGTCTGCTGTAGCTGCTTTAAAACAAGAAGGTAAAGATGAAAGTTTGTGGGCACCGCTTCCTACTACTTTAGGTGAAGAATATGTTTCTCAAAGTACTGCAGATTATGGATTTACAGGAACAACAGGTATTTCAATCACCTCTACTTCAGAACACCAAGAGGAAGCATTTGATTTCTTAGACTGGATGGCTTCAGAAGAAGCTCAAATCTTAGTGAACTGGGGAGTTGAAGGCGTCAACTATGAAATGGTAGATGGCAAACGCGTTCAAACGGAAGAAGATCGCGAAAACTCAAATACAAATGCGAATTACAACGTTGAGTCCGGTATTGGAGCATACATTTGGCCATTCCCATCTTGGGGAACAGGCGCAGTAGATTCTAATGGACAATCAATCACTCGTTCAACTCGTGAAGATGTCGTTGCCAACTATACTGATGCAGATAAAGAAGCTCTGGAAGCTTATGGGGTTGACCTATGGGTAGATACATTCCCTAGTCCAGAAGAATTAGAAACACCTAGACATGGTAAAGCATATGAGTATGTATTGCCTTCAAGCAGTGATGTAGCCATCATCCAAACTGAAGCAGACGACTACACAACTCAGAAAGTAACAGAAGCTATCTTGGCAAGTCCTGAAGACTTTGATGCGATTTGGGAAGAAATGCAACAAGGATTACTGGATATGGGTATTGAGAAAGCGAATGCTGAAATGACTGACTTAACTCATCAACGTCTAGAATTATGGGGCGAAGAATAAAAAAATCATTGAATGATTTAATGTTCAATTATGAATCATTCCTTGTAACCAAGATGTCCATACATTCCTAAGGTTGAGAGAAAACGAATGGAAAGTACTTGCATAGACATTTTATGCGGCTACTTTCCATTTTTAATATGAAATAAGGGGGAAGATGATTGAATTATATTTGTTTTGATATAGGCGGTACTTTTGTGAAACATGCAGTAGTTGAAGAAAATGGAAATATTCTTACACAAGACGTTTTGCCGACTGTGCATGAAAATAAAGAATTGTTCGTATCTTCTTTGCTGCAGATCATTACACGGTACGAGAAATTATATGAAGTAAACGGTATCGGAGTAAGCATGCCGGGGGTTGTTGATCCGACAGTTGGCGTATCGGTCACAGCAGGTGCCATTTACAGTTTATATGGAGAAAATATATTAGAAGCTTTAAGAGAGTCTGTTCCTTACCCAGTTACGATTGAAAATGATGCGAATTGTGCATTGCTTGCTGAAAAATTAAACGGGAAAGCGGTTGAAAATAAAGATGTTATCTTACTGACTATTGGAACAGGAATCGGTGGAGCCATCATGGTAAACGATCAATTGATTCATGGCAGCCAATTTAAATCAGGTGAATTTGGCATGATGCGGATAAATCACTCTGTAAACCCTAACCAAACGTTGCACGAATTGGCTTCTACGACAGCATTAGTTCAAAGTTATCAAGATCACTTTGGAAAAGACGAAACGATCAATGGAAAAGAAATCATGATGCAGATGCGTCAAGATGAAGCTGTTGAACGGGTCGTCAAAAAATGGACAGAAAATATTGCGGTAGCCATTTTCAATATCGCAACCTTTATGAACCCTGAAAAAATTTTAATTGGAGGAGGCATAAGCGCTGATCCTCTGCTGCTTCCAATGATCATGGATGCAGTACAGCAAAATATCCATTGGCAAGATTTTGGAGTTCCGATAGAGATTTGTGCACATAAAAACAATGCTGGTTTACTTGGAGCGTTGTATTGTCTCTTACAAGAACCAGAAACGATAAAAAACTAAGAAAGGGGTAAATTATGCATCACCAACAATTAGACGAATTTCCAAAGCAATTTTTATGGGGAGCAGCTTCAGCAGCTTACCAAATTGAAGGAGCATATGCTGAAGACGGAAAAGGACCTTCGATATGGGATGAATTTTCTAAGATCCCCAATAAAACCGTTCAAGGAACAAACGGAGACGTAGCTGTAGATCATTATCATCGTTATAAAGAAGATGTGCAATTGATGGCAGATATAGGAATGAAAGCTTACCGATTTTCTGTAGCTTGGTCCAGAATCATTCCAGATGGAGAAGGGGAAGTGAATGAAGCAGGGATACAGTTTTATGCAGATTTGATCGATGAGTTGATTCACCACAATATTGAGCCTGTATTGACCCTATACCATTGGGACTTACCTTTAGCGCTGCAAGAAAAATATGGCGGTTGGGAATCCAGAAAATTGGTCGGGTTCTTTAAAAAATACTGTGAAGTATTGTATGACCGATTTGGAGAAAAGGTTAAATATTGGGTGACATTCAACGAACAAAATGTCTTTACTGCGATGGGGTATCGTTGGGAGAGTCATCCGCCAAACACATCAGACGTGAAAAGAATGTTCGAAGCCAACCATGTTATTAATTTAGCTAATGCAGAAGCTATTCGGTCGTTTAAAGAACGGGTTCCAAATGGTCTGATCGGGCCAAGTTTTGGATATGGGCCGATGTATCCTTTAACAGCGAATCCAGCAGATGTTTTAGCTGCTGAAAATGGCGATGACTTCAACAACAGCTGGTGGTTGGACGTTTATTGTAAAGGCAAGTACCCAGTATTCACCTTTAAACAACTGGAAAAATTAGGTGTTGCTCCAACTGTTCTTCCTGAAGATGAAGCATTGTTGCAATCAGCTAAACCAGATTTCCTAGGCATCAACTATTACCATGGGGGAACAGCCAGAGAAAATATGATCGATAACAAAGAAAATGCAGCACATACTGAAAATAAATCTTTTTCTGCAACAGATCCTTACTTGATGCAGCCAAAAGAAGAACAGTCAAAAAGCCCTGAAATCCCAATGTTCCAGTCCGTCAGCAATCCTTATTTGAAAAAGACCGATTGGGGATGGGAAATTGATCCCGTCGGATTCAGAGTTGCTCTTCGTAAAGTCTACGCTCGCTATGACTTGCCGATATTTATTACAGAAAACGGCTTGGGTGCTATAGATGAGTTGACAGAAGAAAGAACGATCGAAGACGATTACCGGATCGATTACTTAAAGGAACACATCCTTGAAATGCAAAAAGCCATAACAGATGGAGTCCCGATAATCGGGTATTGTGCATGGTCCTTTACAGACTTATTAAGCTGGTTGAACGGCTACAAGAAACGGTATGGGTTTGTATATGTCGATCGAGACAATGAAGACGAAAAAGAATTGGAACGTATCCCGAAAAAGAGCTTTTACTGGTACAAAGATTTGATTCAAACAAATGGAAAAAATTTAACTGAAAACTACAGCGAGGTGCAGAAATGAAATTTTTAGATGGTGGATGGTTAGTAAAAGAAGGCTTTGAAGTAAATTATCCGGCTCATGTTTATACAACAAGAGCATCAGAAAACAAGTTAACCCTATACGCTCCATTCCGTTACATTGGAGACAAAGGGGCAACATTAGACGGCGGAATGTTGACGGTAGAATTATCTTCTCCAAGAGAAAACATTATTGGCGTGAAATTGTATCATCATAAAGGTCAAATAAATCACGGACCGAATTTTGAACTGTATCCGAACAACCCAGCAGTTTCGATTGAAAGTGCTGATGGGTCAAGCAGCTTGATCAGCGGGAATCTGGAAGCGATTGTTTCTCACGAAGATCCTTACAAAATCACTTTCAAAAAAGACGGTAAAGTATTGACGACAAGCGAGCCTAGAAGCCAAGCATATATCACGAATAAAGACGAAAACACAGCGTATATCAGTGAACAATTATCTTTAAACGTTGGAGAATTGATCTACGGTCTAGGTGAGCGTTTTACATCTTTTGTAAAAAATGGACAAACAGTTGACATGTGGAATGCTGATGGCGGAACGGGAACAGAACAAGCATATAAAAATATTCCGTTTTATATGAGCAACCGCGGCTATGGTGTATTTGTCAATTCACCGCAAAAAGTGAGTTATGAAGTGGCAAGTGAAAAAGTATCGCGTGTACAATTCAGTGTTCCAGGAGAAACAATGGAATATTTCATCATTGCTGGAGATACAATGAAAGATGTATTGACTAATTACACTGATTTAACTGGAAAACCGGCAATGCCTCCAGCATGGTCATTTGGATTATGGTTGAGCACTTCTTTCTTAACAGATTATGATGAAGAAACAGTAAACAGCTTTGTGGATGGAATGATTGAAAGAGACATCCCTCTAGAAGTTTTCCATTTTGACTGTTTATGGATGGAAGAATTTGAATGGGTCAACTTTACTTGGGATAAACGCATGTTCCCAGAACCTAAAAAAATGCTGCAGCGATTGAAAGAAAAAGGGTTGAAGATCTGTGTTTGGATCAATCCGTATGTTGCGCAAAAATCAGTGATGTTCGATGAAGGAATGGAACATGGCTACTTCTTAAAACGTCCAAACGGAGATGTATGGCAATGGGATAGATGGCAAGCCGGATTAGCGGTTATTGACTTCACAAATCCACAAGCTGTCGAATGGTACCGCGGAAAATTAACAGAACTGATTGACATGGGGGTCGATTCGTTCAAAACAGACTTTGGTGAACGTATCCCAACAGATGCTGTTTACTATGACGGTTCTGATCCAGAACGCATGCACAATTACTATGCTCAAGTATATAACCAAGTTGTGTTTGATTTATTGAAAGAAAAACGCGGTGAAAATGAAGCGGTAGTATTTGCCCGTTCTGCTACAGCCGGTGGTCAGAAATTCCCGGTACACTGGGGCGGAGATTGCACATCAGATTACCCGTCAATGGCAGAATCATTACGTGCAGGATTGTCTTTCGGGATGAGCGGATTTGGTTATTGGAGTCATGATATTGCAGGATTTGAAGAAGGTTCAAACCCTGATTTGTATAAACGCTGGACTCAGTTTGGACTATTGTCTTCACATAGCCGCTATCATGGAAGTAAAGAGTACAAGGTTCCTTGGTTGTATGGAGAAGAAGCTGTAGAAGTGACGCGCAAGTTTACTAAATTAAAATTAAGCTTGATGCCTTACTTATTATCTCAAGCCGTTAAAACGTCATCTGACGGTGTACCAATGATGCGGTCTATGGTTCTGGAATTCCCAGAAGACTTAGCTACTCATACATTAGATAGACAGTACATGCTAGGAGAAAACTTATTAGTTGCGCCAATCTTTAACGACCGCGGAGAAGTTGATTTTTATGTGCCGAACGGTCGCTGGACGAACTATTTGACTAACGAAGTATTGGAAGGCGGAAGATGGTACCATCAAGTTCATGATTACATGTCGCTTCCATTATTAGTAAGACCTAACAGTATCTTGATTGAAGGTTCTACAGACGATAAAGCAGAGTACGACTATGCTGAAAACGTTGCGATCCACGTGTTTGAAATCGAAGACGGAAAATCTGTTTTTGAAAATATTTGCGATACTCAAGGACAAGAAGTGGCCACCATCACAGTGACTAGAAACCAAGATACATTAGAAGTTCAAACAAGTGGACTAAATGAATACCGTATCGTCTTGCACAATGTAGCAAGTGTCTCTGAAGCATCAGGTGGAGAAATCAAAGAGACTACACAAGGAACGATTGTTTCAACCACTCAAAAAACGATCACAATCAAACGATAAACTTTTCTTAGGGGGATAATCAGTGGCAAAAAAATTATTCGACCGCATGTTGTACGGCGGAGATTACAATCCAGAACAATGGCCTAGAGAAATCTGGGATGAAGATATGCGTATCTTCAAAAAGGCATCAATCAATACTGCTACTATCAACGTTTTTTCATGGGCTAATTTGCAACCTTCTGAAAATGAATATGATTTTAGTGAATTAGATGAAATCATTGAGATGCTGACAACAGAAAATTACGATATCGTATTGGGTACATCCACAGCAGCTTTGCCTGCTTGGATGTGCAGAAAATACCCTGATGTGACTCGAGTAGATTTTGAAGGGCAAAAACATCATTTTGGACACCGTCACAATCATTGTCCGAATAGTCCGAACTTTAGACTATTTGCTCAAAAACTAGTCTCCAAGTTAGCTGAACGCTATGGAGATCATCCAAATGTCAAAGTATGGCATATCTCAAACGAATACAGCGGTGAATGTTATTGTGACAACTGCGCTAAAGCGTTTAGAGTATGGGTCAAAGACAAATACAAAACGATCGATACAGTTAATGAAGCTTGGAATATGACGTTCTGGGGACATCGTTTGTATGACTGGGAAGATATTATTCCACCAAATTATTTAGGAGATGGAATCAGCGATACAGCCGCAGCATTTGCCGGTCTATCGATTGATTACCGTCGCTTTAATTCCGATAGTCTATTGGCCAATTTTGTGATGGAAAGAGAAGAGATACGGCACTATGACGAGATAACTCCCGTCACTACGAACTTAATGGGAGCTTATAAACCACTAGATTATTTCAAATGGGCAAAAGAAATGGACATCGTTTCATGGGATAATTACCCAAGCCACAATACGCCATTAAGCCACACAGCTATGAACCATGATTTGATGAGGGGGTTGAAAAACGGACAGTCCTTCATGTTGATGGAACAAACGCCAAGCCAACAAAACTGGCAGCCGTATAACTCTTTAAAACGACCTGGTAAAATGCGTGCACAAAGCTACCAAACGATCGCTCATGGAGCTGATACGATTCAATTTTTCCAAATGCGCCGCTCTAAAGGAGCGACTGAAAAGTTCCATGGAGCTGTAATCGAACATGTTGGTCATGAAGCCACGCGTGTTTTCCGCGAAACAGCTGAGTTAGGAAAAGAACTGGCTCAATTAGGAGATACATTAATTGGTGCTGAAACGAAAGCTAGAGTAGGAATCTTATTTGATTGGGACAACTATTGGGCACTAGAATATACTAGTGGACCTACAGTCGATTTGTATTATGTGGATCAAATCCAACGTTATTATGAAACGCTGTACAAAAACAATGTGGCCGTTGATATGATTCCATTAGACGCAGACTTTGAAAAATATGACGTCGTCTTAGCACCAGTATTGTACATGGTCAAAGAAGGAGTCGCTGAAAAAATTGAGCAGTTCGTAGAAAATGGCGGAACATTCTTAACCACGTATATGAGCGGAATCGTCGATCAAAGCGACAATGTACATCTTGGCGGTTATCCAGGTCCTTTGAGAAAGTTATTAGGAATCTGGGTCGAAGAAGTGGATGCATTAGCACCCGAAAAGAGAAACACCATTGAATGTGTTAAAGGTGAATGGAACAAAAATTCCTACGAATGCCGAATGTTATGTGATTTACTGCATCTAGAAGGTGCAGAAGCAGTAGCGCATTTCTCTAGTGATTTCTATAAAGGGATGCCTGCTATCACGAAAAACAGCTTTGGAAAAGGGGAAGCTTGGTATGTAGCTACTCTTCCAGAACAAGAGATGCTTCAAGAGCTCATTGATCACTTATTAGAATCCAAAGGAATCACTGGATTTGGAGTTCAACCTGAAGGTGTTGAGATCACAAGCCGGATCAAAGAAGAGAAAGAGTACGTTTTCGTTATGAACCATACAGAAGAAGAAAAAACTGTTACTGTTCCATTTGAAGATTATCAAGAATTATTGACTTCTGATGAAGGCAGCGAAGAACTGGTGCTAGAACCTTTTGGAGTTCGAATCTATACTAAAAAGTAAAGCGAAAAGAATAACCCTCACTATCGAAACTTTGATAGTGAGGGTTATTCATTGATTATTTATTGGCTTCTTCCCGTTGTTTTTCGGCAGTGATACGAGCAACACGTTCACTGATTTTCATGAACGGTATATAAATGAAGACACCCATTACAATAATGAGGATTTGAACGATAACAGCTCTCCAATCTCCAGCCGTAGCGAGGTACGCACTGATCAATGGAGGAGTGGTCCATGGAGTGTAAACAACGGTACGATCCATAAATCCTAAGGTGGTAGCAAAGTAGGCAACGACAATGCTGACAGCAGGAACCAAAACAAATGGAATCATCATCGGCAGGTTAAAAACGATTGGATAACCAAAGATGATGGGTTCGTTGATGTTGAAGAGACCTGGAGCAGTAGCTAACTTAGCTAAGTCTCTGGATTGTTTTTGCTTGCTTAAAGCAAAGATGGCAATCAGCAAAGTAATCGTGCTACCAGTACCTCCAATTAAAGAAAAAGTTGACATAAACGAACTATTGATGATATGAGGAATTTCAGTTCCATTAGAATAAGCCAACATATTTTCATTCATATTGGTCAAGAGAAAAGGATCTAGTAATGCACCATTGATAACAGTTTGATGGATCCCTAAAGTGAAGAGGAAATTCCCTGTACTGTAGATCAAAATAGTACCTAATAAACTAGTGTTGACGGCTCTTAGCGGTTCTTGGATCAAGGTTGAAATCAATGTGATCAAATCTGTTTGAAAAAGTACCGTCAGTACAAGACCGATAATACCAAATAATGAAAGGACTAAAATAACAGGAATCATCGTGCTGAAAGATTTTCCAACTTGAGGAGGAACATTCTCCCCTAAATTTAATTGCAATCGTTTAAAGCCAGATAACGCGATAAATAATTCTGTAGCTATTAATCCAATGATAATTCCTGCAAACATGCCAGTTGTTCCTAAGTTTCCATAGGTCAAAATATTAGAAACTTCGATCATTTCCTCTGAACCATTTGGAGCAACAGATACAGAAGTAGGCATCATGATTACTAATGCCGAAATAGCTACAGCAGCAGAAGCGATAGGGTTAGGAAAATCTCTGTTTCTAGATAAATTATAAGCAATCATCGGAGCAATCAATAAACCTGCGATATTCAACGTCCCATTCGTTATCGTATTTCCCCAAGTTTGAGCAACAACAAGTATATCTCCTTCAAAAAACCATGGAAATACAACGTTGTTTACGAGTACGGCGACCCCAGCTAAAATGAACAGCGGCATCAATACAGCAAAAGCATCACGCAAAGAACGAAGATGAAGTTGATTTCCTAATTTAGCAGCAAACATTGCGAATCTATCTAAAAAAGACATTTTTTCAGATGAATCATTCATTGTAATAGCCTCCTAAAAATCAATCTAAGTTTTCACCATTGCTTTCAATAACTTTTTTGAACCAGGCAAAGCTTTTTTTAGGAATTCTGCGCATATCTTTTAAATCGTGGTTTTCACGATTAACGTAAACGACCCCGTAACGTTTTCGCATATCGCCTTGAGAACTTAAAATATCGATCAATCCCCAACCAAGGTAGCCGATACAATCAACACCATCCAAGAACATAGCATCTTTCATAGCTTGCAAGTGATCGCGGTGGTAGTCGATTCGATAATCATCTTGGATCAGTTCATCTTCCGGCAATTCTTCAATTACTCCGATACCATTTTCGATAGGGAAGACGGGTAATTTGTATCGATTGTACATGTCTCTAAGAATACTTCTGAATCCTATAGGATCGATTTGCCATCCCCATTCAGTAGCTTCCAGATTGGGATTCGGCTGACCGCCAATTTCTCGGTATTGATAAATCGGTGTATCTTTGGTGATCTTATCAGCGCTGATGGTAGAACTTGCATAATAGCTGAGTGACAGCCAATCGCTTTTCATTTCTGCTAATGTTTCTTCATCACCTTCTTCGAATTCAGGCATCAAATCATTTTTTGCTAAATAAGCTAACATGAAAGCAGGATACTTTCCGTTTGTAAAAACATCTAAATGGAATTGGTTGGTAAAGTCATCTACGAGTTGAGCAGCCAGGTTATCTTCTGGTTTGGAAGTTGCAGGGTAGACTTTATTGTAGGCCACCATACCGCCGATTTCGCAATTTGGTGCCGTTTTGTGGAGATAATTGGCGATCTCTGAATGAGCAATCAAGGTGTTGTGCTGAAGTTGATACAATTCCTTTTCAGTTCCGTCACCACCTAACAGCCCACCTATTTGAAAACCATGAGGCATAGCAAAAATGTTTTGTTCATTAAAAGTGATCCAATATTTTACTTTGTCTTTATAGCGATCTACAATGAGTTTTCCATAACGAACAAAAGCGTCTACTACATAACGAGATAAAAACCCCCGGTTTTCTTCAGCAAGATGCAAAGGCATATCAAAATGATATAAACAAATCATCGGTTCGATTCCGCGTTCTAATAAATCATCGATAAAGCGGTCGTAAAAGGCTAGACCTTCTTCATTAAGTTCACCATCCCCATTGGGAAATACACGTGACCAAGAAATTTGAAAACGATAGCAGTTCATACCTAATTCTTTCATATAATCAAAATCTTCTTTGTAACGATGATAGCTGTCTGTAGCGACTTTCCAATCAGAAGTATGTTCACTGGCTTCTCTGATATCGTAGACTGATTTTCCTTTCCCTCCTTCGTTCCATGCACCTTCTGTTTGCATGCTGGAAACAGAATTTCCCCATAAAAATCCTTGCGGTAACTGTGATGGCATAACTACAAAACTCCTTTCTATTTTTAAGATAATCGTAAACGTTTACAAATAAGTTGTCAATACAAATTCATCATAAAGCATTGTTCTATTTAAACGATGAATAGGTGTGTTATTCACACAGTTTTTGCTGCAAAATCCAAGAACGTAAAATAAAACTTGTGTAAAAGAAGGATTCGTGCTAATATAATCTACATGCGATGAGTTGACCGGCAATCAGATGATTTATCATTTCGCTTCGGCGACATAGTGATTGCCAAAAATTAGACAGGGCACATGTGCGTAAGCACACTGCAGGATGCAGGTGTTTGGATCCCTCTGTTTTGTGGAATTCATGGAACCTATTTAATGAAAATTGAATACTGTCGAAAAAGCTGCAAATGGTCCTTCTTAGGAAGGTATCATTTGCAGCTTTTTTTAGTTATTTTTATTTGATGGCAGTTAGTTCTTTCAATGCGCCAACTTGGTAACTTAGATAGGTATAATTTTGTTTAAGATACATATCTTTAGGAGTATCTTCTGCATCAGCGACCAGAATGACTGTTTTGGAACCAGCTGTTTCCATGACGAATAGTTGGATTTCTGTACCTACACCTTGTTTTTGGTATTCTTCAAGCACAAAAAAATTGTCGATTTCAATGGTATCTTCTTGTTCAAGCAAATCAACACTGCCCACAGGAATACCATCTAGATAAGCAATCACTTGTTGTATAGCAGGGTCATCAAAATCTTGGTCGTAAAGATTTTGCTTTTGATCTGCAAAAGTTTCACTGATATCAGTATCTTGTACTCGATTAATTTGCTTAAAACTCTTTAACGATTCTTCTGTAACGAATTCGACAGTAACAGCAGGATTTCTTTTGGTAGGAATGAAGTTTTTAGGATCAATAGCGTACAATTCTAAGATCTCAATTCCATAGCCATTTTTCGATAAGTACTCGATGATAGGTTCAGTAAACCCATAGTCTTCCGGCCAATAAAATTTAACATGATTCATGTCCATATCTTCATGAAACTCCAGTAATATTTTTTCAATCAATATAAACTCTTCTAAAGTGGGCTGGTATTTCAATCGCATAAAATTATAGTCGTACATAAACCGAGCCTCGTGATTGTGGTAGAGCTTATAAAATTCATTTTCTTCAATCAACTCTGTTTTTGAAGTGATAGTATCAAACGTAATCATAGTGACCCTCATTTTCATAGTATAGGTAAAACAACTCTCTGCATGGCAGATAAGGTATCTTGATTATACCAGTATAGATAAGGGAATGAAATATCGATATGTGTTGGGAAAATTCCCAGCAAATGAGAAAAATGTTTAAATTGAAAGCGTTTTCCCTAATTGGTATAGCGCTGTTGTGTATAAAAAAACTAAATGATATAGTTTACACAAGAAAGCGATTACATAAAAGGAGGGCATCAAGAAAATTAACAGCTTATAGCAAATCACTTTTAAAAAATCTTTTTAATAGAGAGTAAAGGAGATGTAAGCAAATGATGGAAAAACTGCAACGATTCGGTGGAGCCATGTTTACACCGGTATTACTATTCGCTTTTAACGGTATTATTTTAGCTCTTGCAATTGCAATGCAAAATGACTTGATCATGGGAGGGCTTGCTGCTGATGGCAGTCTTTGGTCAGAAGTCTGGTCCATTATTGAGACCGGCGGATGGACCATTTTCAATAATATGGAATTATTATTTGTGATCGGACTGCCGCTTGGTCTAGCTAAAAAAGCCAGTGGTCGAGCTTCTTTAGAAGCATTCTTGATTTATATGACATGGAACAATTTTATCGCTAAAATGCTTGAACTATGGGGCCCATCTTTTGGGGTCGACTATAGCCAAGAAGTAGGGGGAGTTAGTGGTCTTAAACTGATCGGCGGTGTGAAAACGTTGGATACTAACCTTATAGGAGCTATCGTTATTGCGGGTATCGTTGTTTTTATCCACAATAAATTCTTTGAAAAGAAAATTCCTGATTGGTTAGGCGTTTTTCAAGGGTCTTCACTAGTTGTCATCATCGGATTTATCTTAATGTTCCCGTTAGCGCTTTTGACATCTTGGGGATGGCCGGCAGTTCAAAATGTTATCGCTGCTATGCAAGGATTTTTACAGACTTCAGGAGCATTTGGAGTTTGGATCTATGTATTCTTGGAAAGAATATTGATCCCAACTGGATTGCATCATTTTATTTACCAACCATTTATCTATGGTCCAGCTGTTGTGGAAAATGGAATCACGGCTTTTTGGTTGAACAACTTAGATTACTTTGCAAGTACAGAAGGCTCTTTAAGAGAATTGTTCCCGCAAGGCGGTTTTGCATTACACAACGTGTCTAAATTGTTTGCTCCTCTTGGTATTGGGGCAGCATTAGTAGCAACTGCAAAACCAGAAAAGAGAAAACAAACAATTGCTTTAGTTGTACCTACTGCTATGACAGCTGTTTTAGCAGGGATCACAGAACCTTTTGAATTCACCTTTTTATTCTTAGCTCCGCAATTGTTTGCCGCTCATGCTGTTATCGCAGCGACATTAGGCACAACTGTTTACTTATTAGGAGTAGCAGGGGATGTAGGTAGTGGATTACTAGCGGTTATCTCTCAATTTATTGTACCGATGTCAGCAACTCACTTAGATGCTGTCTTGATTTTATTTGGTACTGGATTAGTCTTTAGCGGTATTTACTTCTTGGTTTTCCGATTTGCCATTTTAAAATGGGACATCAAAACACCTGGCCGTGAAGATGCAGAAGATGTAAAAATGTATCGCAAAGCGGATTATAAAGAGAAGAAAGCACAAGAAAAAAATGGGGCAACAGTTACCGCTTCTCAATCAGATGATCCTTACTCTTTAAGAGCAGCATCATTCCTTGAAGGTTTAGGCGGTTTTGAAAATATCAGCCGTATCAATAATTGTGCGACTCGTTTAAGAGTCAGCGTGCACGATGACTCTCTAGTCAAAGAAGATGGTTTCTTCAAACAAAATGGAGCACATGGTTTAGTGAGAAAGGGCAATGCTTTGCAAGTCATTGTAGGTTTGGATGTTCCTCAAGTCAGAGAAAAGTTTGAAGACATGGTTAACCAAGGCAACTCAGAAACAGATAATGATCTGAATGTTAATCAAGGTACAAACCTGACATAAAATTGTGGAATACAAAAAAATATAGTAAAAGAAGGAGATTTTATTTATGACTTTGAAAGAACAATCAATCGTTGTTGCAGGTGGCGGAAGTACGTTTACTCCAGGGATTATTATGATGTTATTAGAAAACTTAGATAAGTTTCCGATTCGTCAAATCAAATTCTATGACAATGATTTTAATCGTCAAAAACAAATCGCGGATGCTACGGAAATCATTCTGAAAGAAAGAGCACCTCAAATCAAATTCGTTGCTACGACTGATCCAGAGGAAGCTTTTACAGATATTGACTTTGTGATGGCTCACATTCGAGTAGGAAAATATGCGATGCGTGAAAAAGATGAGAAAATACCGTTGAAATACGGAGTCGTTGGTCAAGAAACGTGTGGTCCGGGAGGAATAGCATACGGAATGCGTTCTATCGGCGGAGTTCTGGAATTGGTGGATTATATGGAAAAATACTCCCCAGATGCTTGGATGCTGAATTATTCTAATCCAGCAGCTATCGTAGCCGAAGCAACACGCAAATTACGCCCGAACAGCAAAATTATTAACATATGTGATATGCCTGTAGGAATCGAAGCAAGAATGGCAGAGATTTTAGGGTTAGAGTCTCGTAAAGATATGACGATTCGCTACTATGGATTGAACCACTTTGGCTGGTGGACAGACATTCGGGATAAAGATGGAAATGACTTGATGCCGAAAATAAAAGAGCACGTAGCAGATCATGGATACGTTACACCCGGTGAACTAAACGGTCGTCCAGAAGAAGAAATAGAACCAAGTTGGATGCATACGTTTGGAAAAGCTAAAGAAGTTTATGCATTGGATCCAAAAGTATTGCCGAATACTTATTTGAAATACTATTTCTACCCACAAGACGAAGTAGAACACTCAAATCCTGAGCATACACGGGCTAATGAAGTCATGGAAAACCGCGAGAAAAAAGTCTTTTCTGAGTGCAACCGTATCGCAAACATAAAATCAGCTAAAGACGCAAAATTAGTGACAGATGACCATGCTTCTTATATCGTCGACTTAGCTCGTGCGATCGCCTACAACACAAGAGAAAGAATGTTGTTGATCGTTCCGAATAATGGATCTATCGTAAACTTCGACCCGACAGCTATGGTAGAGATTCCTTGTATTGTAGGGTCACAAGGACCAGAACCGTTGACGATGGGTGAGATTCCTCGTTTCCAAAAAGGTCTGATGGAACAACAAGTTGGAGTCGAAAAATTAGTCGTTGAAGCTTGGGCGGAAGGCTCATACCAAAAACTATGGCAAGCATTGACATTGTCAAGAATCGTGCCAAATGCTAGAATTGCGAAACAAATATTGGATGACTTGATTGAAGCCAATAAAGAATACTGGCCAGAATTAATTTAATTAATTTGACTGCAAGTTAACCCAACTCCTAATACCTCTGTGTTATACTAAGACTAGTTTAAGTGAACAAACAGTCTTAGTATTAACGGAGGTGTTTTTGTTATTGGAGTTAGAAGCCTTGATCAATGACCATTACCACGAACTAAATGAAAACGATTTACATATTTTATCTTTTATCGTGAATCATAAACAGGCAGTCCATCAAATGACGATCACAGAATTAGCCAAATTGACCTTGACCTCTAAGTCAACGATCTTGAGACTGACTAAAAAGTTGGGCTTCTCAGGTTATAGTGAATTCAAATACAGCTTGAGACATGAAAAAGCGAAAGAAGCTCAAGATTTGAATACGGTCAAATTTGTGGATCTGCAACAAAAAGATATTGAAACAACTAAAAAACTTTACAGCCAAACGGATATTAATCCTATTGTAGAAGCTTTGCATCAAGCTGACCGTATTTTTTGCTATGGAACGGGTTGGGGGCAAAGGGATGTGCTATCGAATTTTAGAAGAAGTATGGTTCCAGTCGGCAAGTTTCCGATAGTGTTGTCAGCATTGAAAGAATTAGAAATGGCCAGCACTACTTCTATGACCTCAAAGGACTTAGTGATTTTCGTCTCGCTCAGCGGGGATATTATAGAAGTAGATAAAATCATGAATCTATTGATTTTAAAAGAAATCCCTATATTGTCGATCACTAGTTTTCGCAATAATCAAATGGCATCAAGAGCAACATTCAATCTTTATTTTCAAACCACTCCAGTGCTGGTACAAAATGAAGAAATTTATTCGTTCCTGCCTTTATATGTAACAACCGATCTGCTTCAACGTTCATATATAGATCATGTGTTGTTTTCAAACAACAGAAATAACTAAAAAGAAGAAGCTGGAATTTTCCCAGCTTCTTCTTTTTAATTATTTAACGCATCGTCGATCATTTCTTGAGGTACAGTAATATTGTTCATTTCATTCATGTCTTGATAAGTTTAATGGACTTTCATGACGAGTTCATGACCGTCTTGGATACCAGAAAGCTCATTAAAGACCTCTTTGATGATAAGAGTCTCTTTGTCTATGGATATTTTAGTATTTTGGTTAACTTCATCAGGGGAAAGAAGACCAAAATTTAAAGAGCAGGGAGATTCGAAGGAAGCATATAAATCGGTATTTTTCCCTTGAAAAGTGTAGGTAAAGACTTCTTCATTTTCAGTCAGTTCCCCAATCTTACTGATCGATTCAACAATAGGAACAATATGAGGATAAGTCGTGCCCGTACTTTGGAAAAGTTCATCTTGTTGGCTCGACATATCGATCCTTCCTTGATCCTTGAGATTCATGTAAGCTTTGTCGTCAACTGAATAATATTGTTGTGTTAATGTTTCACCGGCTGCAGGCTCATTTATAGTGCCATAAGATTAAGATTCTGTTCGTTGATGACAATATCTGATTTGCTCGTGCTTTCTTGTATGACTTCACCTGATTCATGATTAGTTACAGAAATGGAAAGATCGATCAACGCGTGGTAGGTTTTGACCAAAGAACCGTTTTCTTTTACATCACTTATAACTGCTTCACTACTTAAAGATTTTTCACAACCAAATGAAAAGAGAAGAATTATTAAAGAAGTTTTAAGTACACTTTTCTTCATTTTTATCCCCAGCTCTGGGCCAGTTACCCATTCTCGATGCTTCGACTTAAAAGTAGTCAGGTTACATGTTTAATGCAATTTTATGTTAACGTCGTTGAAAAAGAACTTCTTTCTAATACCATAAGACTTATGGCATAATAAAAGCAATTGAACACTACAAAAGGAGAATTGAATTGGACAAACAACGCTTATATATGATCTCATTGGATGCATTCGGTTCGCAAGATTTGGCTTATGCCAAAACACTCCCGAATTTCAACTATTTATTGAATAGAAGTGCAGTAATAGAAAAAGTCGAGACCGTTTATCCTTCATTGACTTATATGGCTCATACATCTGTGGTGACTGGAATGTATCCAATTAACCATGGAATCCTGAACAATACATATCTTCAACCAAAAAGAGTTTCTCCTGACTGGCATTGGTACGCGAAAGATATCAAAGTTCCTTCACTATTTGATGCAGCCCATGAAAAAGGATACAAAACAGCTAGTTTTCTGTGGCCAGTAACTGGTCGGAGTCAGGCGATCGATTACAATTTTGCAGAAATCTTCCCTAATCGCCAGTGGCAAAACCAAGTTATGGTGTCGTTATACTCTTCTAGTCCCAAGTTTATTATGGATCTCAATCGAAAATATGGACATCTAAGAAAGGGAATCCAACAACCTGAACTGGATGAATTTTTGACAGCCGGTATACTGGATACGATAGAGACTAAAAACCCTGATTTATTGGCTATCCATTATGTGGAACTAGATAGTATGAGACACAAATATGGAGTCCATTCGCCACAAGCAAAAGAAGCTATTCGCAATATGGATCGCCACTTAGGTCAAATCATTGAAGCTATGAAACAAAAAGGGATTTTTGAAGAAACAGTGATTGCAGTTTTAGGAGACCACTATCAAATCGACACGCATACTGTGATTCATTTGAACAATTATTTTGAAACATTGGGGTGGTTGAAGAAGAACCAAAGAGGACAAGTGAAGAAATGGAAAGTTATTGCAAAAAGTGCAGACGGAGCAACTTATATTTATACTAAACCCAATATGAACTTGCAATTGGTAGCGGAAGAACTTGGGAAACTGGCTGAAGGAATCGAATTTATCTATACGCAGCAGCAAGCAATGGAATTAGGCGCCGACAGTACGTGCAGCTTTTTAGTTGAAGCCAAACGAGGATATTACTTTTCTGATAATGAAGGTCCTTTGTATGAGAAGACAGCAGGTACTGATTACCATAAAGCAACACATGGTTTTTCCCCAACGAAAGAAAATTATGACACAATGATGTTTATTTCAGGTCCTGGCATCAATCAACAAGCGCAGATTGCTTTTGCTCGATTAGTAGATGAAGCACCGACTTTATTATATGCAATGGGATATGAATTCATTCACGAAATAGATGGAGTTATTTTAAAAGACTTGTTTGTAACATCTGAGGAGTAAGAAGGTGTAAAAACTAGTTTTTTTAATAAAAATGAAAACAAAAAGAGCTGGGAATGGAGATCTCAGCTTATTTTTGCTATTCAGTTAGCTTCTAAAGCGAGTTCGTCTTGGATACGCTGGAATTCTAGCTTACGAACGTCTCTTGGTAAGAAGCAGCGAATTTCATCCGCATTGTAACCTACTTGGATTCTTCGTTCATCCGTAAGAATAGGTCTTCTAATGAGCTCAGGATTCTTATGTATCAAATCCAGCAACTTTTCCAGGGACAATTCTTCAATATCGACGGTGAGATTTTGATAAGCATGAGAACGGTAAGAAATAATTTCTTCAGTTCCTTCTTCTGTCAAACGAAGAATACTTTTCAGCTCATCAATAGATAGGGGGGTAGCAATAATGTTTTTTTCAACATACGGCAAGTGGTGTTCGTCTAACCATGCCTTTGCTTTTCTGCAGGATGTACAACTGGGGGTAATATAAAGATTAATCATATTTATCTCTCCTTTACTTATGTAGCAATTAGGGATAAAGCGATTTCAGTCATTATCATATCCCTTTTATTAAAAAAAAGCAAGAAATTTGACTTTTTATATTTGCTCATTCTCATAGTTCTAACATTTAGCTTGAAAAATTTATTAGAAAAACGTCCATTGAAACTAAAAAATAGTTTAAATAAAGTGTATTTTTTTTACTTAAGTACATTTCTCGTTATAATATACTCAACAAATCCTTATCCTGAATTTTCTAATGGCTACCTCAAAAATTAAAAGGAGGAAATAACAATGAATGACTTGAAAAAATTGATCTTAGCAAGTATCGGTGGAGTTTCAATGACGTATGATAAAGTCGAAGAGATGGTTGAAAAATTAGCTTCAAGAGGTCAAATTACTGTAGAACAAGGGAAAAAATTAAGCGAAGAATTGATGCGTAAGGGAAAACAAAAAGATGATAAGGTCGATAAGGATGAAGTACAAGCTATTTTGCTTCAAATGAACGTGGCCCAACGCAAAGATATTGAAGAATTAGAGTTGAAAATTGCAGCTTTAAACGCGCAAATCGATGAGATGGTAGAAAATAACGAGTAGGGGTGATTTTGTGCCTTCAAGTGGAGAAAGATTACGTGAAATCGTGAGAGTTTTGGCAAAATATGGATTTGGTCATATTTACAACACACGTGTCCGCTCACAAAAAAAAGAACAGGATCCTAAAAAATTGCGGCAAGCTTTTGAAGAATTAGGACCTGGATTCATCAAAATAGGGCAGATTCTTTCTACACGAAGAGATATCTTACCCATTGAATACATTACAGAATTATCTAAGCTGCAAGACGAAGCACCTTCTTTCCCATTTGAAGAAGCAAAATCGATTTTTGTAAAAGAATTTGGACAGAAAATAGAAGATGTTTTTGAAAAAATTGACGAAAAACCTTTGGCTAGTGCTTCTGTATCCCAAGTACATCGCGGTAAATTATTTACAGGAGAAGAGGTCATTCTTAAAGTACAACGTCCTAATATGGAAACTACTCTCTTACAAGATATCGATTTGTTTATTCGAATTGTAGATCGTGCACCGAATATTTTTAAAGATTTTTTAGTCAGTCCCAAAGAAGCCTTTGAAGAGATTCGCCAAACATCGAAAAGAGAATTAGACTTCCGAAATGAAGCCAATGCGATACTACGTTTTGGCGAATTAAACAAAGAGATAGCGTGTGTGGATGTGCCAAAAGTTTTCCTATCCTTCAATTCTAAACGAATCATTGTAGAAGAATACATTGAAGGGTATAAGATTTTAGATATTGAAGCACTGAATGAAGCCGGATATATCCGAGAAGATATTGGAGAAAAACTGATGCTGGCTTTTTTATCTCAGGTTTTTAAAGACGGGTTTTTCCATGGCGATCCTCATCCAGGGAATTTAATCATTAAAGAGGGGAAAATCTATTTTATTGATTTTGGTATTATGGGGCAATTATCCAGCGAGAATCGAGACCACTTGAACCAATTGTTAAAAGCAATCGTCATGCAAGATTTAAATCAGCTGATGAATACGTTGTTAAAAATTGGCGTGCAAAAGAAGCGAATTGATCGAGCACGTTTTTACGAAGATTTGAATTACTTGGTAGAAACCTATTTAACCGCAAATTTCAGTTCTATCCAATTTGGAACGTTGATTGCGGATGTTTTGGATGTCACTCGTAAACACAGCATTTCTATGCCAAGCGAATATACCGTTCTAGTTCGAGCGCTAACGATGCTAGAAGGTTTGATTACTGATCTGGCTCCTGATTTAAATGTTGTGCAAGTAGCAAAAGGCTATTTATCTGAGAGTGATAACTTTAAACTGTTCGAGCCTATCAGCAGTGAAAAATTGCTGCTGAATTCTGTTAAATTTGCAAAAGGTATGGTAGAGTTGCCTATGCAGGTCTCTAAACTCTTTGAAAATTTGAATAACGGGCGAACGAAAATCAAATTGGATCTAGTGAATATGGATGATAAATGGACTGGACTAAATAAAATGGTCAATCGTGTTGTTTTTGCTTTGATTGTTTCTGCATTGATACTGTCTTCGGCATTGATTATTTTTGCTGCAGAAAGAACAAGCACCTCATGGTTGGGTATTATATTTTTCCTTGGCGCCGGTTTTTTAGGACTATGGTTGATCATTTCTATTATCCGTTCAGAGAGGCTGTAATGGGCGGATGAACAAATAAATAAGAAAGGGAAAAGAGCTGAAACTCTTTTCTCTTTTTTGATGCCTCGTTATATGATGGAATAGTGTATAATAAATGATGAGAGCGAGGAATTTAAAATGAAAAAGCCTATTAAGAAGACAGCAAAGAAAAAAGAAAGTAATATACATTTGGTCGTAAAAGAAGAGACAGAATTATTAGATTTTCTGCTGAATCAAAAAGTGAAAAGTAGCCGAAACTCTATCAAATCAATATTGAGCAGAGGACAAATAACTGTAGACGGGAAAGTTGTAAAACAATTCAATTATACTTTGACTGCCGGTCAAGTAGTGAAAATAGAAGATAATAAAGCTGCCCAAAAGCAAAGTGAACTGATAGGAATCTCTATTCTGCATGAAGATGAAGACATTATTGTTGTAGATAAAGAGGCTGGTATTTTATCAATAGCTGCAGGTCATCAGAAAGAAATGACGGCTCATAGACAACTCAATATTTACGCAAAACAAGAAAATCCTAACAACCGTATTTTCGTGGTGCATCGTTTGGATAGAGATACTTCAGGTGTGATGCTGTTTGCCAAAAGTGATGCAGTTAAACAAAAAATGCAGCAAAATTGGAAAAATATAGTGAAAGAAAGAATTTACACTGCTTTAGTCGAAGGAGACGTCAAAGATGAGGCCGGAACAATAGAGTCATGGTTGACGGAGAATGCTAAATCTTTCAAAGTTCATTCAAGTCCCAGAGATAATGGAGGACAGCATGCTGTCAGTCATTATAAAAAATTACGTTCAAATGGAATTACCAGCTTGCTGGAAGTCCAATTAGAAACCGGTAGAAAAAATCAGATTCGTGTGCATATGGCAGACATCGGGCATCCAGTAGTAGGGGATAAAAAATACGGATCAACAGTCAATTACATGAAGCGTTTGGGCTTGCACGCTACTACGATCGCTTTTGAACACCCCACTACAGGCGAAGTGGTGCGCTTTACTTCTCCGGTTCCAAAGGTATTTTACACAAAAACGAAATAATCGGACTAAAGTTGGAAGAAAAAACATCCAGAGTTGAGTAAACTATGTTAAGGAGGTAAGACATATGACATACCGTTTTAGAAAATTTGGAATAAAAACACTATTGATCACAGGATTGGTGGGTGGCTTCATCACTAGTCCGCTTACTGCAAATGCAGCTGAAGATGGAATAGACACAACTGTCGTCAATGAAAAATGGGGTAAACCCACATTTGTTTATGGTGGCGGATTATCCGATTCAGAAGTAGATGAAACTGAGGAACTCATTGGGATCGAAAATCCCGATAATGTCGTCAGTGTAAATGTTACCGGGGACGAACTCGTAAAATACTTAGGAACCGGATCTGGAAATACATCCAGCTTGATTTCATCTGTATTAGTAGAAAAAGAAGATGATGGTCATGGAGTTGTCGTGGATATCAAAACGCCAGAAAACATCACGCAGATTACTCAAGAACAATACGCTAATGCTGCCATCACGGCTGGTGTTGCAGATGCTACGATTGAAGTAGCCAGCATCCGTCCAGCAACAGGTGAGAGTGCCTTGACAGGTATTTATAAAGCTTTTGACGTAAACGGGGAAGATTTGGATCAAGACCGAATGGAAGTAGCTCAAGACGAGCTGGAGACAACCAATGATATCGCTCAGGAAAATGCAGATAATGGGGAATTTGATCCTGCTAAATTAGACCAAGCCATTATTGAAATCAAACAATCTTTAGCTGAATTGAAAGAACAGCAAGGAGAGTTGGCAACTAAAGAAGATATTGAACGAATCATCAATGAAGCTTTAGCAAATAACAACTTAGAAAATGTTGTGACTCAAGAACAGATTGATCGTTTGATGAGTTTGTTTGAAAATTACCAACAAACAGCAGCTATCGATTCCGAAGCTGTAAAAGAGCAATTGAACAATTTATCCAAAGTTGTCCAATCGAAATTCGGCGACTTCATCGATAACGCAGAATCTAGCGGTTTCTTTGACAAAGTCGGTAATTTCTTCAAGCAAATCTGGGAAGCTATCACAGGATTATTCAACTAAATCTAATTGCAGAAAGAGACTGACAGTAACTTTTGTCAGTCTCATTTTTTAGTTTGTCGGCTATTAGTCAAGTGACATTAATCGGAATACTCAATTGACTAATAGAGGGTATCTATTAATCGATTGAAGATAGAATAGAACGTCAATTGATTAATAGAGTGCAGTTATTAATCAATTGGGATGAACAAAAATACTCACTTGATTAATAGGAGCAAATATACCTCATTAATAAACAAAAAAGGAAGGGGACAAGAAATGTCCCTTTCCTTTTTTTATATAAGTGAATGGTTATAAATTGATATCGATTTTGATGAAATTTTTGAAACGACCCACTATAGCGTCGATAAATTTAACCGTCAATTCATCTGTCAATGTACCATTTTCATCAAATTTCTCATGTACAGAACCAACAAATACATCATTACCACCAGCTGAAGGCATAACGTAAGCAGCAACACCTAGCGTATCTAAAATATCGCGTAGATGGATTTGGGCCTTAACTGTTCCTAAAGCACCCATTGAAGCGCCCATAATCAAAACTTTTTTGCCTTCCATTTCTCTGCCTGAGCGAGAAACCCAGTCTAAAGCATTTTTTAATACGGCTGGAATAGAAGCGTTGTATTCTGGAGTAGCGATAACTACTGCATCAGCATCTTTTACTAAAGCTTGGAAATCACGCACTTCTTGACCAGGATTTGCTTCGATTTCTTCATTAAAGAATGGCAAATTGCCGATTTCTGCAACTTCAATACCTAATTCTGGGTAAGTTGTTGCTAGATGGTTTACTAATTTTAAGTTGTATGAATCTTTTCTTAAACTACCTACTAAGGCTACTGTTTTCAATAAAACGACCTCTTTCATCAGTTAATGTTTTACAGAAATTATCATACCATTATAGGTTTCCATTTAACAAGGAAAATTACTATCTTAAAGGAAGAAATTTTATAAAAAGTAATTAAAAATCAAAATGCTTAAGCAAACCAGAGTCGCTTAATGAAATTAGAAAACAATAAATATTTTGTGATTTTTTTAACAAAATCTAATTTACAATTTTTTACGGATGCATTATAGTTGAAATAGCACCTCAGTAAAACTGAGAAGGGGATGGAAATCGACATGCAATTGTATACCAAAAGAGGCGATTTCGGGAACACGAATCTCATTGGCGGGCGAACGGTCTCAAAAGACTCGACAATAGTGGAAAGCTACGGAACCATTGATGAATTGAATTCAATAGTAGGCTATATTGTTAGTCAAGTCAGTGAGGAAGATGTAATGATCAAAAATGAACTCATCAAATTACAGCATGATTTATTTGACTGCGGGACTGATTTGTCTACACCTCAAGGGTTGAAGGAGTATAAAGTACAAAAAGACTTATTAGATTGGATCGAAGAGAGAATTGATCAATATGCAGAAGAAGCGCCTGCGATCGAAAAGTTTATTATTCCTGGTGGAGATTCTGTTGCTGGATTGTTACATATAGCTCGAACAGTGACGAGAAGGGCTGAGAGAGTGGTCGTCGCATTGAGCAAAGAAACAAAAGTGAATCCTGTAGTAGCTGTTTTTATCAATCGTTTATCAGATTATTTCTTTGCACTGGCTAGAGTTATTAACTACAGACACGGAGTAGAGGAACCTTTTTACGAACGTGGAGGAGTCGTTTTTCATACAGATTTGAAAAAAGAAGCCTTACCTAGAACTAAATATGACGATTGAAAAATGGAAGTTGGTGTAAATCCAGCACGGTCCCGCCACTGTAAGAAGCTTATCGCTTTAAGTCAGGTCTTTTTTTCAATAATTCCTATAAAGAAGAGGCTTCGAGGCAAAGTGCTCTTTTATTCTTTTGAGTTCTAATAGGCTGTTTTCATCGTGCTATCTTAGAGCTTTTTTATATGTAACAAATCAAAAATTTATTATCAGGAGGAATAGAAATGGTCCATTCAATCAAATTAATTCTTTTAGTGTCGTCAGCTCTTTTAGTAACGGCCTGCGGGAGCAGCAGCCAAGAAGCAGACTCAACATCTACTATCTCTACGGAGTCCAGCGCGATTGAGGCAATGATATCCGTTTCTTTTTCATTTGAAGAAGACGGACAGGGATTCACAGACTTAGCTAAAGACGTTGAAGTTCAAGAAGGACAATCAGTGTTGGAGGCGTTAAAAGAGAACTATGAGGTAGTGGAAGAGGGAGGTCTGGTCAGTTCCATCGAAGGACATGAACAAATTGAAAAAGAAAGTAAGTATTGGTTATACACAGTTAACGATGAACAGCCAACTGTTGGAGCAAACGACTATATTCTTGAAGAGGGTGATGAAGTGAAGTGGTCATTAAATGCCTACTAATCAGTCTTTTAGAATCCGGCGAGTCCATCATATAGCTTTACTGGGAATGCTCACAACATTGTGTTATGTCAGTCGGCTGGTATTTCAATTTTTACCGAATGTCCAACCTGTAACAGTTATTTTATTATTGGTCACGATGTTATTAGGAATGAAAGACGGTTTTATTGTTTCTTTATTAAGCGTAGTGATTTCCAATATCAATTTAGGGTTAGGAGTATGGACTCTTGCTCAAATAACTTCTTTTTCAATCATCATCATTCTGACAGGATTAATCAATCGTTACGTATCACTTGAGCGGTTGCCGTTTTTTTGGATGGTTGTCTATGCCGGTTTAACTGGCTACATTTATGGATTTATCATTTCTGCTGTACAAGCGCCTTTTTTCGGTATTCAAAATTTTTGGGCATATTATTTGTCGGGATTCCCTTTTGACACACTGCATGCACTTGGCAATAGCGGATTTTATCTAATATTAGCGCCTATATTGATTCCTTTGATGAAAAAGCTGATGAAACGTTATTATGCTTAAATCTATTAAATAAAACAAAAAAATCAGGTCCGGGATTCCGGACCTGATTTTTTGTTGGATACAATCTTACAAAACTGCTATTATCTAAAGGGACGTTTGCTTCTAGGTTGATCAAGTATTTCTTTATAAATCACAGCTTGAACAATGTTTCTTTGTAAATTGGTTTTTAAAGCCGGCTGTTTATCAGAGTATGCATCTCTAGAAGGTTTTTTTGATGCAACAGGAGTCTTTTTCATCGAATGACCTTGAGTATGGAACTCAGTGCCTTCATAACTTGCCGTTCCTTCTAAACTGCGAGAACCTTCATAGCCAATTCGGCCTTCGGTGCTTCCAACACCTTCGTAACCGAAACGACCTTCAGAACTGCTGCCGCCTTCGTAACTGCGTTGAGCAGTGTTTCTTTTGGAAGAGGCAGCATTTTTGGATGGAGCGTTTCGTTTTTGAGTGCCTTTTTGTTTAGTGTCAGTGTTTTCCAGCTCATTCATCGCGTCTTTAAATTCAGCCGCCAACTCTCTCCAGCTCTGAGTTTTACCAGAAGCTCTATTAGTGCTGGAAGCTGTTACAGATCTGCTCGTATTTCTTGGAGCAACGGTTCTTCGATCAGCTCGTTGCTGATTTCTATTGCTCGTATTCACTTTTGGAGAAGAGTAAGGATTTCTTTTTTGACCTGAACTCTTAGGCAAGAATGCACGAATGAAAAAGATAAAAATGAAAACACCGCTATATGCCAACAGACCCAGCATAATAATGAAAAATAAAGCGTCCATTATTCATCACTTTCTCTCTTAGAACTTTCTGAAATTGAACTTCTCATATCTGTATCTGCATTGATATTTTTCAGGTTGTAATAATCCATAGCACCAAGATTTCCAGATTTCAGTGCATCTGCTAGAGCTAGTGGAACTTGAGACTCTGCTTCTACAACGCGAGCACGCATTCGTTGAGTCTCAGCTTGCATTTCTTGTTCTTCTGCGATCGCCATTGAACGTCTTTCTTCTGCTTTAGCTTGGGCGATATTCTTGTCTGCTTGTGCTTGTTCAGTTTGTAATTGAGCACCAATGTTACGTCCAACATCAACATCCGCGATATCAATCGACAGAATCTCAAAAGCAGTACCAGAGTCCAAACCTTTATTTAAAATAACTTTAGAAATACCGTCTGGATTTTCTAATACGGCACTATGGTTTATTGAACTACCAACAGTGGTAACAATCCCTTCACCGACACGAGCAATAATAGTGTCTTCTCCCGCACCACCGACTAACCGTTCAATGTTTGCACGAACCGTTACCTTAGCTTTTACACGAACTTCGATCCCGTTTTTAGCAACAGCAGCGATAAAAGGAGTTTCAATAACTTTAGGGTTAACGCTCACTTGTACGGCTTCAAAAACGTTACGACCTGCTAAATCGATAGCAGCTGCTTGTTCAAATTTAAGAGGGATATTTGCTCTCTCAGCGGCAATTAATGCATCAATAACTTGATTGATGTCTCCACCTGCTAAGTAATGAGCTTCTAGATCATTGATATTGATAACCAAACCAGCTTTTGTTGCCTTGATCAAAGGACGTACGATATGAGAAGGAATAACTCTTCTCAAACGCATTCCAACTAGAGTTCCAATACCAATCTTCACTCCTGAGAAATATGCTGTGACCCATAAACCTACGGGTACAAATCTTAAAAATAGACTGATAATCACTAAAACGATAATAGCGATTATTGCTAAACCAATCCAACTACTTGTTTCATTCATCTTCTATCACTCTCCTAACGACTATTTTTGAACCTTCCACTCTAATAACTTCTATTAGTACGTTTTCTTCGATTCGTTCATTTTGACTCAACACATCTAATGAAACTTCATCAAATACCGCTTTTCCAGTGGGTCTTAAAGCAGTAAGTGTTTTGCCTGTTTTTCCAAGCAAGGTTGAATAATCAATATTGCTTGAATATCCTCTGGTAGTAGTTAAATTATTCGTCAATACTAATTTACTGAAATTATCAAAGGAATACCCTTTTTTAGCCAAGATGATCACTAAACCGATGGATAAAAGAAAAGCAATACTTAAATCGCGAACGGCTTGTACCAGATCTCCTACAGTTTGATATAAACCAAAGAGGATCAATAAAACACCAAAAATGCCAGCTATTCCAAAATCAGGGATAAACACTTCAAAAACCAATAAAGAAATACCTAAAATAAAAATGATGATCGTATACCATTCAGTATGCTCATTCAAGAAAAAATAAGCAGAAAAACTGGCTAACGAAACTGCTCCGCCAATTGTTGAACGAGGAGTTAAAGCCGCAATGACCAATCCTAAAAATCCAATCGATAGAAGTACAATATTTAACATGGAAATACCTCCTTTCATAAGAAAATCTTTCTTAATATGGATGGTTCCGATCGAACTATGAGAAAACAGGTTCTTACCTTTATTCTACCATTAAAGTATTCTAATAGACACTATTTAGACAAAAATCGCATACACTGGAACAGAAAAAATCAAAAGTAATCTTGTATTCATCTAAAAGTGTCTTTAAAAGCATTTTCAAAAAGGTAGTGGTATAGTTGAAGAGGCAACAGGATTAAAAAAAGTAGTCATATTATTAAAATAAGGATGTAAAAATAGTGTTTAAATGATAATATGATTAAAATGTAGATGTTATTAAGGAAGAGGTGTCAATATGGAAAATCATACAATAAATCAATTTGACCTTACACGTTTTAAGAAGGAAAGTTATTTATTCAATACGGGCAAGTATTATGATTGCTATTATTCATTAGGATGTCATAAAGAATTAAATGATGGACACGAAGGGTATCGGTTTACGGTCTGGGCACCTCATGCTAAGACAGTCTCCTTAGTGAGTGATTGTACAGATTGGAATATGGGAAAACCGCTGGAAAAAATAGATGACACAGAAATGTGGACTGTTTTTTGTGAAACAGCTAAAGAAGGACAACCTTATAAATATCGTATCGAGCAACAAGATGGTACAGTAAAACTAAAAATTGATCCCCAAGCATTTGAGTTCGAAGTTCGCCCAAAAGAGGCATCAGTTATAAGAGAGTTGCCGCAGAAAAAATGGCGTGATGGACTTTGGATGGCAAACAAGAAACGGTTTCCTGCGCACGAGCGTCCATTGAATATTTATGAAGTACATATGAGCTCTTGGAATAGGCATCCGGATGGAAGCTGGTTCAGCATTCCTGAATTGCAAGCCGAGCTGATTCCATATGTAAAAGAAAATGGCTATACACATATTGAGTTTTTACCTTTGATGGAACATCCGTTAGATGCTTCTTGGGGGTATCAAGCTACTGGATACTTCGCTTTTTCTTCCAAATTTGGGACAATAGAAGAGATGCAAGATTTTGTTGAAGCTGCTCATCTAGCCAATATCGGTGTTTTGATGGATTGGGTGCCTAGTCATTACAATAAAAATGATTATGGTATGGCGTATTTTGATGGTACGCCGCAGTATGAATACAAAGATTACAACAAAGCTCAAAACTACCGCTGGGGAACTTTAAACTTTGATTTGGGGAAACCTCAAGTACACAGTTTTTTAATATCCAATGCTCTCTTCTGGATAGAGCAATTTCATTTAGACGGTTTAAGAGTGGATGCTGTCTCAAATATGCTTTATCTGGATTACGATGAAGGGGAGTGGACGCCTAATGAAGATGGAAGCAACCACAATCGAGAAGGCGTAAGTTTTATACAAAAGTTAAATAAAATTATATTCGACCGTCATCCGGAAATGTTGATGATTGCAGAAGAAAGTACGGCTTGGGAAAAAGTAACAGGTTCTATTGAAGAAGGCGGATTGGGTTTCAATTACAAATGGAACATGGGCTGGATGAACGACACCTTAAGATTCTTCGAAATGGATCCAATACACCGCAAAAATCACTTCAACTTATTAACTTTTTCTTTTATGTATATGTTTAACGAAAATTACTTGCTTCCTTTTTCTCATGATGAAGTTGTCCATGGTAAGAAATCGTTGATGCATAAAATGTATGGGGACCGTTACAACCAATTTGCCGGGTTGCGTGTGTTGGAGGCTTATCGCATGACTCATCCTGGAAAAAAATTAGGCTTTATGGGGAATGAATTTGGACAATTTCTAGAATGGAAGTTTGACGACTCTCTTGAATGGGAAAGTTTATCCGATCCAATGAATCAAAAACACTTGAATTTTACACGTACATTAAATCAACTTTATAAAGATCATCGAGCTTTATGGGAACTGGATCATGATCCAAGAGGAATTCAAATTTTGGATGCTGATAATGCAGAAGAATCCATCATGACATTTATTCGTAAAGGAAAAAAACCAAGAGACTTTTTGATTGTCATATGCAATTTTGTTCCAATTGAAAAGCATAATTATCGAGTTGGAGTTCCATTTGAAGGTCAATATGAAGAAATATTAAACACGGAGATGGAATCATTAGGAGGCACTTGGACAAAAGGCCAAGGAGTTCTCAAAACAGAGAAGAAAACATGGAATCATCAAGAGTTTTCATTAAACCTAATTGTTCCGGCGATGAGTGTGCTGATTTTAAAGCCAAAAAGAGTATTTAAAGTGCCAAAAGAATAAATATTCAATTTTTACAGCAAATCATTTTGATTTGAAATACATTACAGTTACTATATTACCGAGGGAGGGTAGAGGAAGTTAATTGTAGTTTAACTTCCGTATACAGATGAAAAAAGAAATCGTTGCTATGATCTTAGCTGGGGGCCAAGGCTCACGTCTAGGTAAATTAACCAAAGAAATTGCTAAGCCTGCAGTACCGTTTGGTGGGAAATACCGAATCATCGATTTTGCATTAAGTAACTGTGCAAACTCAGGAATCAAAAGTGTTGGGGTTGTAACTCAATACCAACCCTTGGAGCTGAATGCTCATGTTGGAAATGGTGACTCTTGGGGACTAAACACACATGATGGAGGAGCCACTATCTTACAACCGTATACTAATGTGGACGGAGAAAAATGGTTCAAAGGAACAGCACACGCTATTTACCAAAACATTGGATTTATTGATAGATACGAACCAGAATACTTACTAGTACTTTCCGGAGATCACATCTATAAAATGGATTATCAAAAAATGCTGGATTTCCATAAAGAAAAGAAAGCTGCTCTAACAGTTGGAGTTATTCCAGTAGAATGGGAAGAAGCTTCTCGTTTTGGGTTAATGAATACAGATAAATCTGGAAGAATCATTGAATTTCAAGAAAAACCAGAAAATCCAAAAAGCAATTTAGCTTCAATGGGAATTTACATCTTTGATTGGCCACGCTTGAAGCAGTATTTAATGGACAATCAAGCTAAAAATCGCACTATGGAAGACTTCGGTATGCATGTTATCCCGGCTTACTTACGAAACAGCGAAGATATTTATGCTTATGCCTTTAGAGATTATTGGAAAGATGTAGGAACGATCGAAAGTTTATGGCAAGCAAACATGGAGTTTCTTGATCCAGATCACGCTTTGAATATTCGTGATGAGAACTGGCGGATTTATTCTAAAAATCCAGATTCTCCGCCACAATTCTTGACTCAGGATTCTAAAGTGACAAATTCTATGATCGTAGACGGTTGCTATGTAGCAGGTGAAATAAATCATTCCATTCTGTCTCATAATGTAAAAGTAGGAAAAGGATCTGTGGTCAAAGACAGCTTTATTATGTCTAATGTAACGATTGGGGAAAACGTAACGATCGAACGTGCTATTGTGGGCGAAAACGCGAAATTACATGACGGAGCTGAATTGATCGGTAAAGAGAAGGATATAGCTGTTTTAGGTTATTCTGAGGAGATAGGAGGACTTAAAGATGATGAGAAATAGTTTTTGTGCCATATTGAATTTAGTTGAAGACGGAAGCAAGCTGCATCCCTTAACAAAAAAGCGACCAATAGCTGCTTTACCTTTTGCGAGCAGATATAGATTGATTGATTTTCCGTTTACGGCTCTGCATAATGCGGAAGCGACTTCCGCATCTTTATTCATTTCAGGAAGTGGTCACTCATTGTATGATCACATTCGAAGTGGTTATGAATGGGGGCTTGACTCTACTATTGGAGGAGGAGTATTCACCCATTCACAGTTAGATTTAAAAGAAACTGCAGCACGTGAGGGAAATAATCTTACCTATTATGAAGATCAAAGAAATTATGTAAAGAAATCTTTAGCTGAATATGTAGTTATTGGCGGAAGCAAGATGTTATGCAACATCAACCTTCATTCTGTACTTCGATATCATCAAGAACATGATGCAGATATTACTGTAGTATATAAGAACATTCCATCGGAGGAAATACCTGTTGATTCAGACTTGAAATGCTACACAATTGAATCTGATACAGCGGTGATTACTGGGTTGTCTCCAGTAACGGAACAAATGGATAAAGGCGCTGAAAAATTAGCGATCCAAACCGGTATTACAATTTTAAGTTCAGAAAAGTTCTTGTACTATTTAGATTTGTTAGAAGAAAGACAAGAAAGACATGGACTGGGTCTAATGGTTGGTCTAGCTTTAGAAAAAGGGGATAAAGTAGTTGGGTTTGAGTATACTGGCTATTTAAAATATATTGATAGTGTTTTAAGTTATTATCAGGCCAATATGGATATGTTGGATGAAGATAATTACAATTCATTATTCTTCCGCAATTTGCCTGTTATTACGCGGGCAAGAAATGGAGCACCCACATTTTACGCGCCAGAAAGTAAAGTATCAAATGTCCAAATTGCTACAGATTGCTTTATTGCTGGAGAAGTTATAAACACGATTGTTTTCCGAAAAGTTAAAGTAGGTGAAAATGCTATAGTTAAGAATTCCATTGTCATGCAAGGTTGTAAAATTGGCGAAGGAGCTCAGTTGGAATATGTTATTTTAGACAAGAATGTTACTATAGCTCCGGGAGTAAGGTTAATAGGTACTCCTGAACAACCATTAGTAGTAGAAAAAGGCAGTGTACTGAATGAAATGAAAGGAGCATAAAAATGAAAGTTTTATTTGCTTCAGCAGAATGTGCTCCTTTTTATAAAACAGGCGGTTTAGGAGATGTAGCGGGCGCATTGCCAAAAGTATTGAAGAAACAAGGAGTAGATATTCGAGTTGTGCTGCCTTTTTATACTTCTTTACCGAAAAAGTACAAGGAACAGCTAGAAGATGTGTGTCAATTCGAAGTGAAAGTCGGCTGGCGAAATCAATTTTGCGGAATCAAAAAATTAGAAAGTGATGGTGTAGTTTACTATTTCATCGATAATCTCTATTATTTTGATCGACCCGGAATTTATGGTTTTGACGATGACGGCGAACGTTTTGCGTTCTTTTCTCAAGCGATTATTGAAATGCTGGAAAAAATCGACTTTATTCCTGATGTTTTGCATGTCAATGATTACCATACGGCAATGATTCCTGTATTATTAAAAGATAAATACGGCTGGATTGAAAAGTATCAATCGATAAAAACAATGTTGACGATTCATAATATGCAGTTTCAAGGTATCTTTGATCAATTGGTGTTATCTGACTGGTTTGATATAGGATACAATGCTTTTCATATGAATGGTCTTGAGTTTTATGGCAATGTCAATTTCTTAAAAGGCGGAATCTACTATTCAGATATCGTCACAACCGTCAGTCCAACCTATGCGAATGAAATCCAAACAGATGAATTCGGAATGGGCTTGGATGGCGTTTTAAGAGATAACAAGTATAAAATCAAGGGAATTTTAAACGGTATCGACTACGATGTGTTTGATCCTGAAGCAGATGAACATGTAGCAGAGCATTTTTCAATTGAGGATCCTAGCGGCAAACTGGTAAATAAAATGGTCTTGCAAGAAAAAGTTGGGTTGCCAGTGAACGAAAAAATTCCTGTCATGGCTATGGTCAGCAGGCTTACGGAACAAAAAGGAGTCCATTTGTTGATAGAAAAAATGGAAGAGTTAATGAACCGTGAGCTTCAGATCATTATATTGGGAACCGGAGAAAGCCATCTAGAAGACGCCTGTAAACATTACAACTGGGCATATCCAGAAAAATTCAAAGCCATCATTGATTTTGATGTCGAATTAGCTCAGCTCATCTATGCAGGAAGCGACATGTTTATCATGCCGTCTGCCTTTGAACCGTGCGGGTTATCTCAATTGAATTCGCTTCGCTACGGAACATTACCGATCGTGCATGAAACTGGGGGATTGAAAGATACTGTTGACCCTTACAACGCTTTTACTGGTGAGGGAACTGGATTTAGTTTTTCAGGCTATTCCAGCCAAATTATGTTGGAAACGATAGATCGCGCATTAAATACTTACTTTGAATATCCTGAACAGTGGAAAAAATTAGTACGACAAGCAATGCAAAAAGATTTCAGTTGGGAAAAGTCTAGCCAAATTTATTTAGACTGCTACCGCGAAATCAGTGAATCTTAAGTGACAGTTTAAAAGAAAGAATGAGATAACAGGCTGGACCAAATTTTGGTTTAGCCTATTGTCTTATCATTGACGATAAAAACGCAAACGACTGTAACACTAGTTTCTTGGGCCTTTTAAGGGGGATATTAAATGTCACTGCAAGTAGAAGAGTTTAAAAAAGAATATGAAAGAGTTGTAAAAGGGATGTACGGCTTAAACGTAGAAGAAGCTTCTCCATTCCAGTTGTATAATGCACTTGGAGCTTTTGTCAAAGGGTTTGCCGGTGAAAATTGGAGTCGAACTAAAACAGAATATGAAAAACAGCAAGTAAAGCAACTATACTACTTCTCAATGGAATTTTTGCCGGGACGAATGCTGAAAAGTAATTTACTTAATTTAGGGATTTTAGATGTTGTCAGAGAAGGGGTAGAAGATATTGGACTGGATTTTCAATCCATCGTTCAAGCAGAAGAAGACCCTGCCTTAGGTAATGGCGGTTTGGGGCGTTTAGCTTCCTGTTTTATGGACTCTATTGCCTCTTTAGGTATTCCAGGATCTGGAAGCGGGATTCGGTACAAGTATGGTCTTTTTCAACAACGGTTTATTGAAGGGCATCAAGTTGAAGTTCCTGATAATTGGCTGCGCAATGGAAATGTTTGGGAAGTACGCAAAGAAAATAAAGCCGTAAATGTTCGTTTTGGTGGACACGTTTATATGACAGAACAAGAAGGGAAACTCATCCCAGTCTATGAAAATACACGAACGATTTTAGCTGTCCCTTATGATACGGCCATGATTGGTTATCAAAATGAGCTGGTCAATAATTTACGTTTGTGGTCCGCTGAAATTCCGCCTGAAGACTATGTACATTACTCAAGTATTGCGGCTCAACAAGAAGTCAATCAGCTAACGGAAGTGTTGTACCCGGATGATTCCAATTATGAGGGTCGAATCTTGCGTTTGAGACAAGAATACTTCTTATGTTCTGCGGGGATCCAAAGTATTGTTCGCTACTATAAAAAGCTGCAGCTGCCAATGACGATGATTGCAGAAAAAGTAGCGATTCATATCAACGACACTCATCCTGTTTTATGTATCCCAGAATTTATTCGTATTCTGATTGATGAAGAACAATTGACGTGGGAACAAGCGTGGGAAAGTTGTAAAAAAGTCATGAGTTATACGAACCATACGATTATGCAAGAAGCAATGGAAAAATGGCCTATAGACATGCTAAAAGACGAAGTTCCACGTATTTATCAAATTATCGAAGAAATCAATCGAAGACATATTGAAAAGAAATTACCTCTCTATGGTGAAGAGTTGACTTATCAAACAGCTATAATCAGAGACGGTGTAGTCAATATGGCACATATGGCAATTATTGGAAGCCATAGTGTGAATGGTGTTGCTCAATTGCATACTACTATTTTAAAGAATGAAGTTTTAAAGCCTTTCTATGAAATGTATCCGACAAGGTTCAATAACAAAACCAACGGGATTACACAACGCCGTTGGCTGCAACTAGCTAATGAAGAGTTGACTCAGCTGATTGATGAAAAGATCGGAACCGCATGGAAGAAGAAACCTAGTGAATTAACTATATTAAAAGGATTTGTCAATGATGATGAGACATTGAAACAGCTGGAAGAGGTTAAGTTGAGAAATAAACAACGTTTTGCTCGATATGTTAAAGAGAAAATGAATATAACCATTGATCCAAACGCTATTTTTGATGTTCAAATCAAACGATTGCATGCTTATAAACGCCAGCTGCTCAATGCTTTGCATATCATTTCCAGGTATTTAGAGATCAAAGAAAACCCCAATGCAGCTATTCAACCACGTGTCTTTATTTTCGGAGCTAAAGCAGCTCCAAGTTATTTGTATGCTAAACAAATCATCAAGCTGATCAACGCGATTGCTGAATTAGTCAATAACGATCCAGATATCGGTGATAAGTTGAAAGTCGTTTTTGTAGAAAACTATGGAGTTACCTTAGCAGAATTGATCATCCCTGCAGCCGATGTCAGTGAGCAAATTTCCTTAGCCAGTAAAGAAGCATCAGGAACCAGTAATATGAAATTGATGGCAAACGGTGCTCTGACAGTAGCAACTTTAGACGGGGCTAATGTTGAAATTCGAAATTACGTTGGGGAGGAAAATATTTTCTTATTTGGACTAACTTCTCAAGAAGTATATGAATACTATGAAAATGGAACGTATTCTTCCCGCCAGATATTTGAATCCAATCCAAGACTGATTAAGGTGTTGAATACATTGATTGATGGAACAATACCAGACATCCAAGAAGAAGGAAGAGTTATTTTTGATTCTTTAGTTCAATATAATGATGAATACTTCGTCTTGAAAGATTTCGAAGAGTATATTTCTGTTCAAAGAGAAGTCGATGAGCTCTACCAGGATAAACAAGCTTGGTATCGAAAATCTTTATGGAATATTGCGAATTCCGGACCATTCTCAGCAGACTTTACCATTATGCGTTACGCGGATGAAATATGGAAAATAGATTCGCAAATGCCTGAAATTGAACTATCTTAACAACACATAAAACCCCGCATCAGCTCTCAATCAGAGGAATGGATGCGGGGTTTTTAGCAAAATTATTCGGCTTTGGTTTTGATCTCAGTCAGGATTTGTTTAAAGGATTCTACAGGTTGAGCCCCGCTGATTCCATATTTGCCGTCTATGACAAAGAAGGGAACGCCTTGTACGCCTATTTGTTGAGCAGCGGATATGTCTTCGGTCATGGCAGTTAAATAATCCGATGACTCAATGACTTCTTCAGCTTTTTTTCTATTTAAGCCCGCTTTTTCAGCAAGAGCCAACAGCGTATCGTTGCTGTTCAACCACTCTCCTTGGACAAAATAAGCTTCTTTAGCCACTTCCATAAACTCGTTTCCTTTATTTTGCGTTTTAGCATATTGGAATAGGCGATGCGGTTTTACAGTATTGCCGTGTTGAACTGTTTCATAATGGAAATCTAAGCCAGCAGTGTTTGCCATACTGGTGACTTGTTGAATCATGGATTCTGCTTGCTCAGTACTCATTCCTTTATTTTCTGCAAAATACTCTTTCATAGATCCATCGTATTTTTCAGGAGCAGTGGGATCTAGTTGAAAACTATGGTATTCAATAGTAATATCTCCCATTCCTTTAGTTGCTTCTTCAATATGTCTTTTACCAATATAACAGAATGGACAAACAAAATCTGACCAAATATCTATTTTCATATCTATTCTCCTTTTACTTACTTTTTACCAGTATGATTATCCTACAGGAATTAAGAACTTATTTCAACTCTTCTAAAGAAAATAAAAAAATAGCGAAGCCCCTTTGTAAAAGAGATACTTCGCTGACGAGTCATTTTTGTATATTGATGTTCCCAGACCAATAAACTACAGGTTTTCTTCTTCAATATAATTGTTTTCTTCTTGCTTACGGTATTTATCCATTTTTCGTTTGAACAATTCACCGTTGGAAGGAGGACTGTAGGTAATGGCATTGGCTCCTGCTTCGATCGTTTCTAAAATGCTCTCCTCAGTAGGACCACCTGTTGCTATGATGGGAATATTTGGATGTGTTTTACGAATACTTCTTACGATAGCAGCAGTTTTTAGACCACCACTTACATTAAGAATATCTACACCAGCATCTAATTTTTCTTGAATATCCGTATATTCAGAAACAATTGTGATCACAATCGGGATATCGATCACATCGTTGATTTGTTGAATGGTCTCTAATGGAGTTGGAGCATTCACTACAACACTGATGGCTCCTAGAGATTCAGCAAACAAACTAATATTTGCTGACCGGATTCCATGGGTTAGCCCACCGCCTACACCAGCTATCACAGGAATGGAAGCTACTGAAGAAATGGCTTGGATAATAGCAGGGTGAGGAGTAAAAGGATACACTGCAATAACAGCATCTGCATCAGTATTACAAATAATAGAAATATCCGTTGTAAAAATAAACGATTTTAATTTTCTCCCATTGATGTTGATGCCGCTGCATTTAGTAATAACCGATGGAACGTCTACCGTATCATGTCTTAAGTCTGTAATAACAGAAGGGATATTATTTTTATAACGGGCCATAGTGTGTTACCTCCTTTAATCTAATAAGCTCTTTTAAATTAAAACTGATTTTGAAGAAAAGAGCAATAAAAATTTGTTTTTTTATTGAAAAGAAGGTGGGTTATTAGACAATAATGTCAGAGTATATTTTTTATCATCTGCAGAATCGAATAAAGTCAATGTTTCATCATTCACTAAGCGAAACACTAATTCATATCCATAGTGGTCTATAAAGACGAGCTTTTGTTTATTTAAATGAGCTATAGAACCTTGAACTGGTTTTTTATTGATAAATAACTGACTTTGATCGTCAATTGTTAAAGTTTTATTTTGAGAAGATAGTGAGTCAGCAAAAGACCAGGTACCCACAAAATCTGTAATCAAAGAATCTTCAACAGACGCTGATTTCCGATTTTTTTTCCGTAGCGTTTCACGCGCAATTCCTGCAATAAAAGAAACACCTAATAAATAAGTAAATACTTTTCGCCGACTCATCAACACAATCCCCTTTATCTGTAATAAATAATTCATCCAATAGTAGAAAGGGTTTGTAGTTTCATGGTACTATGATAAACAAATCCATTTCTCTCATTCACCAGTTTATTATAGTCCTTTTTTTCTGGAATATATAGAGACTTTAGATGTATTTTTAGAGAATAACAAAATCGTAATAGTTTCTTAAACAGGGTGACATTTAAAAAATAGAAGAAGGTTGTGATGAAAAATGAATGTCGTTAAATTTGGCGGAAGTTCCTTGGCTTCAGCACAGCAATTAAGAAAAGTAGGACAGATAATCAAGGAAGATACTAAACGTAAAATCATTGTCGTATCAGCACCGGGAAAGAGACATCCGGGTGATGAAAAAGTGACTGATCTGCTGATTGCTCTTGCTGAAAAATCTTTGCATGATCAAGATTACTCATTAGAAATGAACAAGATTGTTCAAAGGTATCAAGAGATAGCTGATGAACTTTCTCTTAGTGAAGATGTGATGGATACGATCAAATCTTATGTGAACCAATTAATAGCTGGAGATAAAACCAATCCAGATTATTACTTAGACGCATTCAAAGCTAGCGGAGAGGACAACAATGCTAAGCTGGTGGCTGCTTATTTGAATCAAGAAGGTATACCTGCTAGTTACATAAGTCCAAAAGAAGCGGGTTTGTTGGTTACTAACGAGTCTCACAACGCGCGGATATTACCTGAGAGTTATGAAAAACTCATGAAATTACGCGAAAGAGAAGAGGTCATTGTTTTTCCAGGATTTTTTGGATATACCCTTGATGGCAGAATTTGTACTTTTTCAAGAGGAGGTTCAGATATTACTGGAGCTATTTTGGCAAGCGGTGTGAATGCTGATTTGTATGAAAATTTTACAGATGTAGATGCTATTTTCGCAGCTAATCCAGCGATAGTAGAAAACCCTATGCCAGTAGCTGAGCTGACATATCGTGAAATGCGTGAACTGTCTTATGCAGGTTTTTCTGTACTGCATGATGAAGCTTTAGAGCCTGCTTTTAAAAAAGGAATTCCTGTTGTAATCAAAAATACCAATAATCCTAGTGCCCCAGGAACCAGGATTACTAAAGAACATACTAAACAACATCCACCTATTATTGGAATAGCTAGTTCCAGCGGATTTATGAACATTTACATTGAAAAATATTTGATGAACCGAGAAATTGGTTTTGGACGTAAAGTACTGCAATTATTAGAGACTTACGGATTGAGTTATGAGCATACACCCTCTGGGATTGATAACATGACGTTAGTTTTGAGAGAAGAACAAGTATCTCCAAGGATTGAAGAAGCCTTGATTACAGCATTGAAAGAACAGCTCTACGTAGAAAATGTAAAAATCGAGCATGGTGTAGCGTTGATTATGTTAGTGGGTGAAGGCATGAGAGATCAGATTGGTACTATGGCGACTGCTGCTAAAGCTTTTAAAGATCAAAGTATCAATATCGATATGGTCAACCAAGGCGCTTCTGAAAATAGTGTGATGTTCGGAATTCAGCAAAAAGATGAAGATAAAGCAGTTAAAGCCCTTTATCATGCTTTTTTTAATTAAAAATGATGAGAAAAAACGGACTAAGAAGGAATCTTAGTCCGTTTTTGAGAAGCTTTGATTTAATTAGGAAAAAAAGATGAAATAAGTTAATACTAAAATCCCTAATACGATTCTATACCAGCCAAAAGCTTTAAAATCATTGTTTTTAATGTATTTCATTAAGAACTTGATAGCGATGATTGAAACGACAAAAGCAACGATCATCCCTGTCAATAAAATAGTGATCTCAGGTCCGGTAAAATTTAATCCGAAGTCTTTAAGTTTCAACAAACTCGCTCCAAACATGATCGGGATAGACATGAAAAACGAGAATTCCGCTGCTACAAAACGAGATGTCCCCAATAAGATCGCTCCTATAATAGTAGCTCCTGAACGAGAAGTACCAGGTACTAAAGAAAGAACTTGGAATATACCGATTAAGAATGCTGTTTTATAAGTTAGGTCAGCAAAAGTTTCAGTAGTAGCTTTACGGTTTTTATTGCGATTTTCAACAACGATAAACAAGACCCCGTAAACAATCAACATGATAGCGACCGTTTGGTAATTAAATAGATGTTTGTTTATCCAACCATCTAACAGCACCCCTGTGACACCAGCCGGGATAACTCCAATCACAACTTTATACCAAATAGACATCGTATCCTTTTTCTCTTGTGTTGACTTACTAGGAGCAAAAGGGTTCAACTTATTAAAATAAATAAGAACGACAGCTAAGATAGCCCCTAATTGAATAACTACTAAGAACATCTCCATAAATGCTGGAGATACATCCAGTTTAATAAATTCATCTACTAAGATCATATGGCCTGTGCTACTGATAGGCAGCCACTCTGTGATACCTTCGACAATGCCTAAGAATACAGCTTTTAAAATTTCAAAAATAATAGTGATCGACTCCTTTCCAGTCAAAAATTTGCATAACAAAAATAAGTATAACGAATTTTGATAAAGGAATCCATAAATTTAGAAAAATATCTCATTTTAAAAAAAGATAATCACAAATAGACGGTAGATAATGAAACTTTATCCAGTTGGATTGAATAGAATCTTGATAAGAAAACGTTTTTTTGGTATACTATTGGTTGTTGAAAGCACTTCAATGGACGATCGATGAAAGATTGGGTGTGTTTAGAATGTTCGAGACAAAAGAAATTGTTCCTGAAAAAAGGAAAAAACGGTTTTACAATATATTAATGGGTTATTGGATTGTAGTACCTATATTTTACTTTTTAATGTTTTTTCTCTTAAATGCCGGAGCAGAGAAAAGTTTCCAAGCGATACTTAGTGAAAATCTAGCAGCTACTATTAATATTCTGGTGCTGTCTATGAATCTGATAGGAGCATATATATTATATGGGACAGAGTTTTCAGAACGAAAAAAAGGCGGAATCTCAGACCTCGTACTAAAATTCTCCATTGCACAGCAATTGGTTCTAGGAAATTTTGTAGGAGCGATTTTCTCTTTTTTAGCGTTTAATGAATTGGTTGAGAATCCCTTGCTGACAGAAAAAGAGCAGTTGATAGAGAAACCGATAAAAGCAAAAAATAAAAAAGGCATAATTATTCTCCAGATTGCATTAATTGTGTTATCATTAGGTATAGCAATTGTTAATTGGCGCATTAGCAATGCAGCATAAAATAAGAAGGTAGGGATTTTAATGGGATTATTCGATTTCTTAAAAGGTAAAGATAAGAATTCATCACAAGAAACAAAAGAGGGGAAAGTTTACTCACCAGTTAATGGTAAATTAGTAGCTATCGACGAAGTAGCTGACCCAGTATTTTCGCAAAAAATGATGGGAGACGGATTTGCTGTAATTCCAACTGACGGAGATATTTATTCTCCAGTAGCAGGAAAAGTAATGAGTGTTTTTCCTACTAAACATGCTGTAGGAATCGCTATGGATAATGGAGTAGAAGTTTTAGTTCATATGGGGTTAGATACTGTGGAACTAGAAGGAAAACCATTTACAACAACAGTAACAGAAGGTCAAGAAGTGACTAAAGATACTAAAATCTCTACTGTAGATCTAGATGCTTTAGCTGCAGCAGAAAAAGATAACGCTATGGTAGTTGTCTTCACTAACATGGATAAAGTAGGATCGTTTGATATGATCGATTCTGGCTCAACTGTTACAGCTGCTGGCGATATTGGTTCTGTAACGGCAAAATAAAAAGTAAATTAAAAAAAAAGAGGTGAAGACTTTTGTCTTCGCCTCTTTTTATTCAGTTGGTCTTTCTAATTGAAATTCTTCGTTTAAAGTAGCATAGTTAGCTCCCGCTAAGCGAGCTACAGGATTTAGTTGTTCCGTTAAAATGTATTCCTTAGCAGTATCAAATACAGCATCATCAAAGAAGAAGTCGGTAATACGAAGAATGAACAAGTCTGATACGATTGTACCGTCATCATCTGTGACAGGCACATATTGATGCAACTTTCCTTCAAAGCGAATTTTAGCTTCCTGAATAGCAGGAACACTGATGGTTTTACTGTCTGTTAAAGTCAAATTCGTTCGGCCGATTTCACTTTCTCCAGGAGGTAAAGGAGCAGAAGTTTGGTTCATGTCTTCTACAACTGCCATATCAACGATATGAATCACGGCTTCTTTTCGATGTAAGATGTTTCTTGCGCTGTCTTTGATTTGACCAGACTTTCTCAAAATGGCTACTGTGATCAACGGCAATTCGTTGGAAGCTGCACTAAAAAAACTGAAAGGGGCTGCGTTGACTACAGAACCATCTTTTGACAGAGTAGTTACCCAAGCAATAGGCCGGGGAACAATACTCCCGCTGATCATTTTGTATTGTTGTTGCTTGGTTAAATCATTCGCACTATAATGAATCATTCAATCACTTCCTTATAAAATCAGTATATACGCTAAGCTCGTGAAAAGGAAATAAGTTTTTCTGTCAGAGCTAAGCGAGACACTACACATGCTTTTAGTTCAGTTGCGTGCCTCAACTCTTCGGATAAAATCATTTTCATTTTTGAGGATAAAGAGCATCCTCTAAAATGAAAATAGATTTTTCTGTCAGAGCTAAACGAGGCACTCCACATGCTTTTAGTTAAGTTGCGCTCCCCAGAAATCTCCGCCTAACGCTGTCCAATCCGCACAACCGCTACGCTGGGTTGTTTGCGTTTAGACTTCGTTAGTGCTCAATTTCTCCCGGGTCGCTCCACATGCTTTAGTTCAGTTGCGGTCGCTTGATTCTTGGTAAAATCATTCTATTTTTTGAGGACAAAGAACATCCTCTAAAAATAGAATCGATTTTCCTTTCGAGTCAGAGCAGCGACCTCCACAAGCTTTAGTTCAGTTGCGTGCCTCAGCTCTTCGGATAAAATCATTTTCATTTTTGAGGATAAAGAGCATCCTCTAAAATGAAAATAGATTTTTCTGTCAGAGCTAAACGAGGCACTCCACATGCTTTTTAGTTAAAGTATTCTTTTTCGTAGGTTTTTGTGCTTCTTACTGTGTTGATTGGGCGGACAAGTTTTTCGATTTCTTCTCTGTTGTTTCTGAATTTTGGAGGTAAGGCTAGTGTTTCGCCTAGGATTTCCAAAGATTCTTCATCGTCTACAAAACCAGGTTCGTCAGTAGCTAGTTCAAATAAGATACCTGGGTAAATATTTGTATAAGTCGACTCAAAATAGAAGCGGTCAACATAGCCGGAGTTTGGCAAATTAAAGCTTTGCATACGCTTAGTCCATTCGTCTAACATATCCCGGTCTTTGACACGGAAGGCTACATGATGGACACTGCCGTATCCTTGGACGGCACGTGGTAAAATAGTGCTGGGCTCTACAATGATTTGTGCTCCATTACCGCCGAGTTCACCTACTTCAAATAAGTGATACTGGCCTTCTTTGGCGATTTCTTTAAAGAACATCACTTTTTCCAGAACCTCTTTCATATAGTCGAAATTAGAGACTCTGAAGAAGATAGGTCCTAGACCAGTAATCCCGTATTCATTAGGAACAGGTCCTTTTCTCCAAGGAGTTCCTGAAGGCACACCATGATCATTCTCATCAGAGATCAATTGATATTGTTGACCGTCAAAATCTTCAAACCATAGCACGTTTACTCCAAACATTTCTTTGATTATTTCATGCTTGATTTCGTAGTGGTCAAATCGTTTTATCCAGTAGTCTAAAGCTTCATCACTGGGAACACGCAATGATGTACGAGAAATACTGTCTGTTCCTTTAGAGTCCTTTGGGATTCCAGGGAAATCAAAAAAAGTCATATCTGTTCCAGGGCTTCCTTTTTCATCAGCGAAAAATAAGTGATACGTCTGAATATCATCTTGATTCACTGTTTTTTTCACCAATCTCATTCCCAAGACATTCGTAAAGAACTCATAATTTTTTTCTGCACTGCTTGTAATAGCTGTAACGTGATGTATTCCATCAAATGATTTCATATTAAAATTCCTCCAATTGAGCTTCTATTTCAGCTCGTTTATTTTCTAAAAAAGATGGTAAAGCTAAGGCTTTTCCTAACTCTTCGAGTGATTCATCTATCGTGAAACCTGGCTCTCTTGTGGCTATTTCAATACGCAGGCCATTAGGTTCTAGTACATATAAACTCTTGAAATAATCTCTGTCGACATACATTTCTATAGGCACATCCATCTCTAAAGCCTTTTGATGTAAAGCCTCTAAACTTTCTGTTGAATCTACTGTATAAGCGATATGATCAATACCTCCACGACCTAAACGCGTTTTATGTGCGCTGTCGGATTGCTTGACTGTTGTCACAAATCGACCCAGTGAATCCGTTACTTGGTTTCCCAATTTTTGCAACCCCAAGAAAGTTGTGAAAAAAGTTAATGTTGCCTCTGGATTTTTGACAAACAATTCAATTTCACTTAAACGTAAAATTTGTTTATCTTGCGGTACCGAAGAGTGATTAGTGCGGCATTCTAAAGGTAGGGTATCATCTGCTTCTTTTAAAGCAAGCAAAAGAGCATCTGGATCCGTAAATAAAAGTTTACCTTCGTCAAAAACAGCTGTGACCTGAAAATCACTATTCTCTAACCGCTTTTTCCAGAACGTCAAACTGCCTTTTGGAACACTCATTGTGACAGTAGAGAAGTAATTGTCTCTTAAATAAGTCTGTCCAGCTTTTTTGAGTTCGAAGAAAGTCAGCTGTGTGCCAGGAGTGGCTTTATAGTCTCCGTAAAATAAGTGCCTTATGGAAGTCTTTTGTTGGTTGACCGTGTTTTTCACAAATCGCAATCCTAATACATCAGTATAGTAATGATGATTTATCTGAGCAGATTTAGTAAAAGCAGATATATGATGAATACCAGTGATCAAATCAAGTCTCCTTTCAAAAAAAAGATTTGTTTAATGAACTGAACTCTGAACCGAGTATAACATAACAATATTTAACTTACAATAAATAAGTTTAAATAGAGATAAATTAATTCGAAGTAAAATAATGCGTTTAAAAAAATACAAAAAGCTGATCCTCAAAGGACCAGCTTTTACTAATTATTATGCAAATGTCACGCCAACAACTTCAGGGGCATAAACATTTTTTTCAAGTAACGTTAATTTTCCAGTCTCGCTGTCTCTTTCAAATAACGTCAAGTTATCTGAATCTTGATGCCCAACAACTACAAACTGATTGGTTGGATCTAAGTCAAAATCGCGTGGAGTTTTGCCTTCTGTAGAAACGTATTCTACTACTTCAAGTGTTCCATCGGTAGGAGAGACTTTGAAAACAGCTAAAGAATCATGTCCGCGATTAGAAACATATAAAAATTTGCCATCTTTAGACATACGGATAGCTGCGCCCCATTTGAATTCTTCTCGATCTTCAGGAATGCTGGAAATAGTTTGAATATGTTCAAAAGAGCCGTTTGAACTGTCATAATTCAGTACAACAACTTCACTGCTCAATTCTCCAAGAACATAAGCTTTAGTACCTTCTTTAGAGAAGACCAGATGACGCGGACCTGTGCCTGGTTTTGTGCGATAGCGGCTGACTTCTGTTAAGGTGCCTTGGTCGCTGATTGAATAAGTGTAGACCTCATCTGTTCCTAAATCACACGCAACAGCATATTTTTTATCTGGTGTTAGATCGATAAAATGAGCATGAGGACCATCTTGGTTTTCGTGAATGCCAGAACCTTCGTGCTGAACTCTGTCTGCAAGAGATATAGAGCCGTCTTTGGACGTGTTGTAAACAGATAAAGTACCGTTGCCGTAATGTGCAGCGTAAACCAATGAACGTTCTGCATCATATGAAACATAACAAGGTGATGCAGTGTCGTCTGTGGCAGTTGCTACTCTTTCAAAAGTTCCTTCATCTGCAGTTTTAAACGCCCCGACCCCGTTTCCGCTATCTTCTCTCAAGATACCGTATAAATATGAACGGTCATCAGATAAAGTTAAATAAGTGGGATGACCTGCTTCAGCAACCAGCGTTAAGTCTTCCAAGGTTTTGTTTTCAGTATCTAAAGTGATTTTGTAAATTCCTTTGCTATCTCCCTTAGTATAAGTACCTAAATAAATCGTTTCTTTCATTGTTGATCCTCCTCATAAACTTACTATTTGCACACAAATTCAGTATAGCATAAAACGAAGAAAACGGAATCAAAAAGCTAATGTGGAGATAAGCTCACCCCTCAACTACAGTTAAGGAACAGAGAAAAACCGCCGAATAATTGTGTATTCAGCGGTTTTTATTGATGAGACTGAGAAAACTTATTGCAGAAATTCGGACACAGCTTCAAATACTCGTTCACAAGATTTTGTATCAGGGTAATGCATTAGAGCATCAGCTTTTTGACGGTTTTTTCGAGATTGATTAAATTGCTGATCAGCGATTTGCTGCATCAAATAAAGCAGACTGTTCTGTGAAGTTGCGATCTCACCAGGCAGTTCATTTAAATAAGTATTGCGTAAAGATACAGAAGCTGTATTTCTTTGGAAACGCAAGTCGGGTTGATAAAACAAGACCGGTACTTGCAAGAAGCTTGCATCAAAAGCAAGAGGATTGTGGTCCGTGATGAACACTTTGCATGTTCTTAATAACGGTAATGGATCAATTTGTTTTTGAGCTACTACCGTACATCCCAGTTCTTCGAATTTTTCCGCATAATCTTGCATAGAACGTGGCAAAGCAACAATCGTTGTTAAATAATGTTCGGTTACTACAGCTGTAAACTCAGGTTGCTTCACTAAAGAAAGAAAGGCTTCAGCCAGTTCATGAACAGCATCTTTTTGATAATACCATCCTTTGCTGGTGTCATAAGGATATATGACTAAGTTTGAAGCCACTTCCAAAGACTCAGGTTCTTTTAATAGCTCATCAAATCGAGGCAAACCAGTCAGACGAATCATTTTTTCAGGATAGCCTAGAGTTTGCTGCAAATAACGTTCTTCAGTTTTTGAACTGGCTAAAACTAAATCAGTTTGAAAGATTTTTGTCTTATAACCTAACGTATCGCTGACATTTTCTAGTCCTAAAACATTGTTTTGCAAAAAGATTTTCTTGGCACGAATAAAATCGATTTGCAGAGGACTTCTAGAAGGGTAGAGTTCGTAAGGTGTTTCCGTGAAAAACAACACTTTAGCAGCTAATAGGGTATCAATGTACTGTTTAGACTTAAATTTCAATAAGTGTTCTGGATCATAAGCATAGGCTTTGGCATAATCTGGAGAGTTGGTATCCAAAACATAATAAACGAGCTGTTCTGGATGCTGTTCTCTAAGGTAGCGGAAAAAAGCCCAACCATTATTACTGGCTTCCATCGGATTTTCACCGATCACCCAAATGTTTTTCCGTTGGTTAAGAGGCGAACGCAAAACAGACAAAGGAGCAGCTTCTTTGTAATAAGCATAAATGTCCTTTTGATATTTTGTAAACGCAAAAGAAATGGCTTGCTGTACTCCTCTTAGTTTTAAACCTAAAATAAAAGAAGATTTGCCATATGAAAGAACGATATCTTTGAAACTATTTCTTGGAAGGCTCAAACCATTCACAGTGACAGGAATACTGATAGGATTGTATAAGCCGTTCAAATATAATTCGAAATAAACGTCATAATCTTCGTCAGCTATATTCTCGATAAGCATATTACGAGCAAATCGCTGAATGTCCAATGTGAAAGTATAATCGTAATGGTTTAAATGAGACTCGTTTTCTTGAAAGTTCAATGTATGATTAGTTGAAAAAAAGTATTCTTTTCCAGAACGATTCGCAACAAGTGTAATTCCGATTTGATTTAAGGTAAATGCTTTTAGAGACAACTTACCTGTTAAAGAAAATTCGGTATTCGACAATTTGAATACGTTTAATGTATGATCTGAAAAATATTGACTGTTAGGAACAGGGACGTTTAGAGCAAGGCTGAAAATTTCTTCTTTTTCGGTAAAGTACGGGATGAAAATTTGCTTTTGGTAAATCGTCTGACTCAAACCAAAGGCGTCAAACTGGTCAAATAAAGACAAGGATAGAGGGTATTCTTTTTCTATCCACTCGTCGTTTTCTTTAATACGCAAAGTAAAATAAAAACTGAAGGTTTCTTTGGCAGTATAATCAGTGTTTTTATTGAAAAGGTCTTCTAAAGGAAGACGAAAATGATATGTATGTGGTTTGAGTTCAGTACCTTTGTAAACCGTTTTTTTCTCAGCAGTATTGTAAGAGATACTAAATTGAACAAATTCATAAGTTAATTCATCAGTGAAGGATACCGTAACCTCATAAGCATTTTTTCCTTTTTGAGCAGAAAAAAATGGATGTTTGATTTTTTGAGAAAGCGATGAATTTTGTAGTACAGCGTATTCTGTATTGTCTTGAACCATTGTTTTACCTCCAATTACTCGACTATTCTTCACTTTATCATACCAGTCTGAAGAAACAGTTACAAACAGATTTAGAAAGAATCAGCTAAATTTCTTCTTTTAGTTAGAACTATTGGTAGAAAGATAAGAAGATTTAGTAAAGCAGCCAGGAATGTGCTAAAATCAGATTATAAAAGTAGAAGGAAAGTGAAGGGGTAAAATACATGTTGATTACGAAAATAACTGCCATTGGCGATAATGCGATTAGTAAGAGAGATCCATTGATTATTTTATTTGGAGAACAAGCAACAGAGGAATTACGCAAGGTATCTGTTATTCAATCAAAAGTGTCAGAAGACAATCTGATTGATTTAAAACCAGGCGGTAACATTGCGTTTGGAGAGCAAGAATATGAAATTCTAGATGTTGGAAGTTTGGCAAATACGAATTTAAATTCGATTGGGCATGTGACATTGAATTTCGCCCAACCTCCTGAAGCGAAAGAAGACCGTATTGAAAATGGTGTTTATTTGGCTCCTTTTGAATTGCCTGAATTGAGTGTAGGATTAGAAATAGCGTATAAAGATTAAGAAGCTGATCTAAGGAGGGGAAAAGGATATTGAAAAATGAGCCGAGTGCAGAAAATAATAAAGCCATGGTCAATTGGTTTAAAAGGTGGTTTTTGAGTAATAAGCTAGTGGCCATTTTGCTAGTTCTTTTGTTGATCTTGATCAATATTTTTGTTTTTAGCAAAGTTTCTTATATTTTAAATCCTGTAAAAGATTTTTTAGAAATCATTGGTTTGCCGGTCATTTTCTCAGTTATTCTGTATTATTTGCTAAATCCGGTTATTGACTGGATGGAATCGAAAAAGATCCCTCGTATTTATGGTATCACTATCATATTTTTGATTATTGCGGGATTGCTGGTCTGGGGTGTCACTACGCTTATTCCTTTGATTCAAACTCAAATAGTCAGCTTGGTTATGAATTGGCCAACATATTGGAGTGATATCACCACCCAAATAGAAGGGTTGACTCGAAGCGATATTTTCTCTCAGATTCAACAACAATTTCAAGAGTTCAATCAAAATCTCATGAATACTGTTTCTGACCAGGCAAATGTTGTATTGGATTCTACTTTTTCAGGAATTGGAAGTGTTGTAGGAACAATCACAAGTATCGTTATCGCATTGATTACGATGCCGTTCATCTTGTTTTACTTACTAAGAGACGGTAAAAGACTGCCATTGTTTTTTCTGTCTTTTGTACCGACTAAAATACGTGCTAAGACTTATCGAGTGATGACTGAAATGAATGCTCAAATCAGTCAATATGTTCGTGGACAATTATTGGTTGCTTTATTCGTCAGCATTTTATTTTGGAGCGGATTCGGTATCATTGGGTTGGAGTTTGCAGCTACTTTAGGTATTTTAGCTGGATTTTTAAATATCATTCCTTATCTTGGATCGATATTGGCTACTATTCCTGCATTAGTAGTGGCATTAGTCGACTCGCCAAGCATGCTGATCAAAGTGATCATTGTGTTTTCAATCGAACAGATTATTGAAGGACGAGTGATTTCGCCTCAGATTCTTGGTTCTAACTTGAAGATGCATCCGATCACCATTATTTTCGTTCTATTGACCGGAGGAAAGCTTTTCGGAGTTGTGGGGATTTTATTTGGGATACCGGGTTATGCGATTTTTAAAATTATTGTTGTCCATATTTTCCGATGGTATCAGAGCTATTCCGGATTGTATGAAAATGAAGAAAGTTACCGACCCGAAGACATCATACGGAGAGAGAAACTGCAAATGCAAGAAACAGAATCTTCTGACTGAATCGATTTTATAAGCGGAAAATTATACAGAGTAAGGGCACGCAACTCTAAAGGGGTTGTGTGCCTTTTTGTTGCAACATGACAGGCTGTCATATATAATTGTTGGATGCTGTATCAGACTGTACGAACATTTTATGTTGAAAGGAGATGTTTCGTTTGCCTACACAAACTTTTTTTAATTTAAGCGAAGAAAAAAGAAATCGACTAATCTATGCTGCAATGGAAGAATTTTCAGAAAAATCGTTGAACCAAGCATCTATTAACATAATCATAAAAAAAGCCTGCGTATCTAGAGGAAGTTTTTATCAGTACTTTGAAAATAAGGAAGACTTATTTTTTTATATCATGAAGCTGGTTAAAACAGATTCAGAACGCTTGTTTATCGATGAAATAAAAAAAGCGGACGGAGATCTTTTCACAGGCGTGAGAAAATATTTTCCTAAATTGTTGTCATCAGTTATGGAAACACCGAATGCGGATTTTTTTAAGCAATTATTTTTACATTTGGATTACCGGACCAGCAAAGAAGTGACTCCAGAGCAATTGAGAGAGAACGAAGAAGGAAATGCAACACGAAAAGCTGTTTTTTCTCACGTAGACCGCGATCGAGTGAAAGCCGGTACGGATGAAGAGTTGTTGTATTTAGTGAGTTTCATTGTCTCTATGATGATGCAGGAAATCGTAGAAGGATATGCAAAAGAACGTTCTCGAAAAGAGATTCATTTTTATTTTTGTCAAAAATTAAACTGGCTGGAACACGGGGCCAGAAAAGAAGTCAAAGCAGAAGCGGGGGAAAAATAGCGTGTGGAAATTAACAAAAAGAATGAATAAATGGGCTATATTTTTAGCCGTAGTATTCATGATCATACAAGTTACTGGAGATTTAGTATTGCCAACATTAACAGCGGATATCATTGATAATGGTATAGCAAATGGAGACGTCGATTATATTTTAGACATCGGATTGAAGATGATGATCGTTGCACTTATAGCAATAGCAGGAGCGATTGCGAATGTCTTTATTGCTGCAAGAGAGTCTCAAGGATTAGGAAAACGCTTGAGAAACAAAATTTTCCGCAAAGTAACTCATTTTTCAAATGATGAACTTGATGAGGTTGGGACGGCTTCTTTGATTACGAGAACAACGAATGACGTTGTCCAAGTTCAATTAGTTGTTTTGATGATGTTGCGTATGATGATCATGGCACCAATTATGATGGTTGGAGCTGGAATTTTGGCATTTACCAGAGAACCTCAATTGGCACGAGCCTTTTTGATCTCTATTCCGTTACTAGCTATTATGATCGCCATTATCATGCGATTTGCCGTGCCTTATTTCAAATCGATGCAGCGAAAAACAGATCGATTGAATTTGATTTTTCGTGAGGGCTTGACTGGTGTCCGTGTAGTGAGAGCTTTTAGAAAAGACAAACATGAGGAAAAACGCTTTGATACGGCGAATAAAGACTTTGCAAACACAGCGATTCAGGCTTTTACTTACATGGCGTTCCTGATGCCTGCCATGACTGTAGTTATCAGTATCACGAATATCTTGATAATTTGGTTGGGAGGAAGCTTGATCAGTACCGGAGAAATGGAAGTTGGAAACTTAGTAACTTTCTTAACATATGCTATGCAAATTTTGATCAGTGTTATGCAAGTAGCTTTTATATTTATGTTTATCCCGCGTGGACAAGTTTCAGCTGCTCGTATCAATGAAGTGTTGGATTTAAGAAGCAGAATTTTAGATCCGAAAGTAAAAAAACAACTCACAGCTGAAAAAGATGTTTCTTTTGAATTTGATCATGTCGATTTTCGGTATACAGGCGCTGAGAAACTAGCTCTGGAAGACATTGATTTCAAAGTCGAAAAAGGCGAAACCGTCGCTATCATTGGAGGAACCGGGTCTGGGAAATCTACTTTGGCAAATTTGATCCCTCGGTTTTATGACGTAGATTCCGGAAGTATAAAAATCAATGGAACGGATATTAGAGATTATACGCAGCACGATCTAAGAACACTTATGGGATATGCTCCTCAAAAAGCTGTTTTATTTACAGGAACGATCCGTGAAAACATGCGATATGGAAAAGCAGATGCCACAGATGAACAAATATGGCATGCTCTCGAAATAGCTCAAGCTAAAGATTTTGTTGAAAAAATGCCTAATGGTCTGGATGCGCATGTTGAACAAGGCGGTGGAAATTTTTCCGGCGGGCAACGCCAACGATTGAGTATTGCGCGCGCCCTTGTGTCGCAAGCGGATATTTTGTTGTTCGATGATTCGTTTTCTGCATTAGATTTTAAAACAGATGCAGTACTAAGGGCTGCATTGAAAAAAGAGACGACTGAATCCATCGTTATCATCATTGCCCAACGTATCAGCAGTGTAGTGGATGCTGACCTGATCATTGTATTAGATGAAGGGAAAATGGTTGGTAAAGGAACTCATGAAGAGCTGAAAGAGACAAGTGAAACGTACCGTGAAATCATGGAATCTCAAATGAAAGGAGACGAGATCTGATGAAAAACAGTTCGCAGAATAAAGGCGGTCTAAGCCCAAGAAAAGCGAAAAACTTCTGGGGCACTCTAAGACGATTGATGACATACATGGCAAATCGTATCTGGGGAGTCTTACTAGTGCTCGTATTAACGATTGCCGCAACTATTTTTACCACATTGACCCCTAAGATGCTAGGTAGAGCAACGACAGAAATTTTTAGAGGGTATCAAGAAGGAATGGCTTTGAGGAAAGCTGGACAGACAGTAGACGTGCTGCCAATCAACTTTGAGTTGATTGGAGAAATTTTAGTAATGGTATTTATCCTTTATATATCAGCTGGTCTATTCAGTTATTTTCAACAGTTTACTATGGCTCGTATTGGACAACGAACAGTCTATGATCTGAGGAAAGACTTAAAAGCGAAAATGAGTCGTATGCCGATCAGTTATTACGATACTCATTCTAATGGAGATATTATGTCTCGTGCTGTGAATGATATGGACCAAATCGCTAATACATTGCAGCAGTCATTGACTCAATTCGTTCAAAGCGTCGTTCAATTTGTAGCTGTATTGTCGGTGATGTTGACCATTAGTTTGCAACTGACTGTAGTATCAATGGTCATTGTTGTTTTGAGCGGGATTTTTGTAGGAGTTATTGCTCCAAGAGCTCAAAAAATGTTTGCGAAACAACAAAAAGAATTAGGGATCTTGAACGATCAAGTAGAAGAAATCTATTCAGGTCATGCAGTTGTAAAAATCTACAATCATGAAGAAATGGAAATTGAAAAATTTGAAAAGCAAAATGAATCATATTATGAAGCATCTTGGAGAGCGCAATTTTTGACGGGACTTATGATGCCGTTGATCTCATTTGCGCGTAACGTCGGGTATTTGGCAGTAGCAGTATTGGGTGGAATCAATGTAGCAAATGGGGCTATGACATTAGGGAACGTTCAGGCATTTTTACAATATGTAAACCAATTTTCTCAACCAATGAGAGATATTGCCAACTTATCAAATACGATTCAAGCTACAGTAGCATCAGCGGAACGTGTTTTTGAAGTACTTGATGAACCGGAAATGAGTTTAGAGCAATCAAACATCCAACCGTTGCAAAACTCGCCATATAAGATCCAATTTGAACATGTGCAATTTGGTTATGGCGGATCTGATGAACCATTGTTGATGAAAGATTTCAACCTAGATGTTAAAGAAGGCGAAATGATTGCTGTTGTTGGACCTACTGGTGCAGGGAAATCGACGTTGATCAACTTATTGCAGCGTTTCTATGATGTGAAAGGCGGAAGCATCAAGCTGAACGGCGTAGATATTCGAGATATTACGAGAAAAGAATTGCGTTCTCATTTTGCTATGGTATTACAAGATACATGGTTATTTAATGGTACGATTTTGGAAAATATTCAATACGGCAATGAGGAAGCAAATGAGTCAAAAGAAAAAGTTTTTGAAGCAGCAGCAGCTGCTCATGTCGATGACTTTGTTCGTAAACTGCCCCATGGATACGATACTATTCTTAATGAGGAAGCTAGTAATATCTCTCAAGGGCAGCGTCAATTGCTGACGATCGCACGAGCATTTTATGCAGATCCAGAGATTCTCATCCTGGATGAAGCTACTTCCAGTGTTGACACACGTACTGAAGTGTTGATACAAAAAGCGATGGCTAAGTTGCTGAAAGGCAGAACCAGCTTCGTCGTCGCCCACCGATTATCGACCATTCGCGATGCGGATAAAATCATTGTGATGGATCAAGGGGATGTTATTGAAACAGGAAATCATGATGAATTGATGGCAAAGAATGGCTTTTACGCTAATCTTTATAATGCTCAATTTGCCCAATCAGAAATAGCTTAATAAAAAAATAAGACTGATCAGCCATCACCTTAGGCTGATCGGTCTTATTTTATGAACTGGTAGCACTCTCCGATAGAAAAAAATTTGTGGAATCAAGTTTTCATTTGATACCCAACAATTTCTATTCCAGCCATTTTCCCGTCATCCTCATAGACAAATGGCGCTTGAAAATCCTCTAAAGTAATGTGCAAGCGTTCTGAAAAACCTTCTTTGATTTGTTTACCCATTACACCGTCTTGTGGAGCAGTTAATTCACCAAATTTATTAGGGTGAGTGACGAGTGTGAGACGGGATTTTTTGTTTTCCAGTACGATTTTGATTTCGGTAGAAGATAACTGTTGGATCGTCAACTTGCTTCTATTATAAGTTGCAAAACGATATTCTTTGCCTTGCATCACCAAGTTACAAATAAATCCGTTAAGGACTGTTTTCATAAAAGGAACATCTGCTATAGAAAAGAATAAGCTCGTCGTAGGATCTTTAAAGTTGTTACTTTGAAGCCAGACATATTGTTTTGGAAAAGAAGTTCCCCAGTCTTTTTCCAAGTACCCTTTTCCGCCTGTAAAGTCAATCACTCGGTTATTGATTTTTACGTAACCGTTAATAGAATGTCTCATACTAATTACCGCATGGTTACACTCCATATTAGGGAAATAACTGAGAGGTCCCATAATGGTAGGGTTTAGCCAAGACTTCTGGATAGGGTGCATATTGTGTAAAGAAAATGAGCCTTTAATTTTAGAACCTTCTTTACTTAAATGTATCAATACTTTATTTTCAGAAAAAACGTTTTGACCAATCTGTATTTGAAAAGGTTCATCTCGAGAAATAAATTGATCAATAGGATAGCGAAAATAATCTGTTTTAACTACGGGGAGGTGGTTATAATCTTTTGTCACTGAAATGTATTGAACAAAGCAATGTCTGTCCGTTTCATTTAAACTAATGCCCGGAATAAAACTGATCATCTCACTTTCATCTCTAGTGACTTGTTTATAATACCAACCTTCAAAATAAATTTTATTTTCAATATCTCCTTGAAATAAAATAGGATGAAATTTTTTTGGCACGATACTCACCTCCAGAATCATTGTTTTCTATATCTTCAGATTTATATAGTATTAGTATAGTCTTTTGGTAGATGAGAAGTCGATTTGTAAGCTCACAAAATGGATAAGATAAATAAATGAAATCAGCTAAATAAGGAATAAAAGACGTTTTTTTTCATAATTTTTTTAAAAAAACACAATAAAATAAGGCCTTCTAATTAACTCAGAAGAAAGAAAATGTGCTACCATGAAAAAAAAGAATATGGAAGTAAGAAAGAGGCGAAGTTTAAATGAGTAAAGTAAGAAAGGTTCCACAAGAACATTTTGAAGATGCTTATGCTTTGGCTATTTATGCTTTTAACGTACCTGAAACAGATGAAAGGAAAGAAAATTTTCGTACGGTTTTTAATCATTCGGATACCTTTGGGATCTATCAGCAAAACGAACTGAAGAGTCAAATGCTGGTGTTGCCTTTAACCGTTTTGATTCATGGAGAAATGATGCCTATGGGTGGAATCTCATATGTATCTAGTTACCCGGAAACTAGGGGAATGGGCAATATTAAAAAATTATTTACGGCTTCTTTGGACCATATGAACAGAGATGGAATGGTAATTTCTTATTTAGATCCTTTTTCATATCCTTTTTACCGTAAATTCGGCTATGAAGTAGCTTTTAATACAGCTTCATACACCATTGACACAAGTTATATGCCCAAAACAAAAAAATATCCCGGTCAGGTTATCCGAGTAAAATGGGAACAAGAAAAAGACATTATAACGAGTATTTATCTTGAAAAGTATGCTAAAGCAGTTGGACCTTTAAAGAGACCTGAGTGGATGTGGCAGCAAAAATTCATGAATCTAAGCAAACAAAAACTGGCTATTTATAAGGACAGCAACAATGAAGCGAAAGGGTATATTTCTTATCATTTTGGAGAAAAAAATTCTGCTGAGTTCATTATAGATGAAATGATTTATCTAACGGCAGATGCTTACACCGCTTTATGGCAATTTACGGCTTCTCATCAAAGTACCTTTAAAATTGTTCGATATAAGACTGCAGAGAATGAATACATTATGGATCTGTTTCCTAGACAGACTATAAGAAAAGAAGTGAATCCCTTCATGATGGCTAGGATCGTTAACATCGAATCCTTTTTAATGCGCTATCCTTTCAAAGAGAAAGCGCAAACGACTTTGTATTTACAAGTCAAAGATCACTTGGCTGATTGGAATAACGGAATATGGAAGGTAGAATTGAGAAATACAGGTCGCAAAGTAAGCAAATTAGCTGACGAGACAGAAATAAAAGAGGCCGCTTTTTTATCCGCTTCTATTCAAACATGGACACAGCTGTTTTTGGGTTATCGAACTATAGAAGAGTTGAGGTTCCATGAAAGATTGATCAGCTCAACTGCATGTGCGGCGGAACTAGATGAAAGGATACCACAAGGAGATCCTCAGTTGTATGACTATTTTTAAAAAATAGAATCTAGAAAATGATTCAACAAGTAACGAAAAGAAGTAGCGATTTGGTAAAAGAGAAGGTGAACAAGTGTACCCAGAAACTAGAAAATTTATTCAAGCGTTGATTCAAGAATCTATTATTCCGGGAGCGAGTTATGCTTTCGTAAGCGGGAGTAAAGTAGAATGCCATTTCGACGGTTCAGCAGCAATTTTTCCTGAAGAAGAAAAAATCAAAAGTGGTTTATTATACGACGTAGCGTCTTTAACAAAAGTTATGATGACCAGCACTGTCGTTTTGCAGTTGATCGAAGAAAAAAAGATTGCTGTTGATGACCCAATCCAACAATATCTGTCTGGATTTTCTTCTTCTATCGTAACGATTCGTCATTTGCTGACTCATACTTCAGCTATCAATGGATATATTCCGAATCGAGATGCTTTATCTGCTGGAGAATTAAGGAGAGCAATGCTGAAGTTGCCGATTGGGAAAAGTGTCGGCAAAGAAGTCGTTTATACGGATACGGGAATGATTTTATTGGGGTTTATGATTGAAGAAATTGAACAAATGTCTTTAGAACAAGTCTTTAAAAGAAGAGTCCTTCAACCTCTGAAATTGGAGGATTCAACATTTGAACCAAAAGATGTCAGTCAATGTGCGCCTACCGAACTTCATCCCAAAAGAGGACTGATTCGTGGAGAAGTGCACGATCCGAAAGCTTTTGTACTAAAGGAACACTGTGGAAGCGCTGGACTTTTTTCTTCTCTAAAAGACTGCTTGACTTTCGCTCAAATGATGTTAAATAAGGGAACGAACAATGGGGTTAGGGTACTGGAAGAAAAAACTGTCGAAGGGCTGTTGGCAGATTGGACACCTACTGGAGAACTATGGCGCTCATTAGGGTGGAATCTAAAAGGGAATAGGAATCATCCAATCTTGTTTCATACGGGTTTTACAGGAACATTCATGCTGATCGATGTCCTTCAACAAAAAGCTTTTGTCTTTTTATCCAATAGAGTTCATCCTAAAAGTCATACACCTACCTACTTAAAGAAAAGAGACATTTTGGTTCATACCTACTTGAAAGAAAAAAGAAAAAAAGAATTTAAGAGATTATAATGGGATTTTATTTTGAAACGTTTACAAATATGATAAACTAAAGGAGTTAAGACAAAGCAGTATTATTATAGAGCAGAAGTAGGAGGAAATGCAGTGATAGAACCATTAATCTTAGAACCCGTTATGCAAGAAAAAATTTGGGGCGGAACTAAATTAAAAGAAGAGTTTGGCTATGATATCCCCAGTGATAAAGTGGGAGAATGCTGGGCCATTAGTGCACACAAAAATGGACCAAGCAAAGTGATCAATGGACCACATAAAGGACTGACTTTAAATGAAGTTTGGGATCAGCACCGTGATGTTTTTGGTCATGCAAAAGGCGACGTGTTTCCATTGTTGATTAAAATTTTAGATGCTACACAAGACCTATCTGTTCAAGTTCATCCTGATGATACCTACGGATTGAAGCATGAAGGAGAGCTTGGTAAAACGGAATGCTGGTATGTAATCGATGCTGAAAAAGGTTCTGAAATCGTTTATGGTCATCATGCTAAAACAAAAGAAGAACTGGCTGAAATGATTCAAAATGGTCAATGGGATAAATTGCTGCAGCGCATTCCGGTAAAAAAAGGCGACTTTTTCTTTGTGCCAAGCGGAACCATTCATGCTATTGGCGGAGGAATCATGATACTGGAAACACAACAATCCAGTGATACGACTTACCGTGTATATGATTATGACCGTAAAGATGACAGCGGACTAGGAAGAGAATTACATTTGCAACAATCGATTGATGTAACCACTGTTCCCAGCCGAAATCCTGACTCATCAGTAAAAACAGAAACTTCTAATAATATTCAATTGACAACATTTGTTGAAAATGAGTTTTTCAATGTATATGAATGGAAAATCAACGGTGTGGCAACCTTTGCCCAAACTGCACCTTATACACTAGTGAGCGTACTCGATGGAGAAGGCGAATTAGTCATAGACGATACAAAATCTTATGAGTTGAAAAAAGGCATGCATTTTATCTTGCCGAATGATTTAAAAGCTTGGTCTATTGAAGGAACTTTGCAATTGATTGCTTCAACTCCAGGAAAAAATCTGTAATAGACGAATAAATAAGAAAGCAGAGGACTTTTCCTCTGTTTTTTTTGATTGAAATCGAATGACTGAACGAATTTATCAACAACAAGCAGAGTTGTCATTTTTTTACGTAGGAAGGTCTTGGAATAGTATCTTGTACTTTAAGTTGATTTACAGTATAATTTTAAAGGATTCTTAGGAGAGAAATGAGGATATATCGAATGGCTCAATTATTTTTTAAGTACGGCGCGATGAACAGTGGTAAAACGATTGAAATTTTAAAAGTCGCACATAATTATGAAGAACAAAATAAACCTGTTATTATTATGACAAGTGGTATCGATGATCGAGACGCTATTGGTGTAGTATCCAGCCGAATTGGATTACGCCGGAACGGTATAGCCATTTTTGAAGAAACGAATATTTTAGAAGTTGTCAATGAGCTGGATTACGAACCTGCTTGTGTGTTGCTGGATGAAGCACAATTCTTAACGAAAGATCACATCATTCAATTAACTAAAATAGTGGATGAATTGAACATCCCTGTTATGGCATTCGGGTTGAAAAACGACTTCCAAAATGAATTGTTTGAAGGCTCTAAATACTTATTGCTTTATGCAGACAAAATTGAAGAAATGAAAACTATTTGTTGGTATTGTCACAAAAAAGCTACTATGAATATGCGTGTCGTAGATGGTAAACCAGTCTATACTGGAGAGCAGATCCAGATCGGTGGAAATGAAGCATACTATCCGGTATGCCGAAAACATTACCATCATCCATTGATTACTAAAGATAATTCGAGAAATTAGAAAAGAGGAATTTACATGTTTGATCAGTTAGAAAGTGTGGTCGGACGCTATGAAGAAGTAAATGAAATGTTAAGTGACCCGGAAGTTATTTCCGACACAAAACGTTTTATGAAACTCTCTAAAGAAGAGGGGAATCTTCGTGAGACCGTTACGACTTATTTGAAATACAAAGAGATTCAACAAGGTATAGAAGAAACTGAAGAGATGCTGAGAGAAAAATTGGATGCTGACATGGCTGACATGGCTAAAGAAGAATTGTCTAGTTTGAAAGCTGAGCGAGAAGAGTATGAAGAAAAAATCAAAATCTTGATGTTGCCTAAAGACGAAAATGATGACAAAAACATCATTATGGAAATTCGCGGAGCAGCTGGTGGAGATGAAGCTCAGTTATTTGCTGGAGATTTGTTTAATATGTATCAACGTTACGCTGAATCTCAAGGGTGGAAGACAGAAGTATTAAATGCCAACATCACAGGTATTGGCGGATATAAAGAAATCACGCTTATGATCACAGGACAAAACGTTTATTCAAAATTAAAATTTGAAAATGGAGCGCACCGTGTTCAACGTGTTCCGCAAACAGAGTCCCAAGGACGTATCCATACTTCTACGGCAACTGTTGTCGTTATGCCTGAAGCGGAAGAAGTAGAATTGGATATTGCAGATAATGATATCCGTACAGATATTTACCATGCAAGTGGTGCAGGTGGACAACATGTCAACAAAACAGCTTCTGCTGTACGATTGACACACATTCCGACAGGTATTGCAGTTGCGATGCAAGATGAACGTTCTCAAATAAAAAACAGAGAAAAAGCAATGAAAGTTTTGCGTGCTCGTGTGTATGATCAATTAAAAAGTGAAGCTCAAGGCGAATACGATGCAGAACGTAAATTAGCTGTTGGAACTGGAGACCGTTCAGAACGTATCAGAACGTATAACTTCCCTCAAAACCGGATCACTGATCATAGAATTGGATTAACCATTCAAAAGCTAGATCAAGTATTATCTGGAAAACTAGATGAAGTGGTTGATGCATTAGTGCTTTACGACCAAACTTCAAAAATGGAGCAATTACAGAATAATGAACACTAATTCAACCTATAGAGAAGTCCTTAAGTGGGCTTCTTCTTTTTTAGAAGCCAGTGGAAAAGAAGGTATTGCAGCTGAACGATTATTGATGGAGCGGCAACAATGGAACCGGACAGAGTTTGTGATGCATTTGAATGAAGAAATGCCGTCCCAAATCAAACGTCAATTGATCGCAGATGTAGCGGAACACGGCGGAGGCAGACCCATTCAGCATATATTGGGATACGAGTGGTTTTATGATTTGAAGTTCAAAGTGACTCACGACACGCTGATTCCTCGACCTGAAACAGAAGAAATTGTAGATAGATTTCTACAGGATACAAAACAAGAAAATCATTTAAAAGTATTGGATATCGGAACAGGAACGGGAGCTATTGCGATCGTAGTGAAAAAACAACGACCGGCTTATGATGTAACTGCAACAGATCTTTCACCTAAAGCTTTAGCTGTTGCAAAAGAGAATGCCTTAGAAAACGAAGCAACGGTCAGTTTTCTTGAAGGCGATCTGACAGCCCCTGTAAAAGAAGAAAAATTTGATGTGGTTTTATCCAATCCGCCATATATCGCAGAACATGAAAAAAATGTGATGGATCAAAGTGTCTTGGATTATGAACCTCCTATGGCTTTATTTGCCGAAAATGACGGTTTATTTATTTACCAACGTTTGGCAAAAGAGTTACCTGGATTACTGATGCCAAAAGGCAGGATATATTTAGAAATCGGCTACCAGCAAGGTGAAGCAGTCGAGCGATTATTCCAAAAGGCTTTTCCAAACGCTTTAGTCCAAATCAAAAAAGATATGAGCGGTTTAGATCGATTGATCTATGTCCAGACTTGAAGCATTTCAACTCGATAAACTAAGGATGATCTGAGTTAGGTATGGAAGAAAAGAAAGAAGGCAAATGTGTGGAAACAAAAGTTTTTCAACAATCAGAAATCAAAGAAGCTGCTGCATTGATCAAAAAAGGTGAACTGGTATCTTTCCCTACCGAGACTGTTTATGGATTGGGAGCCGATGCGATGAACGATCAAGCTGTGAAGAATGTCTATCAAGCAAAGGGACGTCCTAGTGACAATCCTCTGATCGTTCATGTAGCGTCGAAAGAAGAAGTTTATGCTTACGTGAAAAGTGTTCCTGAAGTAGCCGAGACGTTGATGGAGCATTTTTGGCCTGGACCGTTAACGTTGATTTTTGCAGCGAAAGAAGGAGTTTTTGCAGACACTGTCACTGCTGGCTTAAACAGCGTGGCTATACGCATGCCCAAAAATCAAGCAACGCTTGAATTAATCAAAGAAGCTGGAGTTCCTTTAGTAGGACCAAGCGCCAATACATCTGGTAAACCTAGTCCCACAACAGCCGTGCATGTATACCATGATTTAAAAGGTAAGATTGCTGGTATATTAGATGATGGAGAAACAGGAGTCGGTTTAGAATCTACAGTATTAGATGTCACAGACCCTCAAAATCCGACCATTCTTCGTCCGGGTGGGATTTCTAAAGATGAGTTGGAAGCAATCATCGAATACGTATCAGTGGACAAGCATTTAGTTTCTAGCGAAGAAACGCCAAAAGCTCCTGGAATGAAATACAAACATTACTCCCCCAACGAACCAGTGATAGTGGTAAATGGAAATAAAGAACTTTTTCAAAAAGCCATCACTCACTATCAGTCGAATGGTGAAAAAGTGGGGTTATTAGCTGATGATGAAGTCATAGGAGCGTTTGGAAATCAAGCTGCTGCTGTTTTTTCTCTTGGCGAAAAAGAAGATGTTCAATCAGCATCGCGCAGGCTGTACGCGGGATTAAGATACTTCGAGACAACAGACGCTAGTGTGATTTTAGCGCAAGCTTATTCTGAGGAAGGCATCGGAACTGCTTACATGAATCGTTTAATGAAAGCAGCAGGAAACCATTACTATAATGAAAAAGAAGAAAAGAAAAATACGTAGGGGTCATTTCCCTATGTATTTTTCTTTTCTTTTTTTATATAATGGAAAGTTAAGAATAGAAAAAAATGATGAGTCTTCATCATGCATAGAAATTAAGGAATGAATTAAAGGGATGTGGCTGATAATGATGGATAAAGTATGGGATAAAGAAGTGTTTCAAGCAATTGAGCAAGAAAAACAACGCCAAGAACAAAATATTGAATTGATTGCCTCAGAAAATTTTGTTTCAGAAGCTGTGCTGGCTGCCCAAGGAAGCATATTAACCAATAAATACGCTGAAGGGTATCCTGGGAAAAGGTACTATGGAGGTTGTGAATACGTTGACGTAATTGAAAATTTGGCAATTGATCGAGCAAAAAAATTGTTTGGCGCTGAATATGTCAACGTTCAACCACATTCCGGTTCAAGCGCAAATATGGCGGCTTACAATGCATTGTTAGAGCACGGAGATGTAGTTTTGGGAATGGATTTGACGCATGGTGGACATCTAACACATGGTTCTCCAGTGAATTTTAGTGGAAAAACTTACCAATTTATCCCTTATGGAGTAGACAAAGACACTGAACAAATTAATTATCAAGAAGTTCGTCGTTTAGCTGTAGAGCATAAGCCAAAATTGATTATTGCCGGTGCAAGTGCTTATCCGAGGGCTATTGATTTTAAAGCATTTCGTGAAATTGCTGATGAAATCAATGCTTATTTCATGGTCGATATGGCACATATTGCAGGTTTAGTAGCTACAGGGGATCATCAAAGTCCTATACCCTATGCGGATGTTGTAACGACAACGACCCATAAAACTTTACGCGGACCGCGTGGGGGAATGATCTTAGCTAAAGAAACATTTGCTAAGAAATTGAACAGTGCTATTTTCCCCGGTATACAAGGAGGTCCTTTGGAACATGTGATCGCTGGAAAAGCAGTTGCTTTAAAAGAAGCGATGGAACCTGAGTTTAGTGTTTATGGGGAAAGAGTCATCAAAAATGCTCAAGCTATGGCCAAAGTATTTCTTTCGTCTAAAGCACGATTGATTAGCGGTGGAACGGACAATCATTTACTGTTGCTGGATGTCAGAAATTTTGAATTGAATGGGATGCAAGCTGAAAAGTTATTAGATGAAGTTGGAATTACTGTTAATAAAAATACGATTCCATTTGAAGAGCTGAGTCCGTTTAAAACAAGTGGGATTAGAATCGGAACACCAGCAATCACTACTCGTCATTTTAACGAAGAAGATGCAAGAAAAGTGGCAGAATTGATTATCGAAACACTGGAGGCAAAAGACCATCTTGAAAAATTGGAATCTATCCGGCAAGAAGTTCGCCAGTTAACGACGAAAAGACCATTATATATCGAAAAATAAAACGATTACTTAAAAACTTTTGAGTAAGATTATATTAGTGAGATAGAGTCATCTAACAGCAGTTCATTCTTATTAATTGAGTGAGCTGCTGTTTTATTGTAAAGTAGTTCTGTAAAAGCAACTTTCACGTTTAAAATACTTGGTAATAAATCAATTATTTCTTTGTAAAGTGATAGAAGTTCATGTATAATTGGCATGTTTGAACATATTAACCAAGGGGGCAAATAAAATGGCAAAACTTGAAGTAATGGATCATCCTTTAATCCAACATAAGTTAACTATTATCAGAGACAAAAATACAGGGACTAAGGTTTTTCGAGAAGTGGTTAATGAAATCGCCCGCTTAATGGCATATGAAGTATCTAGAGACATGCCGTTACAAGATGTTGAAATTGAAACACCTCTAGTTAAAAGTATTCAAAAAGAGATTGCTGGTAAAAAAGTAGCCATTATTCCTATTTTACGAGCTGGTCTAGGGATGGTAGACGGGATGCTTGACTTGATCCCCGCAGCAAAAGTAGGTCATGTAGGAATGTATCGTGATCATGAAACATTTGAACCGGTAGAATATTTTGTTAAACTGCCGTCAGACATCACTGAACGTCAATTATTAGTTGTAGACCCTATGTTAGCAACGGGTGGTTCAGCAATCGCTGCAATTGACTCATTGAAAAAACGAGGAGCTTCTATTATTAAATTTGTTTGTTTAGTAGCTGCCCCAGAAGGTATCAAAGCTTTACAAGAAGCTCATCCTGATGTAGACATTTATACAGCGTCTTTAGATGAAAGATTGAATGAAAATGGATATATCTTGCCTGGTCTAGGTGACGCAGGCGATCGTTTATTTGGAACGCTTTAATCAGAAAGTAAAACCAGAAATCAGTTGTAATGATTTCTGGTTTTTTGATCATGTTAAGGAAAACGCTTTAAAAGTTTGTGAAAAGCAAGTGAGTAATTGCTTAAGAATCCTTTTGTACAAGTAATTTAATAGAAATAAAACATATTCACATAATTTCTTTGAAATTAAAATCACTTGGTGGTATGATGACAATTGTCTGGGAGAAGAGACCATTATTTAAGATTTTTCTTTTCTGCTGGAATTTTTTTGATTATAAAGATGGATACTTGAGAAAGAAGGTGAAAGTATTGGAACGCGAAACTCTGACTAGGGAATTTATAGGTCTGACATTTGATCTCACCACTGTACTAGTAACAGTCGTGTCTTGTATAATTGTGTTTTTAGTTGTTTTTATTTGTACGCGTAATTTGCAACTAAAGCCGACAGGTAAACAGAATTTTATTGAGTGGGTTATCGATTTTGTAAACAATATTGTATCAACGTCAATTCCTGGAAAACGCGGAGACCGATTTAAACTCCTTGGTTTTACGTTGTTCTTATTCGTATTTGTCTCTAACATGGTAGGTTTGCCGTTAGTGTTAGTGATAGATGAGATTCAATGGTGGAAGAGTCCTACTGCTGATCCGATCGTAACTTTATCGTTGGCGATGATGGTTATTTTATTGTCGCATTTCTTCGGAGTTCAAGAACAAGGATTCAAAAACTATTTTTTGAATAGTTATATTCGTCCTGTACCGTTCTTACTGCCCATAAAATTATTCGAAGAATTTACAAATACGTTGACGCTCGCTTTACGTTTATACGGAAATATATTTGCTGGAGAAATTTTAATTGGTTTGATTGCCAGTTTGGCGAATAGTTTTGGTGCGGCAACTTGGCTCGTGGGAGTGCCACTTCAAATTGCATGGCAAGGTTTTTCTTTATTTATAGGAAGTATCCAAGCGTTTGTTTTTACCACTTTAAGTATGGTCTACATTTCTCATAAAATCGGTCATGAAGAAACAGTGGAACACAAAGAATATGTTGAAGCAAGTTAAATAGTTTTCAAATAAAATAAAAAAGCATTGAAGAATGAGGAGGAAATTTAAATGAATTTAATCGGAGCAGCAATCGCAGTTGCAGGAGCAGCTATTGGAGCAGCATTAGGATCAAGTCGTGTTATTTCAAAAGCTCTTGAGTCTATTGCACGTCAACCAGAAATGAAAGGTGAATTACAAACATTGATGTATATCGGTGTTGGTTTAGTAGAGGCCATTCCTATTATGGGTGTAGTTATTGCGTTCATCCTCGTATTCCAATAAATCAATATTAAAGGTCAATAACAAGAACCAACTTTAAGAATTTGGTATATAAGGAAATGGGAGGAGGCAATAAATGATGTTCGACCAGCTCGTTATAGGATCTGCTACTAGTGCCGGTAACACATTAGTAGTACTTGTTTCTTTTCTAATATTACTTTTATTATTAAAGAAATTTGCGTGGAAACCAGTTACTGAAATGATGGAGAAACGTTCTGAAACAATAGCTAATGATTTGGATGGAGCAAAACAAGCCCAGAAAAAAGCTAATGAACTAGTAGCTGAACAACAAAATAAATTAGCTGCTCTGCAGCAAGAGTCGGTAAAAATTATTGAGCAAGCGCAAGTTAATGCAACTAGAATGGAAAAAGAAATGATTCAAGATGCTAAAGACTCGATAGCTCAAATGAAGAAACAAGCAAAAATGGATATAGCTTTTGAAAGACAACGAGCATTAGATGATGCTAAAAATGAAATTAGCATTTTGTCTCTTCAAATTGCTGAAAAATTGATTGGAAAAGAACTAGACAGTGCAACACATGCTAAGCTAGTCGATGAATTTATTGAAAGGTTAGCTGATTCGAATGAAACTAAATAGAAGAATGGATCATGGGCAAATGGCGAAAGCTTTTTACGATCATGCTCTTGAAAAAGAGCAGTTAGATGTAGTGTTCAATGATTTAATGGATGTTCGTCAAATCATGCAAAGTAACCCGGATTTAGGTATCTTTTTTAACAATAGAGCTATTGAAAAAGCTAATAAAGAACAAGTATTAAATGATTTTACGAAAGAATTTTCTGAACTGACAAAAAGTTTTATTCATACAATTTACGAATATCGATTAATGGAAGAGTTAAATAACATTGTAAATGAGTTTGAGAAAATCTATGATCGGCATAATCGAACAGTGGTTGCTAAAGTAGTTACTGCTGTACCTTTAACAAAAGATCAAAGAGATCGATTGTCGGCTGTTTTTGCAGAAAAAATGAAAGCGAAAAAAGTTATTTTCAATGAATTTGTTGAGCCGGAAGTTTTAGGCGGCGTAATCATCGAAACAGAAGACCAAGTTTTTGATGGAAGTTTACGTTTCAATCTTGAAAAATTGAAAAAACAGATTATATAGTCAGAATGAAGTTAAAGAGGTGAGAAGTAAATGGGCAAAAAAGCAGATGAAATTAGTACGCTTATAAAAAGTCAAATTGAAGGTTACCGTAATGAGTTGGCTATTGATGAAGTCGGGACTGTTAGTTACGTCGGAGATGGTATAGCTCGAGCTTTTGGTTTGAAAAACGTCATGTCGGGAGAATTAGTTGAATTTTCAAATGGTGTCTATGGTATGGCTCAGAACTTGGAAATAGACGATGTCGGGATCATTATTTTAGGGGCGTTTGATGGAATCCGTGAAGGCGATAGAGTAAGACGTACTGGACGTATCATGGAAGTTCCAGTCGGCGAAGAACTTATCGGACGTGTTGTCAATCCTCTAGGTCAACCAGTTGACGGGCTTGGGGAAATTCATACTTCTCGAACACGGGAAATTGAAACAGAAGCACCTGGAGTAATGGAACGTCAATCTGTAAAAGAACCTTTACAAACGGGTATCAAAGCAATCGATGCGCTTGTTCCTATTGGAAGAGGGCAACGAGAATTGATTATCGGCGACCGAAAAACGGGTAAAACCAGCTTGGCGATCGATACGATCTTAAACCAAAAAGGCAAAGATACAATTTGTATTTATGTAGCGATTGGGCAAAAAGAATCGACTGTGCGCTCGCAAGTAGAAACACTGAGACGTTTCAATGCCTTGGAATATACAATCGTGGTAACTGCAAGTGCATCACAACCTGCGCCTTTATTGTATATTGCTCCTTATTCAGGACTAGCAATGGGCGAAGAGTTTATGTATAACGGTAAACATGTCTTGATCATTTTTGATGATTTAAGTAAACAAGCGGCTGCTTATCGTGAACTTTCTTTACTATTACGTCGTCCTCCAGGTCGTGAAGCTTATCCAGGGGATGTATTTTACTTGCATTCACGTTTATTAGAAAGAGCAGCTAAGTTAAGCGATGATCTTGGCGGTGGTTCTATGACGGCTATACCATTTGTTGAAACACAAGCGGGAGATATTTCTGCTTATATTCCAACGAATGTCATTTCCATCACAGATGGACAAATATTCTTGGAGAATGATTTGTTCTATTCTGGGGTCAGACCTGCGATAGCTGCCGGACTTTCTGTATCTCGTGTTGGTGGATCTGCTCAGATCAAAGCAATGAAGAAAGTATCTGGAACGTTACGTTTGGATTTGGCCAGTTATAGAGAATTGGAATCATTTACCCAATTTGGTTCTGATTTAGATGCGGCTACTCAAGCAAAATTAAATCGAGGGCAAAGAACCGTTGAAATATTAAAACAAGACTTGCACAGCCCAATAGCTGTAGAAAAACAAGTCATGATTTTTTATGCTTTGACACATGGATTCCTTGACTCTATACCAGTAAATTCTTTGAAAGAATATGAGAAACAATTGTATGTATTCTTAGACAATCAATACAGCGAAGTATTAACAGAGATCAAAGAAACTAAAAACTTACCTGCTGAAGAAAAATTAGATGCAGTACTAGCTGAATTTAATAAGACGTTTAGTGCAATGCGTACTGATGTCAGTCGCTAAAAGAGGCTAACAATTGAAGGCGGTGAATGAAGTTGACAGACTCTTTACAAGATATCCAAAAACGGATCCAATCGACAAGAAAAACAAGCAATATAACAAAAGCCATGCAGATGGTTTCTGCAGCTAAACTGGGAAAACAAGAGCAGCTGAACAAAGGTTTTCAAGTCTATTCGGCCAAGGTAAGAGAGATGGTTGTCCATCTAGCTCAGACACAATTAGCATTATTAGAAGATTCAAATATGATAGGAACGAACTCACCTTCAAACATTGATTTTCATGACATGTTGATTGAACGTCCCGTAAGAAAAACAGGCTATATTATTATTAGCTCCGATACTGGATTAGCGGGTGCCTACAATAGCTCTGTCATCAAAACTACGATCGATATGATCCAAAGAGACCATCAGTCTCCAGATGAATATATTTTTATGGCTATTGGACGCACAGCTGCTGACTTCTTTAAAAACAGAGGAATGAATATCGCTTATGAATTGGACAATTTAAGTGACCAGCCAGCTTTTGATGAGGTGCGCGGGATTGCTCGTCAGATTGTTGAGATGTATAAAAACGAAGTGTTTGATGAAGTTTATCTTTGCTACAATCATCATGTAAACACAATTACGTTCCAATATCGAGCTGAAAAAGTCCTTCCGTTAACCGATTTAGATATTTCTGAGGCAGAGAAATTAGATTTTGATACAGATTATATTTATGAACCTTCAAAAGAAGAGATACTAGATATATTATTACCTCAGTATGCAGAAAGTTTGCTTTATGGGGCTATTCTTGATGCAAAAACAGCTGAGCATGCTGCTCGTATGACAGCTATGCAAGGTGCAACGGATAACGCAAAACAAATCATTGATGATTTGTCGATAAAGTATAACCGAGCTAGACAAGCCGCGATAACAGAAGAAATTACAGAAATTATAGGCGGGTCAGAAGGGTTAAAATAAACAAGAACTTTAAGTAAGTGAATGGGAGGAAGATGAATGAGTACTGGTCATATTGTGCAAGTAATTGGTCCGGTTGTCGATGTAGAATTCCCGTTAAACGGACTTCTTCCTGAAATCAACCATGCTTTGATTGTTGAGAAAGCAGCCGATGGGTATTCAACAAGCAATTCGGACTCATCTCAAAGTGCAGAGACAGTAGTATTAGAAGTTTCCTTGCAGTTGGGAAACGGAGTAGTTAGAACGATCGCTATGGAATCTACAGATGGTTTACAAAGAGGTATGCGAGTGGAAAATACAGAACATCCTATTTCTGTACCAGTAGGGGAAGAAACGTTAGGACGCATGTTTAACGTTTTAGGAGAAGCGATTGACCAACAAGGCGATTTCAATGAAGAGGTTAGACGCGATCCAATTCATCGTGAAGCGCCTTCTTTCAATGAGCTGGCTGCAAGCACTTCTATATTAGAGACTGGAATAAAAGTAATTGATTTACTTGCTCCTTATTTAAAAGGTGGGAAAATCGGTTTATTCGGCGGAGCCGGAGTTGGGAAAACCGTATTGATTCAAGAATTGATTCATAATATTTCAGAAGAACATGGTGGTATTTCTGTTTTTGCGGGTGTAGGAGAAAGAACTCGTGAAGGAAATGATCTTTATTTTGAAATGATCGATTCTGGAGTTATTAAGCGTACAGCAATGGTGTTTGGTCAAATGAATGAGCCGCCTGGTGCGCGTATGCGCGTGGCTTTGACGGGTCTGACAATGGCAGAATATTTTAGAGATGAAGCTGGACAAGATGTATTGCTCTTTATCGATAATATTTATCGGTTTACCCAAGCTGGTTCAGAAGTTTCTGCATTACTGGGACGTATGCCGTCTGCTGTTGGGTATCAACCCACATTAGCTACGGAAATGGGTCAATTGCAAGAACGTATCACTTCTACAAATAGAGGTTCGATCACTTCTATTCAAGCGATTTATGTACCCGCAGATGACTATACGGATCCTGCTCCCGCAACGACATTTGCCCATCTGGACGCAACAACAAACTTAGAGCGTCGTCTGACTGAACAAGGAATTTATCCAGCCGTTGACCCATTAGCTTCTTCGTCTAGTGCATTGTCTCCTGAAATTGTTGGAGAAGAGCATTATGAAGTGGCTACTGAAGTACAGCATATGCTGCAACGTTATCAAGAATTACAAGATATTATTGCTATTCTAGGTATGGATGAACTTTCAGATCATGAAAAAATTATCGTAGCGAGAGCACGTAGAATCCAACTCTTTTTATCGCAGAACTTTCATGTAGCAGAAGCCTTCACCGGGATTCCTGGTTCATATGTACCTGTTTCAGAAACAGTCAGAGGATTTAAAGAAATTCTGAATGGTCGCTATGATGATTTGCCAGAAGATGCTTTTAGAAATGTTGGAAGAATAGAAGAAGCTGTAGAAAAAGCTGGTCAAATAAAGTATTGATCAATTAGGAAGAATAAGCTGAACTTTTTCCATTAGGAGGAATGACGAATGGCGGAGCTGCGTGTACAAATAGTTGCACCTTCAGGAGTTATCTATGATCATAGAGCTTCTATGGTAAGTGCCAGAGCAATCGATGGAGATATTAGTATTTTGCCAAATCATACTCCAATCATTTTGCCGTTAACGATCCATGCTGTCCGGATCAAGCGCATCTCAATAGATGCTGAAGATTGGGTAGCAGTAAATGGCGGAGTATTAGAAGTACGGAACAATGTTTGTTCCATTGTGGCAGATAGTGCAGAGAGAGCTCGTGATATTGATATTGAGAGAGCGTTTGAAGAAAAACATCGTGCAGAAGAAAGTATGAAACGCTTATCAGGTATCAAGTCTAACCTTGAATACAAACGGGCTTCCATTTCTCTTCATAAAGCGCTCAATCGAATCAATGTATCGAAAAACAAAAAAGTCTAAAAAAATCTTTTTTAAAATGTTGAAACAGGAGAATGTGGACCTGTCTCAACATTTTTTTGTAAATTATAGATAAAGTGAATTGAATCTTTTAAAGATCAAAAAAAACAGTTGTCTTTATTTGAAAATAATAGAAAAATGATAATTCCTTAATATGATAACGTTCTCAGAAGCAAATTTTGTGTTTTTACATTACGTTTGTGTTACTATCTATTAGGAAGAGAAAGGTAGATGTTAAGTGAACTTTATTGGTATTCAAGCAGCAGGGACATTAATATCGCATATTATTTTCATTTTATTAACTTTTTGGGCGCTGCAAGCTGTCCGAGTAGAAAAAGTTATACGGAAGCAACATGTGAATCAAGCTAAAGTTTTATATCTATTTGTGTCAATTGCTATTGGCTATTTAGTAAGTTCTTTTTTCATGGATTTCATCCTTTCTTCTCAAAATTTGATTTTTCTTTTTGAACGATAAATTCATGATAACTTTATGACAAATGCTTATTTCAATTGTTTCACAATCATTGCTCATGCTATAATGCAAAAAGTTGTTCGGATTGAATACGTTAGAATATACGGCATTTACAGAAATCCGGGAGTCAACTTACATTCGGAGGGATACGAAAAAAATGGAAAAAATTATTGTTCGAGGAGGCAAACGCCTCGAAGGTTCAGTTAAAGTAGAGGGCGCTAAAAACGCTGTATTGCCTATATTAGCTGCTACTATTTTAGTGAGTGAAGGTCAAACTAAATTAACCAATGTTCCTATCTTATCAGACATTTTCACACTAAACCAAGTATTGAAACACTTAAACTTAGATATTGAATTCAACCAAGATAAAAAAGAGATTTTATTAGATGCTACAAATCCTCTAAATTTTGAAGCACCTTTTGAGTACATGAGTAAAATGCGTGCATCTATTGTCGTAATGGGTCCATTATTGGCTCGTTTAGGACATGCAAAAGTGGCTTTGCCAGGTGGCTGCGCAATTGGAACTCGTCCAATCGACTTACACTTAAAGGGTTTTGAAGCAATGGGGGCTAAGATCAATATCGAAAGTGGATATATTGAAGCTTTCGCAGACCAATTACACGGAGCTCATATTTACTTAGACTTTCCTAGTGTTGGTGCTACTCAAAATATCATGATGGCAGCTACTTTGGCAGAAGGGGAAACGACTATTGAAAACGTAGCTCGTGAACCTGAAATCGTTGATTTAGCAATATTCCTAAATCGTATGGGAGCTAAAGTTCATGGTGCAGGTACGGAAACTATTCGAATAGAAGGAACCAAAAAACTTAGTGCTACTTCACACAGTATTATTCCTGATCGTATTGAAGCAGGGACGTTTATGGTAGCTTCAGCATTGACCAATGGGGATGTATTCATTGAAGATGCGATTCCCGAACACAATAAACCGTTAATCTCAAAATTGAGAGAAATGGGTGTGGATTTTGAATTGCATTCAAATGGAATGCGAGTTTTAGGACCAGCTGAATTAAAAGCTACAGACGTCAAAACGATGCCTCACCCTGGATTCCCAACAGATATGCAAGCTCAAATGACAGTAGCACAAGTTCATGCACAAGGCACCAGCATTATGAAAGAGACCGTTTTTGAAAACCGGTTTATGCATATGGAAGAATTGCGTCGTATGAACGCAGAATTCAAAGTTGATGGACAAACAGTGATTATTCATGGTCCTTCTTCATTGCAAGGAGCAGAAGTATCTGCTACAGATTTAAGAGCAGCTGCAGCCTTGATATTAGCTGGGCTAGTATCAAAAGGTCATACAACAGTAACTCATTTAGAACATTTAGATCGCGGTTACTATGAATTCCATAAAAAACTTCAACAGCTTAATGCTGACGTTATTCGAGTGAATGATGATATTTCAAGTGAAGTTATTGAAGAGGAATTTTCTAGTTTGATTTCCTAAACATTGTCTGCCTTTATTTTATAATACAATAGTTATCTATTGGAGAACGAGATAAGCTGACGAAATTTTAACGAATGTTATTTTAATGATGATTAGAAGCGGAAATCCCGTTATAAGAGAGTTTTCTTATAACGGGATTTTTGTTTTGCGCATACAACGAACAATATTTATTACATTTTCAATAAATTTTAAAACGTCTTTTCCTATTGAATTGTTTTGTGCTATAATTTGTAAGATGGTTATGATTTTATGATTTTTTTGGCATAGCTGATAATAGCCTGAGAGGAGAACGAAACAAATGGCTAAAGATATTGGAATAGATTTAGGTACGGCCAACGTGTTGATTCACGTAAAAGGAAAAGGGATCGTTTTAAATGAACCTTCTGTTGTTGCTATTGATGTAGCAACTAAAAAAGTATTAGCAGTTGGGGAAGAAGCATACTTAATGGTGGGACGTACTCCGGGTAACATCCGAGCAATTCGCCCATTAGAAGGTGGAGTCATAGCTGATTTTGACACAACTGAAGCGATGTTGACTCATTTTATTGATAAGTTGAACGTTAAAGGCTTCTTATCTAAACCGAATATTTTGATTTGCTGTCCAACAAATATCACTGCTATCGAGCAGAAAGCAATCATTGAAGCAGCTGAAAAAAGCGGCGGAAAAAATGTCTACTTAGAGGAAGAACCTAAAGTAGCTGCTATTGGTGCTGGAATGGATATCTTCCAACCTAGTGGGAATATGGTCATTGATATTGGTGGCGGAACAAGCGATATAGCTGTTTTATCTATGGGCGGAATTGTAACAAGCCGTTCATTAAAAGTAGCTGGTGACACATTAGATAATGAAATCATTCAATACGTAAAGAAAACACATAAATTATTGATCGGTGAACGTACTGCTGAAACGATCAAAAAAGATATCGGTACTGTATTTAAAGGTCGTCGTGAAGACTCGATGGAAGTTCGTGGACGTGATATGGTAACTGGTTTGCCAAGAACGATTACTATTACTTCAAATGAAGTCCAAGTGGCTACTGCAGATTCAATGATGCAAATCGTTGAAATTGCAAAAGTTGTATTAGAACAAACTCCTCCAGAATTGTCTGCAGATATCATTGACCGCGGAATCATTTTAACAGGTGGTGGAGCATTATTAGATGGGATAGAGCAATTATTTACAGAACAATTAAAAGTTCCTGTATTTACTGCTGAGCACCCGCTAGATTCTGTTGCATTAGGAACTGGAATTTTATTAGAAAATATTACTAAAAAGAAACGTAGAATATAGGTCTTTCTTTAACTGCTGATTATTTTCTGTATCCCGCTCTGATGTTGAATAGAATGATCTGGCTTCAGATATTATTTTCATAAAGAGGTGTAGCAATGACCAAGAAAAAAATTTTAATGGATATGTTATGGTTTATTTTAAAAATTATGCTTGTCATTGTTTTAGTTGTTATTGCCTTTATTATAGGTGCAATGGTGGGGTACGGAGTATTGGGAGATGGAGAGCCTGCTGGTATCTTTGATCCAGCAATTTGGGAAAATATTTTCAGCTACTTTAAAACTCCAGTAATTAAATAAACAAGCTGATTAAAAAGACTTTTTGTCTACTTCATTTGAAGAGATAAAAAGTTTTTTTTCGTTTAGAAAATAAATGAAGTAGCAGTTTTTTACATATATTATACTGTCACCAAAATTATGGGAGGGATAGAAATGAATCAAGTTAATTTAATAGGGCGGTTGGTAAGAGATGTAGAAGTAAGAGATTTAGGAGAAGGAAGACAAGTGGTCAATAATACAGTAGCTGTTTCTACGAATTTTAAAAAGGAGGGTGGACAAGACACAGATTTTATACCTATCGTAGCATGGAATAAAACAGCAGGATTAGTGCACCAATATTGTAGAAAAGGAAGTTTGATTGGACTATCCGGCAGAATGCAATCAAGATCGTATTTGAACAAGGAAAATGAAACGGTATATGTTGTAGAGATGGTCGTTAACACTGTAAACTTCTTATCCAGTAAACCGAAAGAAGAAATGATTCCTTCTACTCCTAATTTATCACCTGCGCTTGATACAATGCCTGTCCAATGAATAGATTATCAATGAAAACGGCGACTGGGAAAATTCCTAGTCGCTTTTTTTTAAAACGAAAAAAGTTCTAGTGGTGGTCTACAAGATATTAGAAGAAACCCATCATACGTCTGAAAAAAATTAAATAAAATAGATGTTTGTTCAATAGTTTTGGGGACTTAGTAATGAAATTTCTGAAGGAACAGTGGATTGCTTGTAGCCTTGTAAACGATGAAATGCGAATTAAGAGGCGTTGGAGCTTTAGCATCTACGCTTCCTTTGAGGCTTGAAAGTCTGGAGACTGCATGCTCCAGAAAATCCCATGGCTCTTCACAAGCAAACATGTCCATTCCTGAAGAAATTTCCCCATTGCCAATCGTCACTAGTTGATATAAATCATTAAAAATATTTGTTACTTATTATAAAGAATCCTACATGCATTTTTCGTAGACTGGAACGGTTGCTTCTTTAGAAGTAAGATAAAATAGAGTATAATAGAGAAAAAGAAATCGAAAGGGGAGAGTAGGTACTTTGAAAATTTTGATGATTGAAGACAATCCGTCTGTTGGAGAAATGATGGATATGTTTTTTCAAAAAGAGAATTGGGAAGCAGTCTTTATACAAGACGGAAAAGAAGGTCTCGAAAGTTTTTTAAAAGAACAAGACCAATGGGACTTAGTCATTCTTGACTTGAACTTGCCTGGTATGGATGGGATGCAGATTTGCCGAGAAATCCGTAAAGTTTCTGCTTCGGTTCCTATTATCATGTTGACAGCTAAAGATACTGAGAGCGATCAGGTAATTGGACTGGAGATGGGTGCAGACGATTATGTAACGAAACCGTTCAGTCCTTTGACAATGATCGCACGCATCAAAGCTTTGCATAGACGAGCTGATTTGAGCACAGAGGATACTGGAAGAAGTACGGACTCTTCGTTTGATATTGAAACGACGTACTTAAAAATCAATAAAAAAACTCGTGAAGCTTTTTTATACGGACAACCGATTGAAGGCCTTACTCCGAAAGAATTTGAGCTGTTGTATACGATGGCGAAAAGTCCTAAGCAAGTCTTTTCAAGAGAACAATTGTTGTCGCTTGTATGGGATTATGAGTATTTTGGAGATGAACGTACCGTAGATGCTCATATCAAAAAGCTGCGTCAAAAAATTGATAGAAACGGCCCGCAAGTCATTCAAACAGTCTGGGGAGTAGGATACAAATTTGATGATTCAGAAGTTGATTTGTAAGATAAATAAGATTAAAAAAACAGAATCCGTTTAGGAGGTCAGTTTGATTCATGAGAATGAAATATTTTTACCAACAAATGCTGGCCTTTTTTGCTGTAATGACCACTTTGTTGATCATTATGACAATCGTATTTTTAGAATTCACACGCAATTCTACTTATCGGGATACGGAAGAGATGTTGTTTGGTTATGCCGAAGCGTTGATAGACGGGGATCTAGATGAAGAACAATTGGAAAATACCCAATTCATACTGCACAATCAAGGCGTAGTGATCACAGTTTTTGACAATAAAAATGAAATGGTTTATCCAGATACTTCTATACCATATTCAAGTGGAATCTCGAATAAGAATTTTGAGCAGTTGAAAAATGGCGAAAAGATCACTCTAAGTTTTCAAGATAAAGACTTTTTCGGCAATCAAGTGGAGATTGCTTTAGTATATATGCCTTTTTTTTCCAAGAATGATGGATCGTTTTCCGGCTTTATCGGAATCAGTTCTCCTATCAGCGGTATTGAAGAAAACTTAAAAGAAATGCGCAGCAACTTGTTCACCGCGTTTTTAGTCTCTGCTTTGGGTGCGATTTTGATGGGGTTGTTTTTTGCTCGCTATCAAGTTGGGCGAATCAATCGTTTGAGAAGTGCCACTCATCGGGTAGCTAAAGGGGACTTTGATATTCATTTGGACAGTGATGATAGAGATGAGATTGATGACTTGGCTAATGACTTCAACAGTATGACTCAGTCGCTAAGAGCCTCTCAAGAGGAAATAGAGCGTCAAGAAGAGCGCAGAAGGCAATTCATGGCTGATGCTGCTCACGAGATGAGAACTCCCTTAACCACCATAAATGGCTTGTTAGAAGGATTGGAACATGATATGATTCCTGAGAATCAGAAAAAAAGAAGCGTACAGTTGATGAGAGATGAAACCAGACGTCTAATTCGTTTGGTGAATGAAAATCTAGATTATGAAAAAATACGGTCTAACCAAATTCGTTTGTATAAAAGAACGTTCAATGCGTACGATGCAGTTCAGTCTCTCATTGAGCAGTTAAAAGGAAAAGCAGAGGCTTCAAATAACCGAATCCAATTTACATGTCCAGACGACTTAGTAGTGTATGCTGACTATGATCGATTTATCCAAATTCTTTACAACCTTGTTCAAAACGCGATTCAATTTACAAATAATGGTGTTATTACGATTACAGCGGAACAAAATGATGAAGGAAGCAAATTTATTGTTTCGGATACAGGAATAGGAATGACACAGGAGCAAGCTAGAAACATTTGGGAACGATACTATAAAGCAGATATTTCAAGAATGAGTACTAAATATGGAGAGTCTGGTTTAGGATTAGCCATCGTTCAACAATTGGTTCAATTACATGGAGGAACAATTGCCGTTGAAAGCACGTTAAATGAGGGAAGTACTTTCACGATTTTTTTCCCCGGAGAAAAGAAGTAAGAAAGTAAATAGAGTTGATAAAAAAGCACCGATCAATGTATAGGAACTTCCATTCCACTACTGATCAGTGCTTTTTTGCATATTAATTGTTTCTATTCTTCAACTGTTTCTTCTGCATTAGACGGGACTACAGGTTCTTCTGACAGACCATCTGATGTTTCAGGTGCGAGTTCGGGAGCGTTTGTTTTGTACAATGGAATAGTCGATTCATTACCGTTTAAATGATACAGACTAGTGGAACCTTCGCCTAATTGTTCATTTAATTTTTGAAGACGTTCCATTTGATCCATATAATTGTAATCAGCCACATCGTCTTCCAGTAACCCTTCAGGTGTATAGAAACGCAGCAAGTCGCTTTGTAGAATACTGTCTGAAGTACTTAGTTGCATTGAGATTTTTTCTTTTAGCGTTTCTACTTCAGATAAAACCTCTTGCGAAGGTTCAGTGATGGCCTCACCTGTTTCAGTATCATAAATAACAGATCCATCTAACGTATACTTAGGAGTAACGATATCTCCATTTCTGAATGCAACAGTTTGGTCATGTTCTGGAGAGAACATATCAGTTCCCATCAACACATAATCTTTGCTGTCAATACCTAGGAGATGCAACAAAGTCGGCAGCATATCGATTTGTCCACTGTACGTCTCTGATATTTGTCCTTTCCCTGTACCAGGAATGTGGTAAATAGCAGGAACACGCTGCATCATGGAGTCATCATAGCCGGTCCATTCTTCTGGATTTTCACCTAATAAAGGAGCTAATGATTTGTTTCGTGCATTTGAAATACCATAGTGGTCACCATATAAGACAATAATAGAATCATCATACAATCCTGATTCTTTTAAATAGTTGAAGAATTCTTCAACGGCTTCATCCAAATAGTGAGCAGTTACGAAATAATTGTCGATCGTGTTGTCTCCCGTTGTAGCTGCTGGGAAATCAACATTCGGTTCGTCTAAAGGATAAGGGAAGTGATTAGAAACAGTAATAAATTTACTGTAGAAAGGTTGCGGCAATTGTTCTAAATATTGAATAGACTCTTGGAAAAAGACTTTATCTTTCATTCCATATTCTAATCGGTTTTCTTCTGTAAAAGTATAGTATTCATCATCAAAGAAATAATCGATTCCCATTGATTTATACGTATCATCTCTGTTCCAGAACGATCCCACATTTCCGTGGAACATAGCTGAAGTGTAATCTGCTTCTGATCGCAGGATTTGAGAAGCGGATTGGAAAGAGTTAGTAGATCCGTACTGAGTAAATGCTCCACCTTGTGGAGAACCATACAATGAATTTTCTAAGATCATTTCGGAGTCGGCTGTTTTACCTTGTCCTACTTGATGGAAGAAATTTTCGAAACTGTAGCTGTCTTCATTATCGAATAGGCTGTTGATAAACGGTGTGACTTCATGCAGTTCGCCATTCTCATCTTCTAATTGATAGTCGATCAAAAATTGTTGGAAACTTTCTAAATGGATATAAATCACATTTCTTCCTTCAGCAATCCCAAACATTTCATTGTCGGGTTCACCATAGTGCTCATTGACATAATTTAAAACAGTATCCATATCAGATTCATCTGCACTTGCTTTGATTTGATTGGATTGAGCTGTTTGGTATCCGTCAAATGCAGTGAAAAAGTTAATTCCTAAATATTTAACAATATAGTTTCGGTCAAATGTCCGCAGCAACAATTGTGGTCGGTCACTTTCCGCTAGAGCTAAATTTCCAGCAAAAAGCGTTACACCAAGAGTTGTCATAGCTATAGCATATCTTTTCAGCATAGGTCGCTTATCTAACGTAATCCCGTTTTTCTTGCTGAAAGCGAGATAAAGCAATCCTATGAAGTCAGCCCAGTAAAGAAGATCCTGAGGACGTAAAAGAGCAAATGCGCTGGCGCCTATACCATTGGAGACTTTTCCTGCTCCCAACATGGTAGTGATTGTTAAGAAGTCGCTGAATTCCCGGTAATATAAGACATTCGCATACAGCAGCAGACTTGTCAGTAGATAAACTACAAACAATGCTCCGTAAGCTTTTTTCGGCTTTGTAAAATAAAGCGCGAAAGAAAATAAAAGGACTGTAGTTGCAATTGGATTAATCAATAAGATGAACTCCTGCATCAGTCCTGCTACACCTAATTCAAATTCGATTTGATAGACTAGATAGGTTTTTAACCAAAATAAAATAACAGCAAAAGAAAAAAAGCCTAGTCGTTTAGACAGTAATGGTTTTAATTTTGACACGATGTTGCCTCCTCTATGAAAATGCAGGCGATTAAAATAAACATTTTCAGTAAAAATTGTTCCTTTAACATTTTAATCTTCTTAATAAGTTTATCTTCCTGTATCAACAAACATTTTACAATTAATACATATCATAGTCAATTAAAAGTAGAAAAGTTGAGACTTTAGTAGTATGATAAACCTTTTAGGGTGGAGGATCAAAAGCGAATGTTAAGAATTCGTAAAAGTCTTGTTATGAAGTTGTTATCAATGAGACTAGAATAGACTTAATATCGTTTAGGGTATAAGTTATAATGACCTGTAAAGTAAAGGAGGCTTCTGGCGAAGTGATTTTTTTAGAAGAAATATTTAAGGTAACAGAAGCCTTGTTGGGTGATTGGCTCAATCACTTCTTCTTGATTGAACTGATTTTTTTTAGTCTGGATCGTTCCTTATTATACTTTGTTATCTGGTTGATTTGTCGATGGATCTATTTGAGGATACGTAAAAATAGGTGGCCTGTTAAAACTAAGCGGCGCGAATGGATATTAAACATTTTTGTGTTTTATATTCTGCTGTTAGTACATTTAACGGTATTCAGAGGAGGAACATCTCTTTCAGCCATTTCGCTGCATATCCAGCCGCTGAGTGTGATCAATTGGGTGCCTCTGGTGGAAACCATCAAGTTAACAAATGGAATCTCTATGTTTTCTTACTACTATAATATGTATGGAAACATTTTGTGGTTTGTTCCTATGGGGTTCGGATCAGCTTATTTATTGAAAGAGAATCATTCCTTTATGCGCACATTGTCAATCGGTTTTTTAGTGTCTTTATCCATTGAAGTATTGCAGTATCTGCTGGATACCGGGATTCCGGACATTGATGATTTGATTTTCAATACTTTAGGAACGATAACAGGGATCTTTCTCTTTCACTTCATTCATTGGATCAAATCAATGAGAAACAAAAAACAAAAATAGGATCAACAAAATTAAAATAAAAATGAACAAATTTAGAAGAATAGTGAGTTATACTTAAATAGTGAAGCATATTAATCGGAATGAGGTTTAGAATTGAAAAAAATACCATTAAAACAAAAGGCAACTCAACGAGTACTAAATGGCTATCCATTATTAGTCAATGAAGATTTTGTTAAGCCTTTGAATGAAAAAGAAGGTTCTTTAGTTGAACTGACAGATGAACAAAATCGTTTTGTAGGAAAAGCTTACCTAGCTGTGCAGAATAAAGGTGCTGGCTGGGTTTTGAGTCTAAACCCTAATGAAGTGATCACGGAGTCCTTTTATGAGCGCTTATTCACGCAAGCAGCAGATATTAGAGAAAATTTGAAAGCTGATGAAACAACTACAGCTTATCGTTTTTTTAATGGAGAAGGAGATGGACTTGGCGGATTGACTATTGATGTGTATGAAGATTATTATGTGTTTTCTTGGTACAGTCAAGGAATCTACGAGCACCAAAAGAGTATTCTTAAAGCGTTTGAAAATACGGTAAAGGATGCAAAAGGGATCTATCAAAAATTCCGCTACAAACGCCCAGATGATATCGTTTCTGAATTTGTTTCAGGAACACCTGCACCAGAACCGTTGATTATTCAAGAAAATGGTGTGAAATATGCTGTTTATCTAGATGATGGTTTGATGACAGGAATATTTTTAGACCAGCGTCATGTACGCAGAAGCCTCATGGAGAATCATTCAGCCGGCAGAAGCGTATTGAATACATTCAGTTATACAGGTGCTTTTTCTGTGGCTGCTGCTTTAGGCGGAGCAGTTGAAACGGTAAGTGTAGACCTGGCGAAACGCAGCTTGCCAAAAACGGAAGAACAATTTGCAGTAAACGGACTATCTACAGATCAGCACAAAATTCGTGTTATGGATGTCTTTGATTATTTCAAATATGCCGTTCGAAAGAATTTATTGTTTGATACGGTAGTTGTTGACCCGCCCAGTTTTGCCCGTTCAAAGAAAAGAACGTTCAGCGTATCGAAAAATTATACTGCTCTTTTAGAAGACGTGATCGAGATTACGAATAGTGGAGGGACAATCATCGCCTCTACTAATTCGGCTGCTGTTTCTACAACTCGTTTTGAAACGTTTATACGAGAAGCATTTGAAAATAAAGGGATTCGTTATAGAATTATGGAAACGCACAGTCTGCCGGAAGATTTTCATGTAAATTCGCATTTTAAAGAAGGAAATTACTTGAAAGTGTATATTATTCAAAAAGGCTAAACGAAGAGAAAGAAGTTTTTAAATGGCTAAAAAAACAAAAGTACAAAAAACAAATGCAATCAGGTTGTTGGAAAAACACCAGATTTCTTTTACGGTTCACACGTTTCCATGGAGTGAAGACCATCTAGGGGCAGCAGAAGCAATAGAAAAGTTGACTGTCCCGAAAGAACGCATTTTTAAGACTTTGGTTACTACAGGAGACAAAACTGGGATAGTTATTGCGGTTATCCCAGGAGAAGGTGAACTGGATTTAAAAGCTTTGGCAAAAGTCAGCGGAAACAAGCATGTAGAACTTCTGCCGATAAAAGAGCTGTTTGCTGCTACTGGTTATATTCGAGGCGGTTGTTCTCCTATTGGGATGAAAAAAGAGTATCCGACTTATTTTTCGAGTGTTGCCCAAGAGTTGAACAGTATCATCGTATCAGCGGGTAAGAGAGGGATGCAGGTGGAATTATCTCCAATAGACCTAAAAACAGTTACGAATGGTGAGTTCGCAGTAATCGAGTCAAACAGAAAAAGTCATGGGTAAACTAAAAGGCGTCGCTGGATCAAAGTCCAGCAACGCCTTTTAATTTTTTACAGGTATAACAGCAACTTCATTTACTGGTTAGTTAGAGTAATGACAATAAAATGTGGTTTATTGTTGATGCGTAAAGGGAAAAGACTGTTTCCGATTCCGCGGCTGACGACTAGTTTTTGGTCAGCATTCACAGAGCTGGAGTAAACGCCAGAAGTGTATTTAGGTAAAAATCCTTGCCCTGGAGCAAATAAACCGCCAATAATCGGTAAGCGTATTTGTCCGCCATGAGCATGTCCGCTAAAGGTCACATCTGGCTGGATATCAGGGTTATCTGTGATGTAAGACGAGAAAAATTCTGGACGATGGGCCAATAAAAGAATCGGTAAGCCTTTGATGTCTTCTGAAAAAGGAATGTCAGAAGTTTGGTTCCCGTCTTTTAATCCCATAATAGCGACTTTTTCTCCTAATAGAGTAGTGATGTGTGTTTCATTTTCCAATAATGTAGCCCCGTTTTGCGTCATGATCTTGTTCCATTCGTCTAACTGATTGCTGGACGTTTCATGATTTCCAGAAACTGAATACGTAGGAGCAATTTGTACTAAATCATGGATCACTTCAGCTAGAGGAACATCTTCTATAGAGGCAGAACGATCAATCAAATCACCCGTAAGAAAAATCACGTCTGGATCAGCTTTTTGAGTTTCTTTAATGAGCTGTTCAGGATTGATTCGATTCTTAGGAAAGTGTATGTCTGATATATGAACGATTTTTACTTGATCTAAGTTATCTGGAAAATCAGGCAACCGAATAGATAATTCGTCTACATCTAATGAACGGTTTTCATTATACCCATGAATCAAAATAATCAAAAAAGCAATACATACAAAGATAAGACCTGACAAAATCTTTTTCACTTTTGACACCTCCTGCACGACTAAATTAAAAAATCTGATGAAAAGAACAGCTGAACTAAGATTGTTCAGGAATGCTCAGTATCAAAATTGGCAGCCAGTCTATCGGCATCCATGAAATAATTTCGCACATCTATCCAATGATAGACTCGCTCATAGGAACAATGTTCTTGGTTCAGCGAGTTGGTGTACAACAAACCCGAACCCGTGAAGCGATTTAACTGACGAATAGAATCATCAATAAGGTAGTCTGCATGAATGACGCTTTTTTCACCGCAAAAAACAAAATGTTGAGGATCTAAAAAGTCAAAATGTTCCAAAAGCCATTCGTACTTTGCTTGGAAGGTATTAGGAACGTCCATAGCAGCTGTTGCAATGTATAAATCATAATGATCGTTCAATTCCCGCAGTACTCGTTGTGCATCCTTCATCACAGGAATGTTTCGGAAAAATTCATACGTGTTGATCAGAGGATATAGTTCCTTTATGACCGTTACGATATCAAAATCAGGGTTAGTAGCTAAATAATCTTCCATAGAATCAAATTCGACTTGGTACTCTTTTTTATATAATTCGATAAAACTGACTTCCATATCAGCAAGTACCTGGTCCATATCGATGGCAATGCGTTTTCTCATAAAAAGTCCTTCCTTTCAGAGTACTTGCTGCAGCGAGATCGCTGTCAGTTTACTGTGATAGTGCAGCTAATGCAGCATGCTGACCTGCAATTCGTCCCGTAATAAAAGCACCGGTGATATTATAGCCGCCAGTATAGCCGTTGTAATCCAAAAATTCTCCACTGAAGTACAAACCTTTAGTTAATTTGCTTTCCATTGTTTTAGGATTTACTTCTTTAGTACTAACACCGCCGCCCGTAACAAAAGCTTTTTCAATGGGAAGAGTGCCGTTTGCTTCTAAACGGAAATCTTTCAAATACAGACAAATATCTTTGAGCTGCTGAGCTGTCAATTGCTTCATAGGAGTACTTTCTTCGATATTTAAGCGACTTAGTCCGAATAATAAATAGCGTTCAGGAACTAGACCTTTTAACGCATTTTTTACGGCTTTACCGCCATCATTTTTTTGCAATACCTGCAACTGTTGCGTTAAGTCATGCGCTGTCAATTGAGGTAAAGAGTCAATTGAGACCGAAACAGAGTCTGTTTTATCACGTTTCATCGTTTGATGGACAAACATCGAGCAGCGAAGAACAGCTGGACCTGATATCCCAAAGTGAGTAAAAATCATATCCATTTGGTGAGAAATCACCTTTTTACCTTTTTTGTTTAAGACACTTAAGTTGATATCGCGTAAAGAAAGACCTTGCAAAGTACGATCTTGGATAAACTTTTCATCTGAAGTAATCGGAGATTCAGTAGGGTATAGTTCTTTGATCGTATGCCCTGCTTTTTTTGCCCATTTGTACCCGTCACCTGTGGAACCTGTACGAGGCATAGCTTTTCCTCCGACAGATAAGACGACACATGGTGCAGTCAATGTACGGCCATCTTTTAACAAGACACCTCTAACCTCACCGTTCTCATATAATACAGTCTCCACAGGAGCATCTGTATACACTTTTATCTCTAAACGATCCATAATCGTGATCAACGTTTCTAAAATGGTTCTGGATTTATCTGTTGTAGGGAACATTCTTCCATGGTCTTCTTCTTTTAAAGCTACGCCATTTGAACGGAAAAAATCCATGATGTCGTAGTTGTCATATTGAGCAAAGGCACTATACAAAAAGCGTCCGTTTCCTGGGATATGAGCAATGATTTCTTCTTTATCACGGTTGTTGGTCACGTTGCAGCGTCCATTCCCGGTTACCAATAATTTTCTTCCAAGGGTTTTATTTTTTTCGACTAAAATGACATCAGCGCCATTTTCAGCAGCAGAAATAGCCGCCATCATACCGCTGGTTCCTCCGCCGACTACAATTACTTTAGCATCCATTTGTTTTGTTAACTCCTTAATTTCGTGGTTTATCAGTGTTTTTTAGTAGTATCACTTTACCACATTTTACTCAATATAAACTAGACTATTCAATAAACCGGCTGAATCTGTGAAAATAAAGGTAAAAACTTAAAGAAAATATGAGAAAACAGTAGGAAAGATTTTATTTTTGTGTTCTTATTGTTAATATGTAATGTATTACTTTGATAAAGAAATTAAGATAGAGTGGGCGGATGAAAATGAGTTATTTTAGAAAACTACCGGTAACGATCGGGGAAGAAAGAAAGTCAGGTTTAGCAAAAGATTTAAAGACGATGGATTTGATTTTATTAGGATTAGGAGCTATTGTCGGAACCGGTATTTTTGTGATCACAGGTACAGCCAGTGCAACAACAGCAGGACCAGCATTGATTTTATCATTCATTATTGCGGCTTTTTCTTGTGCATTGAGTGCATTGTGTTTTGCCGAATTTGCTTCAAGAATGCCAGTATCAGGAGGAGCTTATTCTTATGGATATGCGATCTTCGGGGAAGTAATCGGCTGGATCGTCGGTTGGCTGATGCTGTGTCAGTATTTATTGGCCTGTGCGTCTGTAGCTTCAGGATGGTCTGGTTATTTAAACGGCTTTTTAGATGGTCTGGGAATAGGATTGCCTCAAGCCTTTCGTGCTTCTTATGATTTGGCTAACCGGACGTATGTTGACCTGATCGCTGTTGTCATTACTTTATTGGTTTCCTATTTAGTCATGCAAGGAGCTAAAAAGGCTTTGCGTTTAAACAGCATCATGGTATATGTGAAATTTGGTTTGATTGCATTATTCTTGATCGTTGGTGTTTTTTACGTAAAACCTGCCAACTGGACACCGTTTGCGCCGTTTGGAATGAGCGGAATCATTGAAGGAGCAGCTATTGTGTTTTTTGCTTTTCTTGGTTTCGATGCAGTGAGTACAGCTGCCGAAGAAACGAAAGATCCACAAAAAAGTATGCCGAGAGCAATCATTGGTTCACTAGGGATTGCTACGGTGTTGTATATACTAGTGACATTAGTATTAACAGGGGTAGTACCAGTAGCTAACTTAGATGTGCGAGATCCAGTTTCTTTTGCTATGCGTTTTATTGGTCAAGATTTTGTAGCAGGAATTATTTCCATCGGAGCAATCTTAACGTTGCTGACGGTATTGATTTCTATGATGTATGGATTAGGCCGCTTGATTTTCGCGATCAGCAGAGACGGATTACTGCCTAAGTCATTAAGTAAAGTAGATAAAAAAAGCCATACGCCTAAAAATGCTACTTTTGTAGCAGGAATTGTCACGGCCACTTTATCGGGTGTTATTCCGTTGGGTAAATTAGCTGAGTTGACAAATATTGTGACATTAATGGTTTTTGTTATCCTGGCTGCAGGTATCATCAAATTGAGAAAAGATCATGGAGAACCTAAAGAAGGCGAATTCCGTGTACCATTTGTTCCTGTATTACCGATAATATCTATATTGGTATGTGTTTACTTGATGATTCAATTGTCAGGAATGATTTGGTTGTTATTTATTATCTGGACGGCCATTGGTCTAGGGATCTACGTGGTATATGGTCATTCTCACAGCAAAATGAATGAGGAAAAATAATTCCTTTCAAAAGATAAGCAAACATAGTGCTCGAATACGACTTTTTTTGCTAAACTGATAAGCATGTATTGTGTACAAAAAATTATGATGTAGAAAGAGTGGAGAAAATGGCATTTGTTAAAATAAAAGATGAATACAAACGCTATAAAATGGGGGAAACGATTGTTGCTGCGAACGATGGAGTTTCTTTCGAAATTGAAGAAGGCGACTTTGCAGTCATTGTAGGACCAAGTGGTGCAGGAAAGACGACAGTTTTAAATATTTTAGGCGGAATGGATACGGCTGATGAAGGTTTGGTGGAAATCGACGGTATCGATATCTCTGATTTCAATAGCAAACAGTTGATTCGTTACCGTAGAGAATCAATTGGGTTTGTTTTCCAGTCCTATAATTTAGTTCCTAACTTAACAGCAAAAGAAAACGTTGAATTAGCTTCAGAAATCTCAGTCAATGCTTTAGACCCTGAAAAAGTCCTTCAAGAAGTGGGTTTAGGTCACAGAATGAATAACTTTCCTGCTCAATTGTCTGGTGGAGAACAACAACGGGTAGCTATCGCAAGAGCATTAGCCAAACAACCTAAATTGCTGCTTTGTGATGAGCCGACTGGGGCACTAGACTATGAGACGGGAAAACAAGTATTAAAGCTTTTGAAAGATACTTGCGAAAACTATGGAACGACCGTCATAGTGATTACTCACAATCAGGCTATTACGCCGATTGCTGACCGCACGATTGAGATCAATAATGCAAAAGTACGAAAAGTCACCCTTAACCCTAATCCTAAATCTGTATCAGAAATAGAATGGTAGAGGTGAGACTTTGAAGAAGAGAGCATTGTGGAAAGATATATTTCGAGAAATTTCTAAATCAAAGATGAGATTTTTATCCATCTTTTTAATTATTTTACTTGGTGTAGCATTTTATTCAGGAATCAAAGCTACTAGTCCTGATATGATCGATACGGCAGATACTTACTATAAAAATCAAAACTTGATGGATGTAAAAGTTATGTCTACGTATGGTTTGACAGAAGACGATATTCAGTTGTTGGAACAAATGGATGGAAGCTCTGTTAAAGCTGCTTACACACAAGATGTCATTTTGGAAGAAACGGATCTGACCACAAAAGTAGTCAGTATACCAAATGATCAAAAAAACTACCTCAACAAGCCGTTTATTGTTGAAGGAAGACTTCCTGAAAAGTCTGGAGAGATCGCTTTAGATGCAAAAAGCGCTTATGCAGAAGAGTATGAGATCGGAGACATTGTCACTTTTAAGACAGATGATGATTCTATTGATTTAGAAGAGTCTTTTACAGGATTATCTTATGAAGTTGTAGGATTCGTAAACTCGCCTCAATTTATCGAGAACAATGCTAGAGGAAATACTTCTATCGGAGCGGGTACATTAGAGGGGTTTGCATTCATACCAGAAAAAGACTTCACGTTAGACGTTTATACAGAAGCCTACTTGACTTTTGCTAATGCCAAAGAGGCTCAATCGTATTCAGATGACTATGAATCTCAAATCGAGGACAATCAAAAAGCCGTAGAAGAATTACTGAAAGCTCGTCCCGAAGAGCGCAGAGATGAAATTACCCAACGAATCCAAAAGGAAATCGATAAAGGACAAGCCGAAATCGATGATGGCTTAAAAGAAATAGAAGAAGGAAAACAAGCTTTGGAGGATGCGGAGACAGAATTAGCGAATGCCCGAGCTGAAATAGATGAAGGTTGGCAAGAGTATCAAAATGGTGTAGAAACATTCGAAACAGAAATTGCCAATGGGCAAGCCACCATTGACCAGAAAAAACAAGAACTTGAAAATGCACGCATAGAGATCATCAACGGAAAAGCAGAACTTGAAGTTGCCCAAGAGGAACTGGATGAATCTAGAGCTATGTTGGAGCAAGAAAGAGCGAATGCTGAAATACAAGTAGCCAACAGTACTGCAGCTATCCAAAGCGCTCAAGAAACGATAGTCCTTCCGATGAACTCGATTCCTGCGCAACAGCAAAATGCTCTACTCAGCGGTGCACAAGCTATCAGCCCTGAAATGACTGGTTTGATCAGAGGATACTTTGACGGAACCGTTCCTGCACAGACTGTTTTAGATGCTGTTAATGAAGTAGAAGCTGGTTCAGCTGCAAATGAATCGTCAGAAAATGCAGAGAGTTTAGAAGAATGGATAGCACTTGCACGTTCGGTTGTCCAAATACCTGGTATGAGTGTGTCGTTGAATACACAGGTCCAAGTAGTCGAACAACTTAGAACAATGGATGTTCAATTAGGGGATTTGGTGAGTCAGTATTACGATGGGGCAGTACCTCCGAATAATACGATTGAGGCTTTAAGTTCAGCTGAATCTCGTGTAAACGCAATCGAACAGCAGCTGAATGATTACGAAGCTGAGTTGAATGCCGGACAAAATCAAATCGATCAACAAAGAGCTGAACTAGAAGCCGCAGAAACCGAAATCGCCAATGGTCAAGTCACTCTTGAAGAGGCACAAAATCAACTGTACCAAGAAACAGAAAACGGGCAAGCAGAATTAGAAGAAGCTCGTTTAGAACTAGAGCAAGGTGAAGAAGAATACGAAGACGGTCTGGAAGAATTTGAAGCTGAAAAATCAGATGCAGAAACCGAAATTGCAGACGCAGAGGCGGAAATTACTAAAGGACAAAGAGAATTGGATAAAGCAAAAAAAGAGCTGGAAGATATCACTCTACCAGAATACTATGTTCTGGATCGAACAACCAATCCGGGATACGCGGAATTCAAGGATAATGCTGAACGTATTGCCTCTATTGCTCAAGTGTTTCCAGTGTTTTTCTTCTTGATTGCAGCACTGGTTTCTCTGACCACATTGACAAGAATGGTAGATGAACAACGTACACAGATCGGAACATTAAAAGCTTTGGGGTACACGAACTGGGATATTTCTAAAAAGTTCTTAGTTTATGCTACATTGGCCAGTATATCAGGAGCTATTATAGGATTGATTATTGGATTCCATTTGTTCCCAACGATTATTATCAATGCTTATGGATCGCTATATAACCTTTCAGATGTCCAAATCGGGTATTACCCGCAAGACATGGTTATATCTTTACTCATCGCTTTCTTGTGTACTAGTGTGACAGCGTTCGTAGCTGTTCGAGTATCCTTACAAAGTAATGCAGCAGAATTGATGCGGCCAAAAGCACCAAAAGTTGGGAAACGAATCTTATTAGAGCGGGTTCCTTTCATTTGGAATAGATTTACGTTTACACAAAAAATCACTGCACGAAATCTTTTCCGTTATAAACGAAGAATGTTTATGACAGTTGCCGGTATCGCAGGATGTACAGCTTTGCTGTTGACTGGATTCGGACTGTCTGATTCCATTTCAGGTGTAGGTGGTCTGCAGTATGGAGAAATCAATCAATACGAAGGCATCATCGCCTTAGACGCAGATGCTGAAGAGATTGAAAAAGAAGAATATGCTCAATTGATTGCCGAGACCTCAGAAATAACTTCGACATTAAATGTTTATCAGGAAATTTACCAAGCGGAAGAATCGGGTGTGAATCCACAAGATGTCACTCTATTTGTTCCTGAATCTACTGATCAGTTAGCTGATTTTGTGCAATTGAAAGATCGTTCTTCTGGACAACAATATGAATTGAGTAATGATGGTGCGATCGTTAGTGAGAAATTAGCAGATTTGTTTGATCTTCAAATGGGAGATACACTTTCACTAGAAGATGCAGACAACAAAAAAATAGAAGTCACCGTTGATCAAATTACAGAAAATTACTTGCAGCATTTTGTTTATATGACTCCTGAATATTACGAATCAGTAGTTGGAGAATTGCCAGAAGCTACAACACAGTTAGTGAACTTTAATGAATCTGAGAGTTGGGAGAACGAGTTTGGTCAAGAATTGACTCAATTGGATGCAGTTTTAGGAGTGACGTTTACGAGCGTGATCAGCGAATCTTTTAAAGATACATTAGAAAGTTTAGTGATCGTAACACTCGTATTAGTCATTTCAGCAGCTTTACTAGCGTTTGTCGTATTGTACAACCTGACCAATATCAATGTTTCTGAACGTATCAGAGAGTTGTCTACCATCAAAGTACTTGGTTTCTATGACAAAGAAGTCACGATGTATGTTTATCGCGAAAACTTCCTGTTGACCTTGATGGGAATCGCGGCTGGGCTTGTCTTGGGATTGATTTTGCATGGGTTTGTGTTAAATACTGCAGAACTGGATATTATGATGTTCAGCCCTGTTATTGCAGTCTCTAGTTACATTTATTCCGCTTTGTTGACGATACTCTTTTCCACACTTGTCATGCTATTTATGCATGTCAAATTAAAAAATGTCGACATGTTGGAAGCTTTAAAAACTATTGAATAAAAAAGAAGTTGAGAAAGTTTCTTAACAAAATGAAAAAGTGTTGGCCGTAAAATTTGGGCAACACTTTTTTTATTTTTATAATAGACTCTTCTGACTAGCAGATAATTTATTTGTTATAATAAAAGCGTTCTAATAAGTAAGAAAAAGCTGCTGAAAAGATTGAAGAAGTACATAGGAAGGAAGGGATAGTTTGTCGCTTAGGTTACGGACCCTAAAAATAGCACTTTCAACAGTGGCAGCTATTTTTATTGCGGATTTTTTCCACTTAGAATCAAGTGTTTCAGCAGGAATCATTGCGATTTTGAGTGTTTTGGATACTCGTAAAACTTCGTTGGAAATAGCCGTTCAACGTGTGATTTCAACTTTACTGGCCTTAGGAATAGCCGCTTTTTTATTTAATGTATTCGGTTTTTCTACAGCGGTATTCGGTTTATATTTACTATTTTATGTTCCTAGTGCCTATAAATTGAACGTTCAATCTGGTATCGCGCCGTGTTCAGTATTGGTCACCCATTTACTGCTGGCAGAAAGTACAGCGCCTGGATTGTTGTTCAATGAATTGAGCCTGATGCTGATTGGAGCAGGCATGGCTTTAGTGTTAAATTTATACATGCCTTCTCAAGAGAAAAAAATCACAGATATCAGGATTCAAGTTGAAGAACAAATGAAGCTGATTTTATACGAATTTGATCATTTTTTACAAAACGGCATCGAAGAAGAAATCTCAAACAAAGAATTAGTCAAACTAAATCAATTGTTGGAACAAGGGATTCAGTTATCTCGCGCTGAAGCTGAAAATCGATTTATTGATCATTCTTATTACCATTTTCGTTATTTTGAAATGAGAAAAAGCCAAGCGAGAATTTTAGAACAAATGCAATGGAATTTAAAGCAAATTTCAATTCCGCTGCAACAAAGCAGAATTTTAGCTGGAATGTACTATTTAACAGCTGAAACTCTCCATGAATACAATTCAGGAATCAATTTATTAGAAGAAATTGATCAATTGACAGATTCGTTTAGAGAAAGCGATCTGCCTGAAACAAGAGAAGAATTTGAAAAAAGGGCTGTACTTTTTCAATTATTGAATGATTTTGAGCGCTTCATAGAAATCAAGAAAGATTTTTACGATGACTATCGAAAAGAATGGTTTGTTTAAAATAAACTGTTGAAAAGACAGTTTATCAACATCTTTAAAAACTGAAACTAACGAAATACGTTTTTGACTATTAAGCAACAAATAGTCGAAAACGTTTTTTTATTATTCTTATATAATCCATCCTTAATCTAATCTGTCAACTAGTTGGAATGATGTAATCTATAATCATTTTTGTAAGATTCAACTAATAAAATGAGGTTTGAGAAAAACCTTTTTTCATAAGAAAAAAATGTATTGATTAAATATTCTGAATATTCTATACTAAGAAACATCACTACTTTTCTTATTTGATTTTAATTTTATGCTTCACGATAAAATTGCGGAATAAGAAGTTAGAAATAAAAGGGATAATGGGGGAATGAATAAATGAAAAAGAAATTACTATTAGGGGTAGCAGCTTTATCTTTATTTGCAGCAGGATGTGGTGCAGGAAGTGGAGCTGGAGATGAAGATACGATCCAGCTTGGCGCAATGTTTGAAAAAACGGGTCCTGTATCAGCTTATGGAACGGCTGAATCAAATGGCGTTAAGCTAGCCATTAAAGAAATCAATGAAGCAGGGGGTATCTTAGACAAGCAAATTGAATTAACTGAATACGATACTAAATCAGATAACGTTGAAGCAACCAGTATTGCAACGCGATTGGCCACTGAAGATAATGTTGTAGCTATCATTGGACCAGCCACTTCTGGAGCTGTTCAAGCAGCAACACAACCGATTACTCGAGCAGAGGTGCCGTTGATTACACCATCTGGTACAGCTGACAACTTGACACTTACAGAGTCGGGTGATGTGCAGCCATTTGTATTTAGAACTTCTTTCCAAGATTCTTTTCAAGGAGTAGCATTAGCTAACTTTGCAATGGACAGTTTAGGGGCGAAAAAAGCGGTTATTATTGGTGACAGCTCAAGTGATTACGCTGTAGGGTTAACAAATGCTTTTAAAGATACTTATGAAGGCGAAATCGTTGCAGAAGAGTACTTTACTCAAGACGACACAGATTTCAGCGCTATTTTGACAAAAATCCAAAATCAAGATTTTGATTTTATCTATCTTCCTGCTTATTATGAGCAAGCAGGTTTAATTTTGAAACAAGCTCGTGAAATGGGGCTGGATCAACCGGTACTAGGCGGGGACGGATTTAGCAACCAAGCTTTATTGGATTTAGCAGGAACAGAAAATGTATCAGATGTTTACTACTCTGCTCATTTCTCACTAGAAAATGAAGACGAACAAGTACAAACGTTTATTGACAACTATACAGCAGAATATGATACAGCACCTGATGCTTTTTCAGCTTTAGCGTATGATGCAGTATACTTGGTTGCTCAAGCTATTGAAGACGGTGGAGAAGCAACACCTGAAGCTATTGCAGCTGCACTTGAAAGCCTTACAGATTTTGACGGGGTAACTGGAACATTCTCTATCGATGAAAATCACAATCCTGTAAAATCTACGTTGATCATTGAGCTGCAAGAAGGAAAAGAAACAAGTACACAAGAAATCCAACCTTAAGAAAAGATAAATAAAAGGTGCAAAGCAGTTGCTAACTTTGCACTTTTTATTTTCTATAAAATAAGGTAAAAAAAATAGAAGTAAAAAGAGAGGTATCCTATGGAAACATTTTTTCAACAAATGATAAATGGACTATCATTAGGTAGTATTTATGCTTTGATCGCTCTAGGTTATACAATGGTTTATGGAATTATAAAATTGATTAATTTTGCTCACGGGGATATTTATATGGTTGGAGCGTTTATCGGATACACCATGATTCATTCTTTTGGAATGGGATTTTTCCCTGCTCTTCTTACGGCAATGGCATTAAGTGCTCTCTTAGGTGTTTTGATTGAGCGCATTGCTTACAAACCTTTACGTCATGCTACTCGAATAGCTGTTTTGATTACAGCCATCGGAGTCTCTTATTTATTGCAAAATGGAATGCTTTACTTTTATGGTGCCGAAGTTCGCTCTTTCCCGCAAGTCGTAGACAACACATTATTTAAAGTCGGAGGATTACAAGTGAGTCGGATTCAATTACTGATTTTTGCTACAACACTTGTTTTGATGGTTTTACTGCAGTTCATCGTTCAAAAGACCAAAATGGGTAAAGCTATGAGAGCGGTAAGTACAGATTCATCAGCAGCCCAATTGATGGGAATCAATGTTGACAACGTCATCTCTTTTACCTTTTTCTTAGGCTCAGCTTTAGCAGGAGCAGCAGGAGTATTAGTAGGCTTGTATTACAATACGATTGATCCGATGATGGGGGTGGCTCCTGGCCTTAAAGCTTTTGTAGCCGCAGTTTTAGGAGGAATAGGATTCATTCCAGGTGCGGTACTAGGCGGTTTTACTATAGGGATAGTAGAAACATTGGTCAGTGCTTACGGAAATTCCATGGTTCGGGATGCAGTTGTATACGGTATCTTGATCATCATTTTGATTATTCGTCCTGCAGGCATCCTAGGAAAACATGCTAAAGAGAAAGTGTAGGTGACAAAAATGAAATTATTGAACAAAACAACGATTGGATGGTTAGTGGTCGCTATTGCAGTTTTTTTACTGCTGCAATTAGCTGTGACTACTGGAATCATCAGTGCGTATTATGAAATCACTTTGGTAACTATTCTGATCAACATTATTCTAGCTGTCGGATTAAATCTGATCATCGGTTTCTCTGGACAGTTTTCACTTGGACATGCTGGCTTTATGGCAATCGGAGCCTATACAGCGGGTGTCATTACTAAATATTTCCCAACTTACACTGGACTATTCTTGGGTATTTTAGCAGGTGTGGTCCTGACCAGTATAGTGGCATTGATTGTAGGAATTCCAACTTTGCGACTAAAAGGAGATTACTTGGCGATTGCTACATTAGGAGTCGCGGAGATCATTCGTATTGTTATCGTGAATATGCAATCTGTCACTAATGGAGCTGCGGGGTTGAGTGGTATTCCCTATTTGTCTAAATGGCCCTTGATTTATGTGTTCACTGTGCTGACGATTTTACTCGTTGCCAATTACACACAAAGCAGCCCGGGTCGAGCAACAATCGCTATTCGAGAAGATGAGATTGCTGCTGAATCAATGGGGGTCAATACGACTAAATACAAAACGATCGCTTTCATCTTAGGTGCAGCGACCGCAGCTATAGGTGGAGCTTTACATGCTTCGTACTTCAGCGTTATTCGTCCTGGAGATTTTACCTTCAATAAATCAGTAGATGTTTTGATCATTGTGGTTTTCGGTGGTATAGGGAGCATAACAGGATCTATTGTGGCAGCGATTTTGCTTGGTGTCTTGAACGTGTTTCTACAACCTTTTGGTGCTCTAAGAATGATCATCTATGCAATAGCATTAATCGGAATCATGATTTTTAAACCGTCCGGGTTGCTGGGCAACAAAGAGTTCACAGTTTCAGGACTGTTGCGCCTCTTTAACCGCAAATCAACTACACAAAAGGAGGGATAACGATGAGTTTGCTGGAAGTAAAAAAATTGACTAAAAACTTTGGCGGACTTTCTGCCATTTCGAATGTTCATTTAGAATTGAAAGAAAATGAATTAGTTGGATTGATCGGGCCGAATGGAGCAGGAAAAACCACGTTGTTCAACTTGCTGACAGGGGTTTACCAACCAACTGAAGGTTCGATCGAAATTGAAACGAATGGGCAAAGAGAATCTATTATCGGGAAAAAAACTTACACGATAACTGATATGGGATTCGGCAGAACGTTTCAAAATATCCGCTTATTCAAAAATTTAACCGTTCTGGACAATGTATTGATCGCGATGCATTCCAAAAGCAAAGTCGGAACGCTAAAAAGTGTTCTTCGTTTACCAAGTTATTATGCTTCTGAAGCAAAAATGAAAAAAGAAGCGGTTGAGTTGTTGGAAATATTCAGTCTGGAAAATAAACTAGAAGAACTGGCAAAAAATTTACCTTATGGAGAACAACGAAGATTAGAAATCGTTCGAGCGTTAGCTACTAAGCCTAAAGTGTTGTTCTTAGACGAGCCTGCTGCGGGAATGAATCCTCAAGAAACAGCTGATTTGACCGCTCTGATCCGTAAAATCCAAAAAGATTTTAAGATCACGATTTTGCTGATCGAACATGACATGTCATTAGTCATGAATGTCTGCGAACGAATCTACGTATTGGAGTACGGTCGTATGATCGCCCATGGAACGCCCGATGAAATAAAAGGCAATAAACAGGTTATCAAAGCATATTTAGGCGGTGAGTAAATGTTAACTGTAAAAAATCTAGCAGTACACTATGGGGTTATTGAAGCTATTCGAGAGGTTTCTTTTGAAGTAAAAGAAGGAGAAATCGTTTCATTGATTGGAGCGAATGGTGCCGGGAAATCGACTATTTTAAAAGCTGTTTCCGGATTGATCCGTCCGAGCCGAGGGGAAATCGTGTATGAAGGGACGCCAATCACAACAGCTACTCCGAAACAAATCGTAGAAAAAGGGATTTCTCAAGTTCCAGAAGGCAGACATATTTTCAGCGGAATGACAGTTTTAGAAAACCTTGAGATGGGTGCCTTTTTAAGGAAAGATAAAGCAGAAATTGAAAAAGATTTGAACTTGGTCTTTGAACGTTTCCCTATTTTAAATGAACGAAAAAACCAAGATGCAGCAACACTTTCTGGTGGGGAACAACAAATGGTAGCCATGGGGAGAGCTCTTATGAGCCGCCCAAGATTATTGCTTCTAGATGAGCCCTCAATGGGTTTGGCGCCTATTTTGATCAAAGAGATTTTTCATATTATTGAAGAAATCAACCGAACAGGTACGACTGTACTCTTGATCGAGCAAAATGCTAAAATGGCTTTAAAGATAGCGAACAGGGGATACGTATTAGAGACAGGAAATGTCATTCAGACTGGTACAGGGAAAGAACTGTTAGAAAGCGATATTATTCAAAAAGCTTATTTGGGAGGTTAAGTGTATGTTGGTCAAAGATTACATGACAGCTGATGTCGTGACGGTAAATGAAGAAACGAAGGTACTGGAAGCATTAGATTTGATGAAAGAATATGACTTCCACCGCTTGCCAGTCGTAAGAAATGAACGAATGGTTGGATTGGTCACAGAAGAAGTCATCAGTGATAATTCTCCTTCAACGGCTACATCGTTAAGTATCCATGAGTTGAACTATTTGTTGACCAAAACAACTGTGGGAGATATTATGAGCAAAGAAGTTCCTACTATTGGTCCAAATGATTTACTTGAAGAAGCAGCTACTCGCATGAGAGATTTTAAAGTCACCGTACTGCTAGTTGTAGAAAATAAAAATCAAGTGGTTGGCATCATTACCGATAAAGACATCTTTCGAGCCTTTATCGATTTATTGGGTTACAACAATAAAGGGAGTCGTATCGTAATCGATATTCCAGAAGACCATCCTGGTATTTTAGAAGATGTCACCAATATTCTGGCAGAAGCCAATGTAAGCATCAACCAGATTGCTGTTTACAGAAAAGAGTCATTTACACAAATAGTGATTCAAATGGATAGCGATAAAACCACTGACATCAAGGAAATATTAACTACAAGCGGATATACTGTCAGTTCTGCCATTTATAAAGAAGGCTACTTAAAAGGGCAATAAAGGCTAACAACTGCAACTTTACTTCTGATTTATACAATAAAAAAACCATTAGAGGTGCTGACCTCTAATGGTTTTTTGTGTTAAGTCTATGGACTTGTTTTAGGCTAGGAACTCAAAGGTTATTCAAAATCGTAACGCAAACCCCATTGTTCCCGCAAGTTATCCATGATAGACATCACGTCATGAGTCAATTGAATTTGTGTGTTAGGTGTTTGTTGTAAAATGTTGCTCGTCATCAATTCAATTTCATAATTTAGAGCTTCATTAGAGTCTCCAGCTGTTACGGTTTCAAAAGAACCGTCCGGATAAGTAATCGTTGCAGTATTAGCTCTTGGATAATCTTCAATAGTGATAAACCCATTTTCGAAAGCAACGATACCCACTTTAGGCATCTTAGCCCGGAAAGTTAAACTAACAACAGCCATTTCATTATCCGGATTTTTCAAAATGACAGCTGATTGTTCATCGACACCCGTTTCATAAGAATTCATTGTTGTCAGAATTTCAGTAGGCTGGCCGGATAAGAAGAAGCGAGTAAAAGCCAAGGCATATACACCGATATCCAATAAAGCTCCCCCAGCAATTTCTTTATTAAAGAAGCGGTTGGTCGGATCCGCTTCTTTCAAACTTCCAAAAGAAGCTTGAATCATTTTCAATTTACCTAATTTTCCAGTTGAGATGATATCTTTTAATTTATGGTAAAGAGGCATATGGTAAATCGTCATGGCTTCAGCAACGATCAGATTTTTTTCTTCAGCTAAAGCCAATACTTCATCCAGTTCTTTGTTGTTCATTGTGATCGCTTTTTCACACAAAACGTGTTTGCCAGCTTGCAAGCTTTTTAATATATACTTTGCATGATGGCTGTGCGGAGTAGCGATATACACGACATCAATATCCGGATCAAACAACATTTCTTCATAATTCCCATAAGCTTTTTCAATCCCGTACTTTTTCGCAAATGCATTTGCTTTGTCCAAATTACGTGAAGCCACTGCCAGCAAAGTAGCTTCTTGGACATTAAAATCTTTAGCGAAACTTGACGCGATATCTCCTAAACCGATGATTCCCCAATTAACATTTGTCATATAGTATTTTAGAAACTCTGTGTTATTACTCAAAATGCTAGAGCTTCTAATCCTCCTCTCAATAAAAAAGTTCCGCTTTCATTATTGCGTATTTGTAAAAAGAAGTACAGTGAAAGTTTATTTTCATTGTTTTGAAGCATAAGTATCTTGAAATCTTTTAGTGAAAAACAACGAAACGATTAAGATCAATTCGAAAGCATTTGTTACAGCAGCACTTGGCAATGAAATCGGAAAGGCATTTCCAAGGAACATGATCAATGTACCCACAAAAAACCAAACCCAGCGTTGTTTTCTCCATACTATAATAGAAGCAAAAATTAAGATAAGGGAAACGAACAATACCATCAAAGGTATTCCAGAAGTTGGTTCAGCATTACTGTAACTTAGTACACCAAATTTCCAGTTGGCTTCCAGATTCAAGCCAAGTACCTCACTGAAAAGTTCATAAACGATCAGACTCAGCGTTAATAGATAAAAAACAGCCTGAAACCACTTTTTAAAAGTCCACTCAAAATCAGCTTTCTTCATGGTGCTTAAGGAAAACAATACCAGTAAGGGAGTGAAAAAAGCGTGCATATAAAACCGAGGGTAACTTAACATTTCCAGCAGGCTGCCTTCTCCAATGAATTTTCCCAAGGACAATACACCATTATCGTAAACCAGTCCGATAATAACAAGCAACAGTACATTAGAAAGGTCGTTCCATCCGTATCGTGCAGCTAGCTTAATTCCCCAAATCATTAAAACCAGATACACAGTGAAGTAACCAAAAAATAAAATGGTATCTAACATAAAATATTTCCTCCTTTCATAAGGACAATTAAACCTATAGAGTACTCATAGTTAACATATAATTTTCCCGGACTGGGGTCAAATAGTTGCAACAGAAATGAGTAAATAACTGGTAAATTAACCTATTAAGTGTATTATAAGTGTATAAGAGGAAAGTTATTTTTGCTGACAGCCATTATTCTCGTCAATGTATAATTTGATTTAATGAAAGATATTCATCATTTCAAGGATAAGGAGAGATTAAGTATGCATGAAGCTTTAGTAGCCATTGTATTGGGAGCGGTAAAAGAACAATATGCAACAGAAAAGGCTTTTTACTCTGAACAGTTGGGGATTTCACCACAAAGCTGGGATCGTTGGAAAAAAGGGCAACAAGGTTTGAAAACTGAAAACATGAATAAGATCGCTCAGTTATTTACGGATTATGAATGGATGCTTGTCCAAAAAGTTTGTCGTAATGCTCTCTTGATTTCAGAGGTAGCAGAAAACCCGGTAGCAGAGTACATGAACATGAAATATCATGTAGCGAAAAAATGGTTGAGAAGCAACATGGCAACAATAGAGATCAATCATCAACCAGAAGAAAGTGTAGAAACTAATCATCGCAAGATCAATCAAACTATTGTGCGGATAGAGATCAGTTACGACTTCTGGAGTTACAAAGATCGTATTGAATTGCATTTGCCAGGAATCGTACAGCAACAACTGGAAATCGAAAAACAAGGGTTATTGGAATGGTTCAATAAGAACGTAGAACAGCCTTTTCGTATCTAAAAGAGTCTTTAAAAATTGAATATTGAATCTATATGATCATCAGCGAGAAGTTTTTCTTCTCGCTGATTTGTTTCTGTCTTGAAAGAAAAAATAAAATAGAGTGAAGAATCGAAATTCAGTCTAAGGTAGGTTGAAAAGAAGAAATTTTTCTATAAAATAGAGTAAGTGCAACTAACGATATGAAATGAACGGAGTCTTGAAATTGAAAACGAAATTATGGGCAACAATGCTAACGGCATTTTTATTGGCTGGCTGCCAAAATGAATCTGCTGATATAGCAAATGAATCTACATCATTAAAAAGCGAAGAAGTCAGTAATGAATTTGCGGAATCGGCTGCTCTGACGCCGGAAGAAGAAAAAGAACAGGAAATGATTGCCGCTTTACCGGATGTTTCGACAAAAGATTGGAATTTGATTTTGGTCAATAATTGGCATCCTATTGACGAAACGCTCGAGATTCCATTGGAAACAGTGGCTGATCAAAAAGAAGTCGATGCTCGTATAGTGGAGCCTTATACTAACTGGATGAACGCTGCCAAAGAAGCAGGCTACACGATTTTCTTGGCTTCTTCTTATCGTTCTGTTGAAAGGCAGCAAGCTAATTATGATGCCAGCATCCAAAGTTATATCAATGAAGGTTATTCCAAAGAAGAAGCTGTTGAAAAGACTGAAGATTATATAGCTATTCCTGGAGGCAGTGAACACCACACTGGTTTAGCACTGGATATGGTGGATAATGAATGGCTCAGTACGGGAAAAGGGTTAGTGCCTGAATACGACACGCAAGAATCCCAACAATGGCTGGTAAATACTGCAGCAGATTATGGATTTATTTTGCGTTTTCCTAAAGACAAAGAGACGGAGACTGGTATTCAATATGAGTCTTGGCATTTTCGTTATGTAGGAGTAGAAAATGCTCAGTTTATCAAGCAGCATGGATTGGCTTTGGAAGAATACATTGAGCTTCTTGAAAAAGCTGGCAAAACGGGAGAATAAAAGATGGAAAATCTAATTTTTATCCTATGTTGTGAAAGGAGCAGTTAAGGTGGCGCAGTCGAAGAAAAGAAAGAAAACAACGCATAGAAAAAAAAGTTCCAAACAAAGACGTTTTTTGCCTAGTCGAATTCTGATGATTTTATTTATTTTGTTTTTTGTTTTTTTTGGAGCATTAGCTCTGCTAGGGAAATCGATTATTGAACCACTGAATTCGAGCCGAGAGAAGGAAGAATTTATTGTTCAGATTTCAGGTCATGCGAAGACATTGCAAGAACAATATGACTTGCTGCCTAGTATCAGTATTGCCCAAGCGATCTTGGAATCAGATTGGGGGACAAGTGAGTTGGCAACAGAAAACAAAAATCTGTATGGTATAAAAGGCAGCAGCTCAGAAAATACGGTCATGATGGAAACAAAAGAATTTGAAAATGGAGAGTGGATCCAGATAAAAGCTCCTTTTCGAAAATACGAAACGTGGCAAGAATCAATGGACGACCATGCGTTGTTATTTGTAAATGGAACCAATTGGAATGCAGAACAGTATACGACAGTTCTGACGGCTGAAAATTATCAAGAAGCTGCTCAAGCATTACAAGATAACGGTTATGCCACCGATCCAACTTATGCGGAAAAGCTGACTCGTTTGATTGAACAATATCAGCTTCATCAGTATGATGATTAACCAGTCAGGAACTTTTATCTCAGCACAGATTGTATATAGAGAATATACTAGGAATAAAAAATGGTTTGAAGTAAAATAACTATAAGTGCAGTAAAGTGTAAAAGGAAAGAAACTTAAAGGAGGAGTGGTAAATGTCGGCAAATCAACCACAAAAAAAGTGGGGACTGAGTAAACTAATGTGGATAGCTGTTGTTGTCCTTTTAGTAGCTGTCATTAGCGGTATAGGTTGGATGGCTTGGTCTTATTTTAATGGGAAAAACTCAGATTCAGCTGCAGCGGAAGAAAAATCTCAAGAATTTATCGCTTACTTAGAAGAACAAGATTTTTCCGGGCTGCCTGCTGTATTAAGCGAATCTTCGCTGGTAGATGCTGGATTTACAAAAGAGCAAGTAGAAGAATTATATCAAAGCTCTTTTAATGAAATGCAAGTTAATGATGTAGAAGTATCCGACGTAGTATTTAATGAAAACGAATCGGATGACGTGATGGAATTCTCCTATATCCTAAATCTTGTGACTCCGATTGGAACGATTGAAGACTTAGCTTATTCGGCTTCTCTAACAAAGGGTGCTGAAGATGAGTTTTTTGTAGATTGGCAACCAAATCTCGTACTGCCAGATATGGAGCCTGGTGATGTGATCGAAGCTCAATTTGAAAAAGGCGGACGCGGTAAAATAGTGGATCGAGACGGAGATCCATTGGCAACAGCTGGTGTTTGGATGAGAGCTGGTCTTTACCCTGGAGCATTAGGTGAAGAAGATGCACGAACAGATAATCTCGCAAAAATCAGTGAAACATTTGAAGTTTCAGTAGATTACCTTGAAGGATTGTTGGAACAGAGCTGGGTTACGGAAGATACTTTTGTGCCGTTTAAAACGATAGCTTCTGATGAGACTGAGGAATTGACAGGTGTAATGTATCAAGAAGTCAGCATGCGGACTTATCCTTTGAATGAAGCTACAGCTCATTTGATCGGCTATGTTGGCGAGGTGAATGCTGAGGAGATTGAAAAGAATCCAACGTTGACTGCTGGAGAAATCGTCGGAAAATCTGGATTGGAAGCTGCTTATAATGAACGGTTACGCGGTAAATCCGGTGGTTCGATCATATTAAAAGATGCTGAAGGAACGACCAAAACTGTCTTAAAAGAACAAGAAGTTCAAAATGGGGAAGATATTCAGTTAACGATCGATGCAGATGTTCAACAAAAAGCTTATGAAGCGCTTGAAGGGGAAAATGGATCTGTAGTAGCGATGGATCCTGAAGACGGAAGTTTGTTAGCACTAGTCAGCACACCTTCATATGATGCTGGTTTGATGACTAGAGGAATCACCAATGAGGATTATCAAGCTTATCTTGACGATGAGAACACACCATTCCTTGCTAGATATACAGCTCGACTTGCTCCAGGTTCAACATTTAAATTGATCACAGCAGGAATCGGCCTTGATTCAGGGAAGACGACTCCTGAAGAAGTACATGAAATCTATGGAGATACTTGGCAGGCGAATGAATCATGGGGGAATTATGCCGTACATCGAGTGACTGAAGTGGATAAAGTTTCTTTAAGAGAAGCATTAGTTTATTCAGACAACATTTTCTTTGCTCAAGAAGCTTTGGAAATGGGACAAGAAACGGTTGAAAAAGGGATGAGCAATTCTGTTTTTGGAGAAGAATTTGATTTGCCGATTGCGATGCAACCAGCTCAACTATCCAATTCAGGTAAGCTGGATTCTGAGATCTTATTAGCAGATACTGCATATGGTCAAGGAGAACTATTGATGAGCCCTATTCAGCAAATCGTATCGTATAGTGCCTTTTTGAATGATGGAACGTTGGTTTATCCGAAACTGACCAGTGATCAAGAAACAGCGGAACCCAAACAAGTAGTGTCTAAAGAATCTGCTGATTTGATTCGTTCGTATTTGCTTGAAGTGGTTACGGATGAAAACGGGACAGCTCATCAATTGGCTGACCTGCCTTACTCGATTGGTGCAAAAACGGCAACAGCTGAATTCCAAAATGTAGACAAGAATAATGGATTCGTTTTGACATTTGATGCAGAAAATAATTCTTATATGATGTTGGGGATGTTGGAAGAAAGCGCAAGTGGAGAAGTCATCGAGCTGCTGAAACCCGTCATAGAAGAAATGCCGAATTTATTACAGTAGCTGTTTTTTTTAGTAACAGGCAAACTGATTAAAAACCTATGAGAATCATATGTTGAAATAAACTGTAAATAATGGTACATTAGTAATGTTTTATAAATAAATTTTTATAACTATTGAAGGAGAAGATGATAAATGACCCCAGACCCCGGAAGTGATTCTTCGCTGAGTGTCCAGATAATCTTAATTGTAGGCTTAACAGCAATTAATGCATTGTTTGCCGCAGCAGAGATGGCGTTTGTTTCCTTAGACAAAGGCAAAATAAATGAGAAAGCCATAAATGGTGATAAGAAAGCGAAAAACGTACTGAAGTTATTAGGCAATTCAGACAACTTTCTATCTACTATTCAAGTAGCTATTACGTTGGCAGGTTTCTTAAACAGTGCTTCAGCAGCTACATCATTAGCAGATCGTTTCATGCCGTTGTTGGGAAATATTCCCGGTGCTTCAACTATAGCAGTTGTTATCGTGACAATAATTATTTCGTATATCACATTGGTATTTGGAGAGCTGTTTCCAAAAACAGTAGCTTTACAGCGTTCAGAAAGTGTTGCACTTGGAACTGCAGGGATTATACTGGCAGTTCAAAAAGTAATGATGCCTTTCGTAAAATTTCTTTCTTTATCAACAAATCTGTTGAAGAAAATTACACCAATTGAATTTTCAGAAGAAGAAGAAAAAATGACGCGTGATGAGTTTCGTTCTTACTTAGAACAAAGTCAAAAAGACGAAGCTATTGATATAAGCGAATTTTCAATGTTGAAAGGTGTCTTATCTTTGGATACTAAAATGGCTAAAGAGGTCATGGTTCCAAGAACAGATACATTCATGATTGATTACGATGATGGGAATGAGGAAAACATCCCTAAACTTTTAGACATCCCATATTCCCGTGTACCAGTCTATTTTGAAGACAAGGATAATATTATTGGGATCATCCACGTTAAAAACTTATTGAGAGAAAGTCGAAATCGCAATATTGACGATATCGATCTAAAAGAAATATTAAATGAACCATTATTTGTCCCAGAAACGATTTATATTGATGATTTGATCTATGAACTGAGAAAAACACGTAACCAGATGGCTGTATTGAATGATGAATACGGCGGTGTAGTAGGAGTTGTTACACTGGAAGACGTTGTGGAAGAAATTGTAGGAGATATCGATGACGAGTACGATGAAGTATATGCATTGATCGAGAAAATCAATGATACTCGTTATTTAGTAGACGGATCTACACAATTGTCTAAATTCAATGAGTTCTTTGGTACGAGTATTGAATCCTCGGATGTTGATACGATTGCCGGATTCTTCATTATAGAATATGGAAATATTCCTAGAGATGGTGATGACGCATTTGTTGAATACGAAAATTTCTTGTTGAAAGCAAATGAAATAGAATCTTCGCGTATCAGCAATTTAATCGTTGAAAGACTAGATGAACCAAAAGATTCTACAGGAATAAATCTTATGGATGAAGACTAATAATTAACATAAGGGTTAAGCCAGTAAAATGGTTTAACCTTTTGTTCTATCTAAATCTATTGAACTAATAAGATACAATCAAAGCTGATAACCTACTAATGGGAGGAAGAGAATGAAATTACTTGAGGAAAGAATTGTAAAAGACGGACGTGTGTTAAGTGAAGGTGTATTAAAAGTAGATCAATTTTTGAATCATCAAATAGATCCTGTGCTGATGAAAGCAATGGGGGAAGATTTTGCGAAATACTTTGAACAAAAAGGAATCACAAAAGTTGTGACGATTGAAGCTTCAGGTATAGCTCCTGCCGTTTTTACAGGACTGTCTTTAGGTGTTCCTGTGGTTGTGGTAAAGAAAAACATCAGTATTACCATGACAGATGAATTGGTTGCAGCTGATGTTTATTCTTTTACCAAACAACAAAACTATACAATATCCGTTTCCAACTCTGTTCTGTCTGAAAATGATACAGTTTTGATCATTGACGATTTTTTAGCCAATGGTCAAGCTGCTTTAGGATTGATGAGTATTTGTCACCAAGTAGGGGCAACAGTAGCAGGAATCGGTATCGTTATTGAAAAATCTTTTCAAACTGGTCGTTCTTTATTAGAAGAAAAAGGGACAGACGTTTATTCACTTGCACGCATCAGCTCATTAGAAAATGGCAAGGTTGTATTTGTAGATGAAAACCAGTAACAAAAATCAAAGCCTATAGTTTAGAAGTACAACCGTAAGTAACAAGTGATATGTTTAATCAGATAAGGAGAGCACAGCTAAATGGAAATAGATTTGGGATTATTAGCTACAATATTTATAATCAACGTAGGTTATGTCACTTTGATGACGATTCGGATGATGTTAACGATGAAAGGGTACCGTCTGGCCGCACCGTTAGTAGCGATGGCAGAAACGACTATTTACATCGTGGGATTAGGCCTTGTACTGGATCGATTAGATAATTTTTGGAATATCTTAGTATATGCCTTAGGGTACGGCACCGGAATTTTAGCCGGGATTAAAATTGAAGAATACTTGGCATTAGGGTATATTATGGTTACAGCAATCATTCCTTCTATTGAGAATGACATTCCCTCCAGCTTGCGTGAATTAGGGTATGGTGTAACAACGAGTTATGCTTTAGGTAAAGAAGGCGACCGGATGGTTTTAGAGATTCTGACGCCCCGGAAAACAGAACGGAAATTGTATCAGCAAATAGAAGAACTCGCACCTAAAGCGTTTGTCATCTCTTATGAACCGAAATATATCAGCGGTGGATTCTGGACAAAACGTGTGAAAAATCGTAGAAAAGAAATCAAATTAGAACAAAAACAACAAAAAGAAGATGAAAAAAACTGAATATTTAGAAGGTAGGGATAAATCTTGGCAAATGTGATAACTCCTAGCAAAGTGATTGGTATTATTGGCGGAGGAAACTTAGGGAGAATGCTGACTTTGTCTGCTAAAAAAAGGGGATATCAAGTAGGAATTCTTGATCCTGTATTAAACTGTCCAGCCGCTCAACTAGCTGATTGGCAGTTAGTAGGGGATATCAATGACCCTCAGCTTCTAACAGAATTAGCTTTTAAGTGTGATGTCGTAACAATCGAAGCAGAAAATGTCTTTTCAGAATCAGCTCAAAGAATTTCGAGAACAGTCTCTTTCCCACAAGGAATTGAATTATTAGATGTCGCTCAAGATAGAATATTGGAAAAAGCGTATTTAGAAGCCGCAAATTACAATATTGCTCCTTATGCAACAATCGTTTCTCCAGAAGATATTGAAACCGCCAGCAGAGAATTGGGTTTTCCATGTGTATTAAAAACTTTGCATCGAGACAAGAGACAAAAACAAAAAGTTACTTTATACAGTGAAGAAGATTTTGAGAAGAGTGCAGCGTTGCTTGTTCATGGGACTTGTATCTTAGAAGCACTGATTCCTTTTGAAAGACAACTTTCAGTTTCAGTGGTCAGCAATCCTCAAGGAGAAATACGTACCTTTCCAGTCTCTGAAAACTTGTATCGAGATGATGTTTTGTACCAAAGTTTGTTTCCAGCACATATTGATGATGAAGTAGCGGAAGAAGTGAATCGAATAGCGTTGGACATTGCTCAAAGAAGCCATTTAATAGGTACGATGACAGTAGAATTACTCTTAACGTCTAGTGGGGCCTTATATGTGGATGATATTACGCCAACGATTCACGATAGCGGCTTAAGCACGATGGATGCTTGCTCTATATCACTTTTCGATGCACATATCCGTGCTATTTGCGGATGGCCGTTACCCGAGATTAAATTACAATCTAAAGCCGTAATGGTAAAAACTTTTGAAAGTAACCGTTCCGAAGTTGAAAATCAGCTTCAATTGAAACCCGATTGGCATTTTTATTATTATGGAGTCGAAAGAGACTATGGTGAAGGTATAGGGCATATAACAGTTTTGACAGAAGACATTGATATGACGATAGAATTGTTGCAAGATACGGGTATATTGAACTGATATTTTAAAGAAGATCAACAGGTTTTGGTTGATCTTTTTTTATACCCTGAATACAATACAAAAAAATAGAGATAAGTCATGACAGATGAGAGACATAATGCTAAAGTAATAAAGGGAATTTTAAAAAAATCCAACTAGAAAATTTTTGATTAAGGGAGACTACAAAAATGATTGAACGATATACCAGACCGGAAATGGGAACCATTTGGACAGATGAGAATCGATACAATGCTTGGTTGGAAATTGAAATATTAGCAGATGAAGCCTGGGCTGAACTAGGAGAGATTCCAAAAGAAGATGTTCAAAAAATTCGGGAAAATGCTTCTTTCGATATTCAACGTATTCTTGAAATCGAAAAAGAGACTCGTCATGATGTGGTAGCTTTCACGCGTGCTGTCTCAGAGTCTTTAGGTGAAGAACGAAAGTGGGTACACTATGGACTGACAAGTACTGATGTTGTAGATACAGCGTATGGATACTTATTCAAACAAGCCAACGATTTATTGCGTCAAGACCTGCAAAACATCTTAACTGTGATTGGTGAAAAAGCAAAAGAACACAAGTATACCGTTATGATGGGCAGAACACATGGAGTCCACGCCGAACCAACGACTTTTGGGATGAAGTTAGGGACTTGGTATTCCGAAATGAAGCGGAACATCGAACGTTTTGAACACGCTGCTAAGGGTGTAGAAGCGGGTAAAATCAGCGGAGCTGTCGGAACATTTGCTAACATCCCATTAGAAGTTGAAGAATACGTCTGTGATCATTTAGGTATCAGAGCTCAGGAAATCTCTACACAAGTCTTGCCTCGTGATCTGCATGCGGAGTATATTTCTTCTATAGCGCTGATTGCAACAAGTATTGAGCGTTTTGCCACAGAAATCAGAGGTCTTCAAAAATCAGAAACACGCGAAGTAGAAGAGTACTTTGCAAAAGGACAAAAAGGCTCCTCTGCTATGCCGCATAAAAGGAATCCGATCGGGTCAGAAAACATGAGCGGCTTAGCTCGTGTCCTAAGAGGTCATATGATTACGGCTTATGAAAACGTAACATTATGGCATGAACGTGATATCTCCCATTCTTCTGCTGAAAGAATCATCATTCCAGATTCGACGATTTTATTGGATTATATGTTGAATCGATTCAGCAACTTGGTTAAAAACTTGACCGTTTTTCCAGAAAATATGCTGCGCAATATGGATTCTACTTATGGATTGATCTATAGTCAACGAGTGTTGCTTAAATTGGTTGATAAAGGGCTGAGCCGAGAAGAAGCCTATGATCTGGTTCAACCGAAAACTGCTCAGGCGTGGGATGAACAAATGCAGTTTAGAGAATTGTTAGAAGAAGACGAGCAAATCAGTAAACTCCTTTCCAAAGAAGAGCTAGATGATGCATTCGACTATCATCATCATTTGAAAAATGTGGATAAAGTGTTTAAGCGATTGGGTCTTGATCAATAACGAGTTAGTTTATCTTGCACATAAAGGATTAAAATAAGATAAACAAGAAAACAACACACAGAAATAGAGGTATGTTACTCTACTTTTTGTGTGTTTCACTATACAGAAGAAAAGAAGGTGCAAAAAATGAAAAAAGCAAAATTGAGTGTTGTCTTTTCTATGCTCACGTTTGGAACCATTGGTATTTTTGTAAAAAACATTGCCCTTTCTTCCAGCGAAATTGCTCTCTACCGAGGGATATTTGGGAGTTTATTTTTACTAGGAGTTTTAGTGTTGAAAAAAGAAATGATTCCTTTAGCTGTCTTTAAGAAGAATGCAAAGGTACTGCTTTTTTCTGGGGCGGCAATTGGTATTAATTGGATTTTATTGTTTGAATCGTATAGGTACACTACGATTTCAAATGCCACTCTAAGCTACTATATTGCACCCGTTATCGTTGTAATTTTTTCAGCAAGTTTATTTAAAGAGAAGTTGACGCTTAAAAAAATACTTTGCACAGCAGCCGCTATGATAGGTATGTTTTTGATCGTTAATAGTGGAGCAGCAGGAATAATTAGTGCTGACCATATAAAGGGTGTCGGGTTAGCCTTAAGTGCTGCTGTTCTTTATGCGAGTGTCATTCTCGTGAATCGATTTGTTAAAGAGTTGTCAGGTTTACAAAGTACCTTTATTCAATTATTTGTCGCTTCAATAGTCTTGCTGCCATATGTATTAGCAACTCAAGGTTTTCATTTGACGACAGTGGATAGAAATTCTTTTATCTACTTATTGGTTTTAGGTGTTGTGCATACTGGGATAGCCTATGCGTTATTTTTTTCTGCCATTCCATATTTGAAGAGTCAGACAACAGCCATGCTGAGTTATGTTGATCCTGCATCTGCAGTCTTCTTCTCTGCGGTATTTATTAAAGAAGAACTTACTCTGATTCAACTTATTGGAGGAGTACTCGTATTGGGAGCTTCGTTTATCAGCGAAACAAAAACAGTATCTGCTTCTGAAATGTCTGCCTAAAAGGAGTAGGCGAAAAAAAAAACTGCTTGTGGGCTCAAGCAGTTTTTTCGGGGCAAAACCATACAAATGTATGGCAAAACAGTGATCCATTACACTGATTAAAAGATACCATATCGATATAAAAAACCTGTTAGGAAAAGGTTTTCTTTTTGTAAATTTTTATGTAGAAGCTAAATGCGGCTAATATTTGAAATAGCACTCTTTTCTAAGTACAGTTTCCCATAAACGGGTTGAATATCCGTACATTTATCTCTATAATCAAATATAATGTCGTAAACACAAAATTGTTTTTATAGAAAATGGTATAGTAGTTGTGAGATAAAAATATAGGAAATATAAGAAGGGGAATAAAGAATTGGTAAAAGTAAAAAATTTAGAGACTCAGGCATATCAGTACATAAAAAATAAAATCGACAGCAGACAATGGCTGCCTCAAACACATATTACAGAGCTTGATTTGTCTAAAGAGTTGGGGATTAGTCGAACCCCTATACGAAGAGCTTTCATTCGTCTTCAGGAAGAAAAAATCTTGAAGATCATTCCTCATAAGGGGGCCATAATTCAAGAACCTATTATCGATAATAAAGGTTTCCAAGACCGCCTTGGTTTTATGGAATTAATGTTGAATGATTATTTGCATCAAATGCAAATCCGAGAGGTCACATTTACAAAAAATGAATTATTGGACTATGTGAAATCTATGACTGCTCTAACTGGCAGAGATCAAGGGGATGACTTTTATGAAGCGGAGATTCGTTACTGGCAGGAATTTGTCAGACATGCAAAGAATGCTTATAATGTCTCTGTCCTTATGGATACTTTTCGCTCATTGAACCAGCAAGACAATGAAGAGATTCAAGCTGTTTTACTGGAATGCAGAAAAATAAAAATCCGTCACCTTAGCCGATTAGCAGAGTACGTAGCTGATTCTCAATATGCCTATGCTAGAAAAGAAATTCGGATTTTGATGAATCAATTATCTTTAGCTTTGCTGCAAGGAATTTAAGTAGTTTAATGTTTTATTTATACTGTTAATACAAAACAAAATCCTTCATTCAATGATATGAAGGTTTTTGTATTTTTTTTTGTGATTTTACTTTGAAGTTTTGCATCTCATACTCTAAGAAGAATCAAACTATGGTAAAATGGACAAGGAAATAATGGCAGAAGTCAGGATACAGGTATAACAAAAGCAAAGTGTACCTTTAGGAATTAGAGAGGATGTAAATAAGTGGTATTACGAGAAGAATTATTAAATGGAATGAATCCGCGTCAAAAAGAGGCTGTTATCCATACTGATGGACCTCTTTTGATTATGGCAGGTGCTGGGAGTGGGAAAACCAGAGTGTTGACCCATCGCATAGCTTACTTGATTCAAGAAAAAAACGTCAACCCATGGAATATATTGGCTATCACGTTTACCAATAAAGCAGCAAAAGAGATGAAAGAACGTGTCAGTCGCTTGATTCGAGATGGTGGAAGTGAGGTATGGGTTTCAACTTTTCACTCGATGTGTGTACGAATCTTGCGCCGTGATATCGATCGGATTGGGTATACACGTTCTTTTACGATCAGTGATCCAGGCGAACAGCAAACTCTGATGAAGCGCATTATGAAAGAGCGTGACATTGATCCGAAAAAATTTAATCCAAGAGCGATTCTTGCTGAAATCAGCAATGCAAAAAATGAACTGCTGACAGCAGAACAATATAGAGAAACAGCAGCGTCTTATTTTCAAAGGATAGTAGCAGACTGCTATGATGATTATCAAAGAGAACTGCGTCGCAATCAAGCAGTAGATTTTGATGATTTGATTATGTTGACAGCTCGCTTGTTTAAAGAAAGTCCTGAAACGCTGCAGTATTATCAAGCAAAATTCCAATACATCCACGTAGATGAATATCAAGATACCAACCATGCTCAATATACATTAGTTCAATTATTGGCAGATCGATTCCGAAACATTTGTGTCGTAGGGGATGCTGACCAAAGTATTTATGGATGGCGCGGAGCTGATATGGAAAATATTTTAAACTTTGAAAAAGACTATTCAGATGCAAAAGTGGTATTATTGGAACAAAACTATCGTTCTACTAAATACATTCTTCAAGCAGCAAACGACGTTATCGGCAACAATGCCAATCGAAAAGAGAAAAAATTATGGACAGATAACCACGATGGAGAAAAAATCTCTTATTATCGTGCCCAAAGTGAAGGTGACGAATCTCGGTATGTCGTTTCAAAAATCCAAGAAGAAATGAAAGAAAACAATCTGAATTATGGGCAGTTTGCTGTACTTTACAGAACAAATGCTCAATCACGTAAGATTGAAGAAAGTTTGCTGCAATCGAACATTCCTTACAAAATGGTCGGAGGACATAAATTCTACGATCGTAAAGAAATAAAAGATGTCTTAGCTTATTTGCGTCTTATGGCAAATCCGTCTGATAATATGAGTTTTGAACGCGTGGTAAATGTACCTAAACGTGGAATCGGTCCAGGAACGGTAGAAAAGTTGAGAGCTTTTGCAAACCAATATGATTGGTCGTTGCTTGAAGCAGCTCAAAATGTAGCTTTAACAAGTATTACAGGAAAAGCATCTAAAGCATTAGAAGGCTTCGGCCTAATGATGAAAGACTTGCAGAAAATGCAAGAATATTTACCGGTAACGGAATTGGTAGAAGAATTATTAAAACGCAGCGGGTACAAAGAATCGTTAGAACTTGAAAAAAGTTTAGAATCAGAATCTCGCCTAGAAAATATTCAAGAGTTCTTGTCTGTTACACAACAGTTTGAAAAAGACAATGCAGGAGGAGAAACAGACTTATTGACGTTCTTAACAGATCTGTCTCTTGTATCGGATTTAGACAACTTAGAAGCAGAAAATGGTGAAGTGACTTTAATGACACTTCATGCAGCTAAAGGATTGGAATTCCCTGTCGTCTTCTTGATTGGAATGGAAGAAGGCATCTTTCCTCTTTCTCGTGCTATGATGGAAGAAAACGAACTGGAAGAAGAACGTCGTCTAGCTTATGTAGGAATCACTAGAGCTGAACGGAAGTTGTATTTGACAAATGCTTATTCTCGAGTATTGTACGGGCGTACGCAAGCTAATACTCCTTCACGATTTATCCAAGAAATCAGTGATGATGTAATGGATTTGATGCACAAAGAAACGACATCTGTTCCATTCAGAAGCAATGCACCATTTATCAATAAAGAAAGACGTGCGAACAGCACACCTTATCCGACTCAGGCTCCAGTTTCCAGCAAAGTCAGCAGCGGAGCGGATAAAGTTGAGTGGAATGTTGGCGATAAGGCTATGCACAAAAAATGGGGTGTTGGTACAGTGGTCAAACTTACTGGAAATGCCGATAATTTACAATTAGATATCGCTTTTCCAGCTCCTACAGGTATCAAACGTCTATTGGCTGCTTTTGCTCCAATAGAAAAAGTCCAATCATAAAAAATGTACTGAATTTAATCCATAAATATGAAAGTCTACAAACTAATAAAGAAAGAAGGGATTTATGTGACTGACAACACAGGAAACTACTCTCCGACGAATTTATCCTTTGAAGAGGCTACAAAAAGAGTAGAGGAATTAAGAGACGTCTTAGACCGATACAGCCACGAATATTATGTATTGGATAAACCTACAGTAACAGATGCGGAATATGATCAGTTATATAGGGAGCTTGTCAGTCTAGAAACAGCTTATCCTGAATTGATCAGCGGAGATTCGCCTACACAACGAGTTGGCGGAACGGTTCTTCCGGGATTTGAAAAAGTGACTCATGACATTCCGATGCTGAGCCTCGGAAATGCTTTTGGTGAACAGGACTTATTAGATTTTGACCGTCGAGTAAGAAAATTGACAGATAAAAAAGTGGAGTACATTTGTGAATTGAAAATCGATGGACTAGCTCTTTCTTTAAAATATGAAGAAGGAAAGCTGGTGCGGGCTGCTACTCGAGGAGATGGAGTAGTGGGAGAGAATGTGACCCAAAATGTTCGTACTGTAAAGTCAGTTCCTTTAAAACTAAAAAAACCTTATTCTATTGAAGTACGCGGCGAGTGTTATATGCCGAAAGAGTCTTTTGTAAAATTGAATATGGAACGTGAGGAAAATGGAGAAGACATTTTTGCCAACCCTAGAAACGCAGCAGCTGGCGGATTGAGAAACTTGAATCCAAAAGAAACAGCCAAACGTAATTTAAATACGTTCATGTATACTGTTGCTGATTTTGGAGAAATCGATGCAGTCAGCCAGTCTGATGCTTTAGATCAATTAGATACTGTTGGTATCCGAACAAATCATGAACGCCGTGTTTATAAAACGATTGAAGAAGTGTGGTCATATGTACAAGAATTCCAAGAACACCGAAGTGGTCTGCCTTATGATATTGATGGTATCGTCATTAAAGTAAATGATTTTGAAGCTCAAAAGGATATCGGCTATACGATAAAAGCTCCACGTTGGGCGATAGCGTATAAGTTTCCAGCTGAAGAAGCCCATACAGTCGTCCGAACGATCGAATGGACCGTTGGAAGAACAGGAGTAGTGACACCTACAGCTATCATGGATCCAGTGCAATTAGCTGGAACTACTGTACAAAGAGCTAGCTTGCACAATGTAGATTTGATCAAAGAGCGTGATATTCGCTTGTTTGATACTGTGGTGGTCCATAAAGCTGGGGATATCATCCCTGAAGTGACAAGGGTGGTAGAAGATTTGCGTCCAAAAGACAGCGTTCCTTACGAATTCCCGACACATTGTCCCGCTTGCGACAGCGAGTTGGTGCATTTAGATGAAGAAGTTGCTTTGCGCTGCATCAATCCGAAATGTCCTGCACAGATTATTGAAGGGTTGACTCATTTCGTATCTCGTAATGCAATGAACATTGATGGATTAGGAAATAAAGTCATTATCCAAATGTATGAAAAAGAATTAGTAAAAGATGTGGCGGATTTGTACAGTTTAACGTATGATCAACTAGTCACTTTAGATAAAATCAAAGACAAGTCTGCAAATAATTTGCTGAATGCTATTGATGCTAGTCGAGGCAACTCATTAGAACGTCTGATTTTCGGATTGGGTATTCGCAATGTGGGGGTAAATGCAGCGAAACTACTAGCGGAAGAGTTTGAAACGGTCGAGAAGCTGCAACAAGCAAAAGCTGATGATATAATAGCTATTGAGGGCATTGGTACGATTATTGCAGAGAGTGTAGTAGCATTTTTCGAGCTTCCGGAAGTGGCTGAGCTGATCAATGAGCTCAGAGTAAAAGGTGTTAACTTGAAGTATCTTGGAAAGAAAAAAGAAGTAGTAGAAGAAAGTGATTCATATTTCAATGGAAAAACAATTGTCTTGACCGGGAAATTAACTCACTTTACGCGTGAAGAAGCTAAAGAACGAATTGAGAATCTGGGCGGAAAAGTAACTGGAAGTGTATCTAAAAAGACTGACTTTTTAGTCGCTGGAGAAGATGCAGGAAGCAAATTGACAAAAGCGCAAAGTTTAGAGATTCCCGTTTGGAACGAGGATCAATTGTTGGAAACATTAGAAGGAGAGGAATAAGAGTTTGAAAAGCAAACTACTCATGTTACTTGCAGGAAGTGTATTGTTCTTTACTGCATGTGCAGCTCCTGGGGAAGAAAACACAGGGGAAACAACAACGGACAGTTCAGAAACTGAACTGGCAGCAGAAGAGGCTACAAGTACTTCGCGTCAATTATCTGATGAATACTATCGCTCACTGATCACCGATGGCCAATATCAAACTAGTGCAAACAGAGGGGCCACATTAGGAACAAATTCGAACTACAATCTAAAAGCATTTGAAACGGGATTATTGGAAATCTCTCAAGAGCATTTTTCAACGGATAATCACTTGATACAAGAAGGTCAATATCTAGACAGCAGTACAGTAAACAAATGGCTTGAACGTTACCGACCAGAGGGAAAAGGGTTTAATCAGTATGGAGATCCTATTACAGTGGATGAAAAAAGCCAAAACCTTGAAGGATTGAATCCTCAACACAATGGGAGCAAAGAGCCGGACGAACGGACACCCATTTTTCTAGAGTCTATTTTGGAACAAAATTACGTTACTGAAACAGAAAATGGCTATAAACTTTCTGGGATCAGCATAGGGTTGGCAATGAATACAGTCGATTATTATCAAAAGAAACAATTCGATGCAACTTTTGAAACAAAAATCAGCGAAGAAGAACTGATACAACAAGGGAAAGAAATGGCGGATAAAATCATTGAGCGTATGCGCCAAATCGAAGGATTGGAAGAAATTCCAATCGTTGTAGGGATCTTTAAACAAACTCCGCAAGACAGCTTGGCTGGAGGTTCATATGTAGCGGAAGGTGTCAGCGAAAACGGCAGCAATTCAGTCGGCGGATGGACTAATCTGTCAGTTAAAAAGCTGGTCTTTCCATTGCAAGGAGGCGAAAGTACGGAGTTGAATAGTTTCCAAAACTTCAAATCTGAAGTAGAAAGTTTCTTCCCGAACTTAAGCGGGGTTACTGCAGAAGCAACGTATATTGACGATACATTGGTCAAAATGAAAGTTGATATAGTGACTCAATTTTATGGAGAAACAGAAGTGATCGCATTTACGCAACACGTTTACGATCAAGCAGTGAAATTTTTACCGCCAAATATCCCGATCGAGATCACTGTCTCTTCTATGAAAGGCATTGAAGCTTTCCTAGCAAGAGAGACGGGAGAAAACCAATTTTACAGTCATGTATTTGATTAAAGCATTTAACGTTAAATCAAGATGAATGATTCGTTTAAAGTGAGAACAAAGACCAAGTATCATAGGGTTCACTGTTCTCACTTTTTTATTTTGTGATTAAAAAGAAAAAATTCTATAATGTATTCTTTAAATGTGCGCTTTTAAAGAATTCTCCTTGTCAAATCAAAGAATTCATAGAGTCTGTACGCGGTTTGTGATATTATAGGAAGGAAGTTTTAAATCTGTGAACTTTTAGAAAGTGAGTGAAATAGCAAATGGTTGTAACTGAAGAAGATATCAAACACGTTGCAAAATTAGCAAAGTTGGAGATTCCAGAAGATGAGATTGTAAAATTTACTGAACAAATGGATAAAATTATCGCTATGGTCGAGCAGTTAAGTGAGTTGGATACAGAAGATGTACCTGTTACAACACATGGTATGGCAACTTCCAGTGTCATGCGTGAGGACAAAGCAGTGCCAGGAACTGACCGTGATAAATTGTTTGAAAATGTAAAACGCCATGAGAATGGATTAGTGAAAGTACCCGCAATGATAGATAATTCGGAAGGAGATGCATAAGATGAGGTTGTTGGATCATACATTAGAAGAACTGCATACCATGCTGGTAAATAAAGAAACAACAGCAGAAAAAATTATGACTGCAGTTTTTGCCCGCATCGCCGAGACGGAAGATCAAGTGGGTTCATTTATCACGTTAACTGAGGAAGAAGCTTTAGTTAAAGCTCGTGAAATGGATGAAGCTGGAATTGATCCGGAAAACATCCTAGCAGGATTGCCTATCGGGATCAAAGACAACATTGTTACAGAAGGAACGCTGACAACTGCTGCAAGCCGCATGTTGGAAGATTTTATCCCAATCTACGATGCTACAGTTACAGAAAAAGTTAAAGAGTCTGGTATGATTTCAGTTGGGAAACTGAACATGGATGAATTTGCGATGGGTGGAAGTACAGAAAACTCTTACTTCAAGCTAACACGCAATCCTTGGAATCTGGATAAAGTACCTGGTGGATCTTCAGGTGGTTCAGCAGCAGCTGTTGCAGCAGGACAAGTTCCAGTTTCTTTAGGAACAGATACAGGGGGTTCCATTCGTGAACCTGCAGCTTTTACAGGTGTAGTGGGAATGAAACCGACTTATGGACGTGTGTCTCGTTTTGGTTTGATTGCTTTTGGTTCAAGTTTAGATCAAATCGGACCTTTTACACGTAATGTAAAAGACAATGCGATTGCATTGAATGCTATCAGCGGTCACGACCCTAAAGATGCTATGTCTTATACTGAAGAAGTGCCTGATTTTACTAAGGGCATTACAGACGGTGTTAAAGGAATGAAAATCGGTGTGCCGAAAGAGTACATGCAAGAAGGCGGGCTTCAAGTCGGCGTGAGAGAAGCTGTTTTAGAAGCTATTGAAACATATAAGAAATTAGGAGCAATCGTTGAAACGGTTAGTTTGCCGCATTCTAAATACGGAATTCCTGCTTACTACATCATTTCTTCTTCGGAAGCTTCTTCCAACTTGCAACGTTTTGACGGAGTACGCTATGGTTACCGAGCTAAAGATGTAGAATCTTTGGAGGAATTGTATGTTAAAACACGTACAGAAGGTTTCGGACCAGAAGTTAAACGTCGTATCATGTTAGGTACGTTTTCATTAAGTTCTGGATTCTATGATGCTCATTTCAAACAAGCTTCTAAAGCTCGTACGTTGATCCGCAGAGACTTTGAAAATGTGTTCGAAGAGTACGACTTGATTTTAGGACCTACTACAACGACAACTGCTTATGGTATCGGTGAACAAATCGATGATCCAATCGCAATGTATTTATCAGATATCCTAACAGTACCGGTAAACTTAGCTGGAGTTCCTGCAATTTCTATTCCTTGTGGTTTTTCAGACGGCATGCCTGTTGGATTGCAGTTGATCGGAAAACATTTCGATGAAAAAACAATCTACCAAGCAGCATATGCATTTGAGCAAGCAACAGAATTCCACAAGGCAAGACCAAATTTGTAGGAGGAGAGACGAAACATGAATTTTGAAACAGTAATCGGACTAGAAGTCCACGTAGAATTAAAAACCGACTCTAAAATGTTCTCACCATCTCCAGCACATTTTGGAGCTGAACCGAATACCAACACAAACGTTATCGACTGGGGATACCCAGGTGTTTTACCAACGATCAATAAAGGCGCTGTAGATTACGGTATCCGTGCTGCATTAGCTTTAAATTGTGAAATCTCACAAGATACAAAATTTGACCGTAAAAACTACTTCTATCCAGACAATCCAAAAGCTTACCAAATTTCTCAATTTGATAAGCCGGTTGGGCACGATGGATGGATCGAGATCGAAGTCGAAGGCAAAAAGAAAAAAATCCGTATTGAACGCGTTCATTTAGAAGAAGATGCTGGGAAAAACACTCATGGTACAGACGGCTATTCTTATGTTGACTTAAACCGTCAAGGAACGCCTTTGATCGAGATTGTTTCTGAAGCAGATATGCGTTCGCCGGAAGAAGCTTATGCTTATCTTGAAGCGTTGAAACAAATCGTTCAATATACAGGCGTAAGTGATGTTAAAATGGAAGAGGGATCAATGCGTTGCGACGCAAACATCTCTATTCGTCCATTTGGACAGGATGAGTTTGGAACAAAAACGGAATTAAAAAACTTGAACTCTTTCAACTTTGTACGCAGAGGTTTAGCATTTGAAGAAAAACGCCAAGAAAAAGTATTGCTTGCTGGCGGCGTTATTCAACAAGAAACTAGACGCTATGATGAAGCAACAGGTGAAACGATCTTGATGCGTGTGAAAGAGGGTTCTAGTGACTACCGTTATTTCCCAGAACCAGATCTTCCAAACTTATACATTGAAGACGAGTGGATCGAAACGGTAAGAGAAACGATTCCTGAAATGCCTAAAGAGCGTCGTTTGCGTTATGTAAAAGACTTTGGCTTATCTGATTATGATGCTGGGCAATTAACAGCGACTAAAGAAATGTCCGATTTCTTTGAAGGAACGATTGCTAATCAAGCGGATGCGAAACAAGCAGCCAACTGGTTGATGGGTGAGGTATCAGCTTATTTAAATAGTGAAAAACTAGAATTGCACGATACGAAATTGACTCCTGAGAACTTAGCAGGAATGATTAATTTGATTGCAGATGGAACGATCAGTTCAAAAATCGCGAAAAAAGTTTTCCGTGAGTTGATCCAAAATGGCGGAGATGCAAATGAAGTCGTAGAAGCAAATGGCTGGGTACAGTTAAGTGATCCATCTAAATTATTGCCGATCATCAATGATATTTTAGACAACAATGCGCAATCCATTGAAGATTTTAAAAATGGAAAAGACCGTGCGATAGGATTCCTCGTTGGTCAAATAATGAAAGCTACTAAAGGACAAGCAAATCCTGGTGTAGTGAATAAATTGTTGAATGAAGAACTGAGCAAACGGTAATTTTGGAAAGAAGGTAAAACAGATGCGTGCGAGAATTATTTATAATCCAACATCTGGGCGCGAATTGCTGAAGAAAAATTTAGTAGATATCTTGAGTGTGTATGAAAGTGCTGGTTATGAAACCAGTGCTTTTGCTACAACGCCTGAGCCCTTTTCAGCTCGGAATGAAGCGGAAAGAGCAGCAAAAGCAGGTTTTGATTTAATCGTGGCTGCTGGCGGGGACGGAACAATCAATGAGGTTGTGAATGGATTAGCCGGTCTAGAAAAAAGACCTAAAATGGCGATCATTCCTGCAGGGACTACAAATGATTATGCTAGAGCGTTGCATATCCCGAGAAATGATCTGATCGCTGCAGCAAAAATCATCGAGAAAAATCAGACTATCCATATGGATATTGGACAATCAATCACACAGAAACAAATGTCTTACTTTATCAATATTGGTGCAGCGGGCTATTTGACTGAACTGACGTATGAAGTTCCATCGCAATTAAAATCCGTTTTTGGCTACTTAGCTTATTTTGTTAAGGGTGCTGAAATGCTGCCTCGTGTTAAAGCTGTTCCTATGCGAATCGAATATGATGAAGGTGTTTTTGAAGAAAGTGCTTCGATGTTTTTCGTCGCCTTGACCAATTCAGTCGGTGGTTTTGAACAGCTGGCTCCAGACGCTCGATTAGACGATGGCAAGTTCACCCTAATCATTGTTAAAACGGCCAATTTATTAGAAATCTTCCGTTTGATTGCTAAGCTCTTAAACGGAGCTAGACACATATCGAGTCCAAATGTCGTCTATGTAAAAACCAATAAAATCAAAGCACAAACAACGGATTCTACTCCATTAATGATCAATTTAGATGGAGAGTACGGCGGGGATTCGCCTGTTGAATTTATCAACTTGAAACAACACATCGAAATGTATGCAGATGTTGATTTGATTCCTTATGATGTAGAGGAAAAAGATGAGTTCGCAGATGATGTGGAAGAAGCCTTCTTGAAACAAGTAGAAGAATTAACAGGAGAATTACCAGAAAACGAGCAAGAAAACAACGAATTGAAGAATTCTTATACAAATGATTCAGACGAATTGTAGAAAACAGGAAATCAACCGGCCGTTGCACATAAAAGAATAATCGCCCCAAAAATGTCTAGCATGTTTTTGAGTGGAAGGAGAATAAGGAATTGAAAAAAGATCAAACTATTCCAGTAAATAAAAATGAACAGCATACGGTTACTATTGAAGATTTAACATTTGAGGGTATGGGTGTTGCTAAAATAAATGGTTATCCATTATTTATAGAAGACGCTCTACCAGGTGAAAAAGTAGAGGTCAAAATTCACAAAACAGGTAAGAGTTACGGTTACGCAAAAGTGATGAACCGTTTAAATTCAAGTAAAGATCGTGTTCCTTTGAAAAATAGAAGCTATACTCGTGCAGGGATTGCACCATTGCAACATATGTCTTATGCTGCTCAATTAGCTTTCAAAAAACAACAAGTAGAGAATGTGATGCAACGTATCGCAAGAATGCCTGAAGTTCCAGTATTGAATACAATTGGAATGGAAGAGCCTTGGGGGTACCGCAACAAAGCACAAGTTCCAGTACGTAAAGTTGAAGGACTATTGACAACTGGATTTTTCCGTAAAAATAGTCATGACTTGATTCCTATGGAAGATTTTTATATTCAAGATCCAAAAATCGACGAAGCGATCATTGTAGTTCGAGACATAATGCGTGAATACGGAGTAAAACCATATAACGAGAAAGATGGCACTGGTAACTTGCGTCATATCGTTGTACGCAGAGGATATCATACTGGGGAAATGATGATCGTATTGGTTACACGTACAGCTAAATTGTTCCCGACAAGTAAAATCATTCCTGCTATCCAAGAAGCTTTACCAGAAGTTGTCAGCATTGTTCAAAATGTCAATCCAAGAGGAACTAACGTTATCTTAGGGGAAGACGCAATCGTATTGTACGGAGAAGATAAATATAGAGATGAATTGATGGGAAATACATTTGAGATTTCACATCGTTCATTCTATCAAGTCAATCCATTGCAAACGGAAAAACTGTATCAAACAGTATTGGATTTTGCTGCAATGACAGGTGAAGAAACAGTTATCGATGCTTACTGCGGTATCGGAACGATCACTCTTGCTTTGGCGAAAAAAGCTAAAGAAGTTTACGGAATCGAAATCGTTGAAATGGCAGTTGAAGATGCTAAAAGAAATGCTGCATTAAATGGTGTTGAAAACGTCACTTACCAACTTGGAGCAGCTGAAGAAGTTATGCTTAAGTGGGCGGAAGAAGAACGTACAGCTGACTTATTAGTTGTTGATCCGCCTCGTAAAGGGCTGGAAGGACAATTTATCGATGCTGTATTAGAAATGAAACCAAGTAAAATGGTTTATGTCAGCTGTAACCCAGCTACGTTAGCTCGTGACTTGGCATTATTAGCAGAGGGCGGATACAATGTGGAGAAAATCCAACCAGTAGACTTGTTCCCGCAAACAAACCATGTTGAGTCAGTAACGTTGTTGACAAGAAACTAAGCTTAAAGAAAAGCAAATCAAAATGATTAAGGCCGCGATACCGTGGCCTTAATCATTTTCTATTGTAAAAAACAATAATCAGTTGAAGACTACGAGAACGAACTGATGAATATTGGATTTGCTAAAACATAAAAAATCCGCTATAATTTTTAAGGTTAACAATAATTCTAATATGTACTGAAGAAAAAATAACAATAATAAAATATTTGCTAATAAAGATAATTTAATTTAAGGTGAAATAGTTGCCTCTTATGAAAGGATTACGTATAGAAAATGAAAGAGAATTTTTGGCAAGAATTGCCACGACCGTTTTTTGTGTTGGCACCGATGGAAGATGTGACAGATGTTGTTTTTCGTCATGTAGTCAGTGAAGCAGGCAGACCAGATGTGTTTTTTACTGAGTTTACGAATTCTGTGAGCTACTGCCATCCAGAAGGACGCAACAGCGTGCGTGGCCGTTTGACATTTACAGAAGATGAACAACCAATGGTAGCCCATATATGGGGCGACGAGCCAGAACACTTTAGAGAAATGAGTATTGGGATGGCTAAAGAAGGATTCAGTGGAATTGACATCAATATGGGATGTCCTGTTCCTAACGTAGCCGGCAACGGAAGAGGCAGCGGATTGATCAATCGTCCAGAAGTCGCAGCTGAATTGATCGAAGCAGCGAAAGCAGGCGGACTGCCTGTAAGTGTCAAAACTCGATTAGGTTATTTAAAAGTTGATGAATGGAAAGAATGGTTGACGCATTTGTTGAAACAAGATATCGCTAATTTATCAATCCATTTGCGCACCAAAAAAGAAATGAGTAAAGTAGATGCGCATTGGGAATTGATACCAGAAATCATGGAATTGCGCAACGAGATAGCTCCTCAAACCTTGATCACGATCAACGGAGACATCCCGGATCGTAAAACTGGTTTAGAATTGGCTGAAAAATATGGTGTAGACGGAGTCATGATCGGACGTGGTATTTTCCACAATCCTTACGCATTTGAAAAAGAACCGAGAGAACATCCTAGCAAAGAATTGTTGGAACTTTTTAGAATCCATTTGGATTTGTTTGATAAGTATACTGTTGATGAGCCTCGTGCTTTTAAACCGCTTCGTCGATTCTTCAAGATATACGTCAAAGGCATCCGAGGAGCTAGCGATTTAAGAGCTCAACTGATGGAAACTGAAACAACAAATGATGTACGAGCTTTATTGGATGAATTTGAAGAAAAAAATAAAGATGTACTAGGTGAATAAAAATAGTTTAAAAAAGCTGTTCTCCTGATTATTTTAGGAAAACAGCTTTTTCTTTAGTTTGCCAACAATTCTTTCACAAAAAAAGTTGTAACCTCGCGCATAGTACTCGTTTTGACTAGATGCTCTTCGTCTTCATCAGTAAAATAAATATTTGGGAGTTCTTTTTGCTCATCAGCAAAATCAGCCACATCTTCATAAGGAACAATCAGATCTTGTTTTCCATGCCAAATAAATAAAGGACGGCCATTTAAAGCCTCAGGATGAAGAGACAAATCATACTGTGGAATCCAGCTCAGCAATTCATTGTAGTCTTGAGGTAAGTAACGGTTGGACCTCTTAGCGTGTTCGAATATTCTTTCGCGGTAGACTGACAACTTTGGTGACCCCATTAAACAAGCAGCTGCTTTGATTTCAGGATGATGTGTCAATAATGCACAAGTGGTTATTCCACCCATCGAAGTACCGCCTACTCCAATAATATCATCTACAAAACCGATAGTACGAAAATGCTCTATGATAAAGCCGAATTCAAGCAAATTTGTCTGGATACTTTGCCAAAACGTCAAAGAAGGAATTTTGGAAACAGGTTGCTTTCTTTCCCCGTGATTCATGGCGTCCGGTAAAATAACTCTAATACCTTGGCGTGCCAAATAGCGGGCTTGAGTTAAATTTAGTTCTTTTACTGACTGCCAACCGTGGTAGTAAACGATCAAAGGCAGCAATTCATTGCGTTTTTTTGTTGGAACGACTTCCAATATGGGAATAGTCCCTAAAGTTCTTTTTCGAATCGTTAATTTCAATTTATCCACCTCATGAGTATCATATCAAATGAGTATAGAGAAGAAAATAAATACAGTTAAAAGTTTTTGAAAAACAGGTGAAAAGTTTGTTAAAATGGACAAAAAATCATATTTGCTTTGCATTTATATAAACAGTGATGTATAGTTATAAATTGTGTGTTCATTATATGATTAGGAGTGTTTTAAGTTGGAGAAAGAAAAAATCGTTTCAGTAAAAGAAGTAACAGCAAATCCGGCACCATTAGGATTGATGGGATTTGGTATGACAACTATCTTGTTAAATATACATAATGCAGGTTTTTTTGAATTAGATGCAATGATTTTAGCAGTGGGTGTTTTTTATGGTGGTATTGCACAAGTTATCGCAGGTATCATGGAATTTAAGAAAAACAATACATTTGGAACGACAGCCTTTACTTCATATGGATTCTTTTGGCTATCATTAGTTGCTTTGAATATTTTACCATTGATGGGATACGGTAAAGCAGCTGGATCTTTATCTATGGCAGCGTACTTATTTATGTGGGGAGTATTTACATTATTCATGTTTATCGGAACATTGCGTATTAACCGGGCATTGCAAGTAGTCTTTGGCTCTCTGACGATTTTATTCTTTTTATTAGCAATTGGAAACTTTAGGGGTTCTAGCTTGATGTTAACGATTGCCGGCTATGAAGGGATCTTATGTGGTTTTTCTGCTATTTATGCAGCTATGGCACAAGTACTGAATGAATTATATGGCAAAGATATTATGCCTATTGGAGAAGTAAAATAAAGTTAATGGAGAGACTTCGGTGATTATCAGCGAAGTCTTTTTATTTATACATATCGGTTTGAGTTCCGAAATAAATAGTATCATAGTGATTTGTCAACTTTCTGCTGTTTTGAAATAAAATCTGTATGAATTTTATGTGATAAGTGATATAAGTAGGATAGTACAAAAAGTTAGCGAAAATGGGGGCTTATCAGATGAATATTTACGATATTGAAGTGACTCTTGAAAATGGAGAAACTTATAAAATGGATAGATACAAAGGCAAAACATTACTCATCGTTAATACCGCTACTAAATGTGGTTTGGCTCCGCAGTTTGATGAGCTGCAAGAGTTATATGAGAAATATAAAGAGAATGATTTTATGGTACTAGGATTTCCTACCAATCAATTCAAACAAGAAATTGATTCAGCCAGTGATGCTGCAGAATCCTGCCGCACGACTTATGGGGTAACTTTCCCAATGCATGAGATGATAAAAGTAAATGGATCAGATGCTCATCCATTGTTTAAATTACTGACTGAAGAAACGAAAGGCCTCACAGGAAAATCGGTAAAATGGAATTTTACAAAATTTTTGGTGGATAAAGAAGGCAATATCATCAAACGTTTTGCACCTACAACTACACCGCTCTCATTTGAAACAGAATTGGCTCAATATCAGTAAAATGAAAAGCAGCATCCAATCACGCATGTCATTTGTGATCAAATGCTGTTTTTTTTAAGCTCTTAATTAGTACTTTGAAGTAGGATCTATTTGTCAAGCATCTGTGATATTCAACCCCATAAGAGTAGATAGATAAACAGCTTGCTCGCGAGAAACGGTACACCCGTTTAAATCGTTTGGAGATACCCTAAGTGAGTGGAAAGTTGATAAGCTGAAGTCTATACCTTTTAAAGGAGTTTGTTCAAATGCAGCTTCATTCAGATTGCAGTTGTCAAAAACAATATTCTTTAACGTACAGCCATAAAAGTCATTGTTTTCTAGAGAAGAATTTTGAAAAATGATTTTTTCAAGTTTAGATGAACTGAAGGTGGCAAAATTTAGAATCGAATTGTTGAATAAAACATTCCCTAAACTGGATTCAGGGAGATTGATACCCAATAATTTACAATTTTCAAATTCAACGCGATGAATAGAAGCTTTACTCAGATCAGCATTTGAAAAATCGCAATTGATGAACCGAACATCTACAATATCGATGTTGCTGAAATCGGTATGAGTAAAGGTGCTGTTTTTGATGACAGCGTGGTGCAAATGTGCTCTATCTAAAACTTCATTTGAAAAATCAGATTGAGAGATCACGCAATCTCCCAACATATAATCTTCATCGTCTAAAATAGTTCGAAAATCCTTTGTAGTTAATACGGTTTCTAAAATGACAGGTTTTTTAAGTTTCATATATTCCCTTCTTTCGCTAAACAGTATAGCATACAAGAACAGTGGTTTAGATCAACTGGAAAATGATTAGACTTTTTTATAAGACTACTTTTAGTAGATTATAATCAAAATATCGAGACAGATAAATAAGGAGTAAGATTACGGCAAAAAAAGCTTAACATTTTGTAGAAATTGAGTATAATATAAGAGAATAAGATTATTTGTGAAATATTGAACTTTGAGTTGGGAGAAAATAAGAGGAGTTTAAGATATGAAGATAAAAAAAAACGTTAAAATAAGTTTGTTGATTTTTGTGGCTGTGTTGTTTTTTACAGGTTGTGCTGGACAAGCGAGTGAATCTCAAGAAAAAGTGGAAACTACGATCGTAACGGATGTTAAAGGGGAAGTTGAGATTCCCAAAGATCCTAAAAGAATCGTTGATTTGAGTGGAAATAGCGATAGTTTATCTATTTTAGGTTACGAGGTTGTTGGAACAGCTAACAGTGACGCGTATGATTATACCAAGTTTCCTTCATACCTAGAAAACATTTTAAAAGGGGCGACTATTCTAGGGTATAGTATGCAAGACACTGTCGATGTAGAAGCAGTGATGAATTTGAAACCTGATTTGATTATATTGTCAACTGTACAAGAAAAAGTGTATGAGCAATTGAAAAGTATTGCTCCAACAGTCATGATCCAATTAGAAGCGTTGGATTGGAAAGAAGACGTAAAAACTTTAGGAAGCGTTTTTCATCAAGAGGATCATGCAGAAAAATGGTTGAAAGATTATGAAGAAAAAGCTGCAGCGATTGGGAATACGATTAAAGAAAAGAATGGAGAAGACACAACGTATTTGTCTTTTCTAGCAAGTGGTGGTCAATTTTTCGTTTTTGACGGAGCGGGTTTTGGCGAAGTTCTTTACGAAGATATAGGATTAAAGAAACCAGCAGGAATGCCGGAACAAACCGATATCAGTTTACCAGTAGTGACGTATGAAGGGTTGGCTGCGATTGAGGCAGATCATATTTTTGTGATCGCTACTGATGAAGACTTAGAGATATTGCAAGCAAATGAAATCTGGAATAATTTATCTGCAGTAAAAGCAGGTAAAGTGACTTCACTCGATGCTTCTCCTTATTTTAATCAAGGTTATAGTCCAATAGGTCGAGAATTACTGCTAGATGAAATAGCGGTGATGTTAGATGAAACGGATTAAAAATCACTTTTTCGTCATCGCATGTTTTCTTTTTTTGATTGTTGGAATATATTTAGCAATCAGTCTAGGAACAGAATCTATTAATATAACAGATTTATGGAATAGTTTAAGGCATCCAAACAATTCATTGGATCAACTACTGATCAGAGATGTTCGAATCCCTCGAGTATTGTCTGCTTTGTTTACAGGAGGTATTTTAGGGGCATGTGGTGCACTTATACAAGGTGTCACACGTAATCCTATAGCAGAACCTTCTTTGCTAGGGGTAAGCCAAGGAGCTACTCTGGTGATCGCACTGTTTTATGCGGCGAATATTACGATCAGTACAGAAAGCAGCATGCTGGCTTCTTTGATCGGAACATCCTTTAGTGCAGCTTTAGTCCTCTTTTTTCTTTACAATACAAAGAAAAGCGACTCCATCAGCAAATTATTGCTTGCTGGAATCTCTATGAGTACATTTTTTATTTCATTAACAACGACTATTGGGATTTTATCCAATAAATCTCAATTTATTGCTTTTTGGATTTCCGGCAGTTTTAGAAATGCTACTTGGTCTGATTTCAGGTTGGTTGCTGTAGTGGGATCAATTGGCATGCTGCTCAGCATGTTATTAGCTAAAAAAATCAATGTCCTCAGTTTGGGAGATGAAGCAGCAGCTGGTTTAGGAGTAAATTCTTCAAAAACAAGATTGATTGCTTTTCTGATCTTGATTCCGATGTGTGCAGCCGCTGTAGCAGTAGGTAAAAATATTGGTTTTGTAGGAGTGATCATCCCGCAAATCAATCGAAGGCTTGTAGGAGAAAATTATGTTAAAAATATTCCGTTATCCTTTTTATTGGGAGCGATTTTAGTGCTTTACTCGGATATGGCAGCACGATTGATTTACGCACCATATGAGATGCCTGTAGGAATCTTTACAGCATTGATCGGCGTCCCTTTTTTCATAGCAGCTGCTCGTAAGGAGGCTGCTTAAAGTGAAAGAATATAAGATAAAACAGTTGATGATAGGATTGCTAGGGTTAGTTATTGTTTCAGCAGTGGTTTACTTGAGTTGGGGAAGTTATCAAATGACGGTATCGGATCTGCTTTTGACTTTTATCGGCAGAGGCAGTGAATTTCAGCAAACAGCCCTATTTAATTTGCGTTTACCTCGATTGTTAGTAGCGATTTGTGTCGGAGTGGCACTGGCTACTTCTGGAGGAATCGTTCAAACAATTACTAAAAATGAATTAGCTGATCCTGGGATGATAGGGATAAGTGCGGGAGCAGCTGTGGGGGCTATTTTAGTAGTCACGTTTCAAACGACTCATTATTACAGTCAACTTGGGTCTTTCTCTATTTACTTGCTGCCTATTATGGCTATTATCGGTGCGGGAATCACAGCATTTGTTATTTACCTTCTTTCCAACCAGCAAGGTATCAAACCTAAAAGAATGGTGTTGATAGGTTTAGGAATAAATGCAGGTCTGAGCGCCTTTATGACGTTTTTTATTTTTAGAGGAGGAGTAGGAGAGTACAACAAAGTTTTGATTTGGACGTCAGGCAGCTTATGGGGAACAGGATGGGATTATGCAAGTATCCTTTTACCGTTAGTCAGTGTGGTTTTTTGTTTGGTTTTGATGAATCATAAAAAATTGGATGTTTTGCAATTGTCAGATGAGCATATCTTATCGTTGGGATTAAACCGAAATCGAGAACGGAAAAAAATGTTGATTTATGCCGTTATTTTAGCAGGAGGAGCTACAGCTTTTGCTGGAAATATTGGTTTTATTGGATTGATATCCCCAAACATCGCCAAAAAATTAGTCGGTTCTTCTCATAAACATCTGTTGATTGTTTCAGCGTTGATCAGCGTCATTATTATGTTGTGTGCAGATGCTGTTTCTAGAAATTTATTTTCACCGATAGAAATACCTGTGGGTATTATTGTTTCAATGTTGGGGGTCCCTTATTTCATGTATTTGATCATAAAGGAGAATTAGATGGAAGCTATAGCCGTAAAAGAATTATCAGCAGGATACGAAGAACAAACTGTGATCGAAAAACTGGATTTGTCCATTCTAAAAGGCAAAATCAATATCATTGTAGGGGCAAATGGATGCGGAAAATCAACTCTTTTAAAAAGTATTGCCGGAGTCATCAAGCCTCAAGAAGGTCAAATTTCTATAAATGGAAAAGATATTTCTAAACAAAAAGAAAAGGTCTTAGCTACTCAAATCGCATTCTTGCCCCAAGAACCAATTTGTCCGAATGGATTGACAGTCAAAGAACTAATCGCTTATGGACGATTTCCTTATCAAAAAAGTTTTGGAGGTTTATCTAAACACGATAAACAAATGATTGATTGGGCAATTCAAGAAACCGAACTGGAAGACTTTGAGGATCGAAAAGTAGAAACTTTATCTCAAGGTCAACGGCAAAGAGTGTGGATCGCCATGACTATAGCCCAAGAGACAGATATTATCTTGTTGGATGAACCTACAACTTATTTGGACTTATCTTATCAGCAAGAAATTTTACAACTATTGCATAAATTAAATCGACAAGACGGTTTTACGATCGTGATGGTGCTGCATGAGCTGAATAATGCCTGCAGATATGCCGATAATATTATCGGTTTAAAAAAGGGGAAATTGATCTGCCAAGGAACTCCTTGCGAAGCCATCACTAGAGAAACACTAAGTGAGCTATACGGCATAGAAGCTAAATTACAGCTTAGTGAAGATAACAGATACCCGATCTGCTTAGAGTATGAAGTGACAAAAAAAGAGACTTTTATATTAGGTTGTACAAAAAAATGTGATTTAAATTGCAAACATAAAAAAAATTCTGCTCTGTAATCAGAAAAATAACAAAGTCGACACAAGTAAAGCTATATTTTACTTGTGTCGGCTTTGTCGCATAAAAATGCATTAAAAACTAAAAGTTAATGATTTTCGTAACAAACTATTCACTTTTAATGAAAAATATTTGTATTTTTATGAAAAGAAATTACATTTCTTTTCAGATTAACCGATTAACAAAATAGGGGAAAAGAGTTTGAAGTTTTAAAAGGTAGACGGTTAATACATAAAAAGGAAGGTAGTAGATTCATGAAGTTGAAACAAAAATTATTAACAGGTTTTTTTAGTATTATTGCACTATTGATCATTATCAGTGGTATTGCCTATTTCGAATTAAATGCTGTAAATGATGAATACACATCTACCATAAAGGAAGGTACCAACAAGATTCATTTGACGTCGAATGCTATATCTGAAAGCTATCGGCAACAAATAGAATTACAAACTTACTTAGCTACAGGCAATCCTGAAAGCCTAGAAGCCTTTGATGAGAGTGGAAAAGAGTTCCAAAAACATATGGCCAACCTGACATCACATACGAAACACGAAGAAGGTTTAACACTCATAGATCAAATCAGTTCAGCCCAGTCAGAATGGATAGAAATAGCTGAAGAAGCTATTACTTATAAAGAAGCTGAAGATACTCAAGCGTATACTGCGCTGATGGATGGCAGAGGCAGTGAAATAACGAATCAAATACATACTATTGGCGAAGAATTGATTTCTTATCATGAGGATTCCTTTACAATAATCAGTGCAGACTTAACCAAACAGACAAAAAGGTCAACGGATACTATATTGATCATCAGTTTATTAGCGATCGTAACAGGTATTTTGACAGCTCTTGGGATAAGCAGTAAAATAGCAAAAAGAGCAAAAATCGTTACAGAAGTGGCTGAGGAAATAGCAAACGGCAATTTAACCGTAGAGGAAATAGAGGTAAAAAGTAAAGATGAAATCAGCCACTTGGCCTTGGCAGTCAACAAAATGTTGAACAACTTGCACGACATGATCGAAAAAGTCAGCCAAACTTCAGAACAAGTAGCCTCTTCTTCACAAGAACTACTGGCTATAGCGGAAGAAACAACTGCTGCGACTAATCAAGTAGCGGATTCGATTAGTAACGTAGCAGAAAGTATTGAAGTTCAAAGCAGAAATACAAATGAAAGTGCCCATGGAGCAAATGAAATTGCAACAGGTATTTTGCAAATTACCGGGAACACTTCCACAGTAGCTCAAACAACGATAGAAACGATAAAACAAGCAGCTAAAGGAAATCAAAATGTTCGAGAAGTTATTCGTCAAATGAACACGATTTCTCAAGCAAATGAAGAAACGAATCAAGTTATTCAAGCTTTGGAAAAAAGATCGATCGAGATTGGAAAAATCATAAGCGTCATAACAGATATCTCTGATCAAACGAATTTGTTGGCGCTGAATGCGGCAATAGAATCTGCTAGAGCCGGAGAGCATGGCAAGGGCTTCGCCGTAGTAGCAGATGAAGTACGAAAATTGGCGGAACAATCCAGAGAGTCAGCTAATCAAATTGCAAAATTGATCCAGCACATTCAAACCGATACATCAAAAGCCGTTGAAATGATGCATCATGGAAGCGATGAGATTGTTCAAGGGATGACAATAGCAGCAGAAACTGGCAAGTCATTTGAACGAATCGTTCAATCTATTGAAAGTACAACTATTCAAACACAAGAATTATCGGCTGCTTCAGAGCAAATTTCAGCGAGTATCCAACAAGTGAATGCTTCGATTGAAGAAGTAGCTGCAGCGGCAAAAACTTCTTCTGCAACAACTGGCGAAATCGCTGCTGCAACAGAGGAACAACTGGCTTCAACCGAAGAAGTTTCCTCATCAGCTACTTTCTTAGCTCAGTTGGCAGAAGAATTGACTGGTTTCGTCAGAAAATTCAGCGTTTAAGATGTTCCTATTAAAGATGGAAAAATGTTCTTACATTTTTTCGTCTTTTTTTATTTTCCCCACAGAAAAATATGATAGGCTAGTAAGGAGCAGAATTGCAGATGAAAGATTTATGGAGGTCCTTATGAAATCAATTCTAGAAACATTAAAACACTATTATGGATACGAGTCGTTTCGGCCTGGACAAGAACAACTGATTGAAGCTGTTTTAAGAGGAGAAGATGCTTTAGGGGTTATGCCTACTGGAGGAGGTAAATCGATTTGTTATCAAATTCCGGCTATTTGTATGGAAGGGGTAACGATTGTCGTTTCCCCTTTGATCTCATTGATGAAAGATCAAGTAGATGCCTTGCAGACTATGGGCGTCAAAGCAGCTTATATCAATAGCCAACTGTCTTTTTACGAGCAAGAAAGTATTTTATACAGTGCCGTTCATGGAGAATTGGATTTGATGTATGTTTCCCCAGAACGCTTAGAAAATGAAACCTTTATATCTTACGTTCAACAAATGAATGTCAATTTAGTAGCCGTAGATGAGGCGCATTGCGTTTCTCAGTGGGGACATGATTTCAGACCAAGTTACCAAAACATCCCACGATTAATGGATGTCTTGAACAATCGTCCACCATTTGCCGGATTTACGGCGACTGCGACTACACCAGTTCGAGCCGATATGATCAAGCAATTAAGACTAGAACACCCTTATCAATATATTTCCAGTTTTGATCGCCCGAATCTGTATTTTTCAGTGGTCAAACCGAAAAAGAAAGCTGATGAATTGCTGCGTATTTTGGACAACAAAGAATCCAGCATTATTTACTGCAATACGAGAAAAAATGTGGATACAGTTTATGATACGTTAGTCAAAAAAGGTTATCCGGTAACGATGTATCATGCAGGGATAAGTCCTCAAGAAAGGACGCGAAATCAAGATGACTTCTTGTACGACCGGAAACCCATTATGGTAGCTACGAATGCATTTGGGATGGGGATCGACAAATCAAATGTCAGACGAGTCATTCATTACAACATGCCTTTGGATATGGAGAGTTATTATCAAGAAGCCGGTCGTGCTGGACGAGATGGAGCTCCATCTGAAGCAATCCTCTTTTATTCTGGACAAGATATCATTACCAACACCTTTTTGATTGAACAAGGAAATAATCCTCATGCTAAATCGAATTTGAATACGATGATTACCTATTGTAAAACGGGAAGCTGTTTGAGAAAAACCATTTTGAATTATTTTGATGAAACACCAGAGTGGACGGAGTGTGATCATTGTTCAAATTGTGATGGAGAAATGGTCAAAACAGATATTACTGTAGAATGCCAAAAAATCCTCTCATGTATTTACCGTATGAATCAAGCCTATGGGACTGGATTAATAGTCGATGTGTTACGCGGAAAATCAACCAGTCGTATCAAGCAGCAAGGTTTTGAAGCGTTGTCTACTTATGGATTGATGAAAGAATACACAGACGGCGATATAAAAGATATGATTTCTATCATGATCAGCAAAAATTACTTGCACTTAGGCGGGGATCAATACCCGATTTTGCAATTCACAACAAAGACTAATGACTTATTGCAAGCTAAAGTACGTTTGTCGATGACCAAATCGTTGAAAGAAGAACAGACAACGACGAAAAAATCAGTCGAAAATATTGAAAATTATGATTCAGGATTATTTGAACGATTGCGCGAATTGCGTAAAGAGATCGCTCAAGGATTGGGAAAACCGCCATTTGTTGTTTTTTCAGATCGCAGCTTGATCGATATGGCAGCTAAATTTCCAGCTTCAGATGCTGAATTTTTAACCACTCATGGAGTAGGAGAAGCTAAACTGGCTGATTATGGGGAACAATTCTTAGCACTTATTAGAGAGTATGTCAGCAGCAATGATTTGAATGTTGAACAACTGCGAACAGAAAATTTATCTACCAAAGAAATCTTAAAAGCAGCACCTTCAGCAACAGGGCAGCGTAAGAAAGGCAAAACGCATGAAGAGACATTGAGCTTTTTCCAAGAGGGCAAGACCATTGAAGAAATTGCATCTATTCGTGATTTGTCACCGACAACAATAGTGAATCATTTGTGTACTTTGATCCAAGAAAGAGCAGAACTAGATTATTCCAGATTAGTTACTTCAGAAGCTGAATCTGAGATAAGAAAAGCTGTGGCAGAAGTGGGAACGGCCTCACTGAAATCCATCAAAGAAGCTGTAACTGAATCGATTTCTTACGATGAAATCAAGTTTGTCTTAGCGAAAGTAAAAGCAGAAGCGAAGTAGTCTTTTTGTATCCTTGAAAATAGCTTAGGTTTGGTGATGAGGTGTTGTCTATTAGTCAAATGAAACATCTGATCATGTTCATTTGACTAATAGACCGACTCTATTGATCAAGTAGAACTCCAAAGCAACCACACTTGATTAATAGACCTATTCTATTAATCAAGTGTGCGAAGAAGAAGGGTTCGTTTGATTAATAGAACAGGTTAGCCATCGAATAAAAAAATAACCACCAATAAAAAGCCCTATTCTACTTAATATAACTTAAGTAGAATAGGGCTTTTTATGTAGTCACTCATTTATTCAGAAAAATCATTCTCGATGTCTGCGCTTGAGTCTGACTCTGCGGGAGGGGTAGAAGATTCAGGTTCCTCAGGTGTTTCATCTGAACTTCCTTCTTCAGCTGGTGGAGTAGTAGGTGTATCAGGTTTCTTATCAACAGGGTTTTCATTTGAACTCTCTTCGTCTTTTTGAGGTTTCTCTTCTTTTGAAGACTCAGATTCTGACGATTCAGTTTCAGTTTTTGGTTTAGCTTTAGGTTTAGTTGTTTTCTTAGTTGTTGTACCGGTAGTACTTTTCGGTTTTGACCATTTTTTTGAATTGTTTTGAGAGCTGGATTCTGAATTGTATTCCGTTTCCTCATAAAATTCGCTTTCTTCTGATTCTAAGTCGATTTCTTCACTTTCAACAACTTCTTCTATCTCTTCTGTTTCTTCTTCAACGACCCATAAATTACTAGAAATACTATTTCCGATGTCGCCAGTCAATTGTTGTCCTCTAGCGGCTACTCTTTGAATTGCGGTCAATCCATCAGCTGAAAGAGGTTCTTTTGCGCGAGATTCTGCAGCAACTTCTTTTTCAATACTTTTTGTTTGAACAGCTTCTTTACTGAATGTTTTGGTTTGGTTCAATCCAATATAAACAATAGCGAAAAATAAAAGCAATAATACGATAATTGGACCATACTTCTTCATGAAAGACTCCTTTCAATGCATTTTATAAACCCATCATATAACAACCGCTATTCAAAAACCAGCCTTTTTAGGTATGTTTGAAAAGTCGTCACTAATGGAAGATTTAAATTTATTTTAAGGATAGACGCGTTTCCGCTATAATAGAAAAATAGAAGGATACATATTTATAATGAGGTGAACATATGCAAAAAATTATGATCATAGAAGATGATCTTACGATTGCTGAAAGCTTACAAGAAGAGTTAACGAAATGGGATTATCAAGCGTTTTATACAACAAACTTCAATCAGGTTATGGAGCTGTTTACAGAACAAGCACCACAATTAGTATTGATTGATATCAAATTGCCTTATTTTAATGGATACTACTGGTGTACAGAAATCAGAAAAGTGTCTCAGGTACCGATTATATTTATTTCTTCGCAAAACGAGCGAATGGATATTGTTATGGCGATCCAAATGGGAGCAGATGATTTTATCAGTAAGCCCTTCGATTTGACGATTGCGATTGCCAAAATACAAGCTTTGCTAAGACGGACTTACGACTTTAACGAAAACGATTCTTTTTTGAACCATCAAGGTGTCTATTTGAAAGTAAATGAATTGACGTTGCAGTTTGAAGAAGAAGAAATGGCTTTAACTAAAACAGAAATGAAAATACTGGAGCAATTATTTTTGCACAAAAGCGAATTTGTTTCTCGCGAAGCCATCATGGTCAGTTTATGGGAAAATGAAGCGTTTATAGATGATAATACATTAGCTGTTAATATTGCACGGTTGAGAAAGAAGTTAGCTGGAATGGGATTAGAAAATTTCATCTTGACTAAAAAAGGTTATGGGTATGGATTGACGAAAGGGGAATAAAATGACGTATTTAAAAGAGCAAAGCGCAGTATTTAGAGGTTTTTTATCCGTTAAACGTTATGAGATAGCCATTTATTTGAGCATGGTCATCATTTACGGCGTTCTATTCATTTTAGGACGTTTGCCTCTGGAATTTTATTTTTACGGCATACTGTTGACAGGATTTTTATTTTTAAGCTTCTTGGTTGTACAATTTGTCCAGTACAATAACCGATATAAAACATTGAAGTATATCGAAACTCAGCCTCTGACTGTTTTGAAAGACCTCGCACCGTCCATTGATCCTTCAGAAGAATATCTGATTGAAGAGATTTATCATTTAATGGAAGATATAGAAGAATTTCGTTACAGCCAACAAGAAAAGAATACTGAACAGATGGATTATTTCACCTTATGGCTCCATCAAATCAAAACGCCTATTGCAGCAATGAGTTTATTGATGCAGCAAAATAGTGGAAATACAGACCTAACTAAAAAGGTTCGCCAGGAATTGATTCGCATAGAAAATTACACGCATATGGCTTTGAATTATTTGAAATTAGAGCAAGCAGAAAAAGAACTTGATTTAGATGAAGTAAAATTGGACCATGTGATCAAAAAAGTACTTAAAAAGTTCTCAATATTATTTATTTACAACCGCATCACATTGGACTACCAACCGCTTGAAAAAAAAGTCCTGTCAGATGAAAACTGGCTGCTTATTTTAATAGAGCAAATTTTGTCGAACAGTTTAAAATACACTCCTGAAAATGGAAAGATAAAAATTTATATGGATCCGAAACAAGAGAATCATTTGATTATAGAAGATACTGGAATAGGTATTCGCTCAGAAGACCTTCCAAAGATATTTGAAAAAGGGTATTCTGGATGGAACGGAAAAGTCCAAGAAAAATCTACTGGGTTAGGGCTCTTTTTGAGCAAGAAAATCTGTCGCCGCTTAGGTCACAAATTAGCGATTCAATCAGAAGTGGGCGAAGGTACTCGAGTCAGCATTGATTTGAACCGCGAAACAGTAGAAATTTTTTAACCAAAGACAATCTTACAAAAGTGTAAGATTGTCTATCATTTTGTAAGGATAGATAAAGGCACCATTTGTTCTAACGGCATACAATAGGTTTAGTTAGAACAAGAGGAGGAAATAAAATGACGTTATTAGAAGTAAATCATTTAAAGAAAACATATGCAACTCGTTTCTCAAATCAACAAGTAGAAGCGCTGAAAGATGTCAATTTTACCGTTGAAAAAGGAGAATTCATTTCAGTAATGGGGGAATCGGGTTCAGGGAAAACGACTTTATTGAATATTTTATCTACATTGGATAAAGCAAGCTCTGGAGAAGTAATGTTGGAAGGAAAAAATTTAGCAGACATCAAAGACAGTAAAGTATCGGATTTCAGAAGAAAAGACTTAGGATTCGTTTTCCAGGATTTTAATTTATTGGACAACTTTTCGATCAAAGACAATATTCTGTTACCGTTAGTCTTGTCAAATACACCCGTAAAAGAAATGGAAGACCGTTTATTGCCGATCGTAAAAAAATTAGGGATAGCTGAATTGATCGGTCATTACCCATATGAAGTTTCAGGCGGTCAAAAACAACGGGCAGCTGTTGCCAGAGCCTTGATTACTCAGCCAAAACTGATTTTAGCTGATGAGCCGACAGGTGCGTTGGATTCTAAAGCTTCTCAGAGCTTATTAGAAACGTTTGAAGACATCAATGAAACCGGGCAGACTATTATGATGGTAACGCATAGTACGCGTGCTGCAGCACACTCTAACCGTGTTTTGTTCATTCAAGATGGTATGGTATTCAATGAAATTTATCGTGGTGGACAAACAGTCGATCAATTTATGGAGAAAATCACTCAAACTCTGATGGTATTGATCAATCGAGGTGAGCAAAATGAATAAGCAATTATTTGTGAAGTTGGCAGTAAAAAATATACGGTCCAATAAACAAATCTATGTCCCTTATATCATTTCATCAATTGCTACAGTGGCGATGTTTTACTTGATGACGTCGTTAGTACAAAATGAGTACCTTATAGAGCGCGCCACTACTATCGTTGTATTGTTTACACTTGGGTCAGTTATTATCGGTATTTTTTCCTTGATTTTTATTTTGTATACAAATAGTTTTTTGATCAAAAGACGAAAGAAAGAAATCGGACTTTATGCTATTTTGGGGATGAAGAAAAAGCACGTAGCTTTTGTACTTTTTATTGAATCATTAATCACAAGCTTAGGGAGCATTCTTATAGGGGTCATCAGCGGTCAAATTATCGGTCGTTTTGTCTTTTTAGGATTAAATTATATGTTGAAATTTCCAGTCAGTATGGACTATCCCTTCTCTATCGGAGTAGCTTTACTTACTGCAGTTGTGTTTGCGATTATTTTTCTTACAGCTCTCTTATACAATATCAGTCAAGTGACCTTCTCAAACCCGATTCAATTGGTAAGAGGCAAACAGACAGGTGAGAAAGAGCCTAGAAGTTCGATTTTACTATTTATTATTTCTTTGATTGCATTAGGATCTGGCTACTGGATCTCTCTTACTACAGATGACGTATTGAGCGCTATAGGTTCTTTCTTTATCGCTGTTTTGCTAGTGATTATTGGTACTTATTTGCTGTTTGTCTCGGGGTCTATTTTCATTCTAAAAGCCATGAAAAAGAACAAGAAATTGTACTACCGTCCGAACGCTTTCATTTCTATTTCAGGAATGTTGTACCGAATGAAGCAAAATGCAGTTGGATTAGCGAACATTTCTATACTGGCTACAATGGTCATAGTAGCAGTTTCAACAACAGCAGCGGTGTTTGTAGATTCGGAAGCATCATTAAAAGTGCAATTCCCATATGAAAACGAAGTCAGTCTGCATGAAGCGGACTATGAAGATATGTCAAATTTTCAAGAGTTGGTTATGACTGAAACAGAGGAAAAAGAATTAGCATTACAAGAAATAGTCGCTTATCGATACAACTCTTTAAATGGAATTTTAAAAGATGATGAGTTTGTTTTTTCATCAGGCTTACAAGGAGAATCTGTAGATACTCAAGTAGTATTCATCCCAAAAGATGATATTGAAAATATAACAGACACTGCAATAGAACTGGATGGTAATGAAGTAGTCGTTTTAAATTCTGAGACTGATTATAACCAGCCAACGATAAAATTAGGAAAACAAGATTATCCAGTTCGTCAAATCAACGACTCAGATGCAAGCAACAAAATCAACGATCAATTAGAAAATATGTTAAGAACAACTGTTGTAGGAACGACAGTAGTGCTGACAAATGGAGCAGAAGAGATGCAGGGAATTGTGGAGGATTATAAGGAACTTTATCCTGATAATTACTTTGATGGTTTCGCTTCAGTTCAGTGGGACACTAGCGGTACATCAGAAGAAAAAATAACGTATGCAGAAGAACTGATAGATATCGTGTATGATCTTGAAGATTATTCGTTAAGTTATAGAGCTAGAGAACTGGAACAAGAAGAATGGTACCAAATGAATGGCGGATTGTTGTTCATAGGAATATTTTTAGGAGGATTGTTTACATTCGGCGCTGCTTTGATCACATACTTCAAACAAGTTTCAGAGGGATATGATGACAGAGAAAGATTCCAAATCATGCAAAAAGTGGGACTAGATGAAAAGACTATTCAAAAATCTACGCGTTCACAAATTGTATGGATGTTCTTCCTGCCCTTGCTGTTAGCTGTTGTGCATACTGCGTTTGCTTTCCCGATTATTAGTAAATTACTGCTGGTGTTCGGATTGGCAAATCAAGGACTGATCGTTTTATCTATTATTGGTGTAGTGCTAATCTTCAGTCTTTTGTACTGGACCATCTACCGTGTAACTTCAAGAGCTTATTTCTCAATTGTAAAGTAGATGACTGCGAAAGTGAGCAAACAGATCAGCTTTTGACTTAAAATATACGCAATTAAAAACAAGATCCGCTCTTAGGCGTTAAGCCGTAAAGCGGATCTTGTTTTATGTTAATTATTACTCAGTTGTTATACCTGTTGTTCATACAGGGAACCATTCAGAGCAGTATAAGTTTTCAAATTAAGCAACCTTACAAAATTGTAAGGTTATTTGTCTTTTTGTAAGAATAGATAAAGGCACTGATTTTTCTAATAGAATACAATAGGTTTAGTTAGAACACGAGGAGGAAAATAAAATGACTTTATTAGAAATCAACCACTTAAAAAAAACATACGCAACTCAATTTTCGCAACAAAAGGTAGAAGCATTGAAAGATGTGAACTTTTCGATGGAAAAAGGAGAATTCGTTTCTGTGATGGGTGAGTCCGGATCAGGAAAAACAACTTTATTGAATATTTTATCTACGTTAGATAAAGCAACTTCAGGTGAAGTTTTATTGGAAGGGAAAAATTTAGCAGATATCAAAGATAGCAAGGTATCAGATTTCAGAAGAAAAGACTTAGGATTTGTTTTCCAAGATTTTAATTTATTGGATAATTTTTCGATCAAAGACAATATTCTTTTGCCGCTTGTATTATCCAATACGCCAATCAAAGAAATGGAAGCTCGTTTGTTGCCAATTGTAGAAAAATTAGGCATTGCCAACTTGATTGGACATTATCCCTATGAAGTATCTGGTGGACAAAAACAACGTGCTGCAGTAGCAAGAGCGTTAATTACTCAGCCCAAATTGATTTTAGCTGATGAGCCCACTGGAGCATTAGATTCAAAGTCATCTCAAAGCTTATTGGAGACGTTTGAAGCGATTAATGAAGCTGGACAGACCATCATGATGGTCACACATAGTACACGTGCAGCAGCACACTCAAATCGTGTTTTATTTATCCAAGATGGAGTAGTCTTCAATGAAATTTATCGAGGAAATCAAACTGTTGATCAATTTATGGAAAAAATCAGTCAGTCACTCATGGTTCTGATTAACCGAGGTGAACAACATGACTAAGCAATTATTTGCGAAGTTGGCGGTAAAAAACATTCGGGCAAATAAACAAATCTATGTGCCTTACATTATAGCATCTATTGCAACTGTAGCTATGTTCTATCTAATGACGTCATTGGTCTACAATGATTTTCTTGTAGAACGTTCATCCACTCTGCCAATGATGTTTATGCTGGGATCAATAGTAATCGGTGTATTCTCATTTATTTTTATTATGTACACGAATAGTTTTTTGATCAAACGTCGTAAAAAAGAAATCGGGTTATACGCTATATTAGGAATGAAGAAAAAACATGTAGCATTTGTTTTATTGTTAGAGTCCTTGATTACTAGTTTAGGAAGTATTCTGATCGGAATCATCAGCGGACAAATTATTGGAAGATTCGTATTCCTAGCATTGAATTATCTCTTGAAGTTTCCAGTGAGCATGGATTATCCTTTTTCTTTTGAAGTGGCTTTGATTACATTTGCTGGTTTTACGTTCATTTTCCTTGTAGCTTTACTGTATAACATCAGTCAAGTAACGTTTAGCAATCCTATTGAATTGGTAAAAGGAAAGCAAAGCGGAGAGAAGGAGCCGAAAAGTTCGATTATCCTATTTTTACTTTCCATGATTTTCTTAGGAAGTGGATATGGGATATCACTTTCTATTGAAGATCCAGTTAGTGCCATACTGTATTTCTTTATAGCAGTTTTGTTGGTCATTGCCGGAACTTACTTGTTATTTATTTCAGGATCTATTTTCATCTTAAAAGCTATGAAGAAGAACAAAAAGCTTTACTATCGACCAAATGCTTTTATTTCGATTTCGGGGATGTTGTACCGAATGAAACAAAATGCTGCAGGATTAGCAAATATCTGTATTTTAGCCACGATGATCATTATAGCTGTTTCAACGACTGTAGCTATTTATTTAGGAACTGAAGGAACACTAGAGTCGCGTTTCCCTTATGACCACAATGCGACAGTTTTTGAACTCAAGGCTGCAGAAGATATGGAAGAGTTTGAAAATATTGTACGTACAGAAACAGAAAATGCAGGATTAGCTATAACAGATTATTCTAGTTATCGCTACGAAACCCTAAGTGGCAGCTTAGAAAATGATACATTCCTTTTAGCAGATTCTACTAGCAGAAATTTTGTTCCTGCTGAAATGATGCTGATTCCTCAAGAAGATATAGAAAGAATGATTGATGCACCTTTACAAATCGAAGAAGGAGAAGTGGCGATCTACCATTCAAAAGGACCTTATTCGGGTTCTACAATAGAATTAGCAGGTCGGGTTCATCCAGTTCACCAATTTACAGATTCTTCCATAAAAAATAAAGTAGAGAAACAGTTAAAACTTATTGAAGGTAATAATCTTGTAGAGACTATTATATTGGTGACATCTAGCGTAGACGAGACAGATTCGATCATAGCGTCATATATTGAAGAAAATCCAGATATTTTTGTGTTTGGTACTCGGGCTATTATCGGCTGGGATACTACTGGAACAGAAGACGATGAAATTGCATATAGTCATACGATGGAAAAAACAATCAAAGAAGCAGGTTTCTCATCTTTTCTTGACTCCAGAGATGCTAATAGACAAGAATGGTACAACACTAACGGTGGATTTTTATTTGTTGGGATTTTTTTAGGATTATTATTTACCTTTGGAGCGATTCTGATTACGTATTTCAAACAAGTTTCAGAAGGTTATGATGATCGAGATAAATTCCAGATTATGCAAAAAGTTGGGTTGGACAAGCAGATGATTGAAAAGTCAACACGTTCTCAAATTATCTGGATGTTCTTCTTACCATTACTGGTTGCAGTCATGCATGTCGCCTTTGCTTTTCCGATCATCCAAAAGATGTTGTTATTCTTCAGTGTAACTGATACTACGTTAGTCATCTTGTGTATTGCAGGAGTAGTCTTATTCTTTAGTTTAGTGTATTGGATCATTTACCGAATCACATCAAAAGTTTACTTCTCAATTGTAAAATAAAAAAGTATTAAAAAAAGCAGCTTAGCACCCACATGATGGGTGCTAAGCTGCTTTTTAACAATCAATATTATTCAGCTGTTACGCCTTCAGTCCATTCAGCAACTTTTTCTTGATTTGCTTCAATCCATGCTTCAGCTGCATCTTCTGGATCAGTTCCTTCTTGGATGTCTAACATGATGCTTTCCATGTCTTCAACTGACCATTCAAATTGATCCAATACTTGGTAAGCTTCTGGCATTTCTTCTTCTAAGCCTTCACGTACCATTGTGTTGATCGTTTCTGCTTCTCCAAAAGTACCGTTAGGATCTTCTAGATATTTAAGGTCATATGTCTCGAATTTCCAATGTGGAGACCAACCGGTAACGACGATTTCTTCTTCTTTTTCATAAGCTTGACCTAATGTAGTCGTCATTGCTCCAGAAGAAGAAGTTTGTACGTTCCAACCTTCTAAGTTAGGGTATTCTTCAACAGTACGTTCAGAAGCTGCTACAACACCAGCACCAGGTTCGATACCTGTGATCGTTTGGCCGGCTTCATCTGTTAAGTCCTCTATTGAATTAACATCTTCCATATAAGTTGGAACAACTAAACCAATTTTTGCGCCTTCTAAGTTAGGGCCTAAGTCAACCATTTGGTCGCCATATCTTTTAAACTGTGCTCCGTGAGTTCCTGGTAACCATGCAGCTACCATTCCATCAGCTTCGCCATTTGCTACTGCTTCCCACATGATGGCATTATCTAATTGAGTCAGTTCAACATCATAACCTAAATCTTCTAGTACTTTACCTATAACGTTTGTTGAAGCAATTTCAGTATCCCATGCAACATAAGACAACTCGATTTCTTCACCTTTTCCTACAGTATCTTCTTTAGAAGCGTCGTCTGATGAACAAGCTGCTAAAATAAGAGTTGTAGCTAATGCAGCTGTTAAACCTGCTTTTTTCCAATTGAATTTTGACAAATCAATCTCTCCTTTTTGTGTTTTATCCGCTGTGCTGGTTTGTCCTATTATTTAAAACGCGTTGCGTAGAGCAGGCTTCCTATGATTTCGTTTTTAGATTTTTATTGGGAAAAACGGCCAATTAAAATCTAAAATCGAACTCTACGGAATCCTAAATGCTCTACTCCACGCTCTTACTTAGTGAATTTTTGTGTTAGGCGGTCGATGATGATGGCTAGGATAACTAGGGCTAGTCCTGATACAAAGCCTGTTCCTACTTGTGCTCTTTGTAGTGAAGATAGTACTTCTGAACCAAGCCCTGGAGCGCCGATCATTGAAGCAATAACGACCATTGATAAAGCTAACATAACGGTTTGGTTGATACCGGCCATAATCGTTGATTTGGCTAAAGGTAGTTCAACTTTAAATAATTTTTGTGACCCTGTACTACCAAATGAGTCAGCAGCTTCCACTAATTCTTCAGAAACTTGACGAATTCCTAGGTTTGTAAAGCGCACAGTAGGTGGAAGTGCGAAGATGACTGAAGCGAAAACTCCGGGCACCATACCAATTCCAAAGAATGCTACTGCGGGAATCAAGTATACAAAGGCCGGCATTGTTTGCATAAAGTCAAGAATAGGGGTAACGATTGTGTTTGCCCACTTGCTTTTAGCCATCAGAATTCCTAGTGGCACACCGATAATCACGGAAACCAAACTAGATACAATGACTAAGGTGATCGTACTCATCAAATCATCCCATAGACCTTGGTTCTGAACATAGAATAATCCTACAATTGAAAAGGCAGCTAATCCGAATTTTTTACCGGATGCAAAGAAACAAATTGCAGCTATTAGTACAATGAATAATAGGGCAGGAATGAGTAAGAGTAAATCTGTCAGACCTTCCATTATGATTTCGCTAAAAGACTGAACAAAATCAAATATCGGTTCTAGAGTATCTGTGACCCAATCCATAAAGTTTTCAATATTTTCTGCTATTGGTAATTTTGGTATATTATCTAAAAAGTCCATATTATAAAGACACCTCGCTATCTTTGGCAAGTGCACCAAGAACTAAACTACGAACAATGATGCCGACTAATTTTCCGTCTTCGACAACGGCTACTGGTGTGGAAGCGTCGTGAATAACTTCGAAAATGTCATTGATCAAAGTATCTCTTTGTACAGTTGGAATATCAGTACGTAAGATATTGTCAAAGTTTTTCTCATGATTCTTAACCGCACGAGCAGTATCACTATCTGTAACATATCCATATAACTTACGACTGTCATCTATAACGAGCATATTAGACAAGCCTTCTTGTTCCATACGTCTTAAAGCTACGTTCGGGCCATCTTTACCTATTTTTAGAGTAGTAGGACGGTCCATAATATTTTCTGCTGTCAATACTCTAGAACGATCAACATCTTCAACGAACTTCTCAACGTAATCGTTAGCTGGGTTGGTTAAAATTTCTTCCCCAGTACCGATTTGCATGATTTCGCCATCTTTCATCAAAGCGATATGATTTCCAATACGCAATGCCTCATTTAAATCATGTGTGATAAAAATGATCGTTTTGTTCACTTTTTCTTGCATGTCCAATAATTCATCCTGCATTTCGCGACGAATCAATGGGTCCAAAGCTGAGAATGCTTCATCCATTAAAAGAATTTCAGGATCGTTGGCTAAAGCACGAGCCAATCCAACACGTTGTTGCATCCCACCTGAAAGTTGATTTGGATGTTGGTCTTTATAGGCAAGCAGACCAGCATTTTCTAAGGCTTTTTCTGCACGTTCACGACGTTCAGCTTTCGCCATGCCTTGGATCTCTAAACCATACTCTGTATTTTCCAAAATTGTTTTTTGCGGGAACAAACCGAAATTCTGGAAGACCATACTCATTTCTTTTCTTCGTACATTACGCAAATCTTCTTTTCCCATTTGAGAAACATTTTTTCCATCGATAAAGATATTTCCTTGAGATGGCTCAATTAATCGGTTTAATAAGCGAACCAAAGTAGATTTCCCACTTCCAGAAAGTCCCATGATGACAAAAATTTCTCCCTGTTCAACAGAAAAACTAGCATTGTTGACACCAACAGTTGCACCAGTTCTTTCAAGTATCTCAGATTTTTTCTTACCTTCATTAGCTAGCTTTAAAGCTTGTTCTTCTTTTTTTCCAAATACTTTTGACAAATTTTCAACAGTTACCTTAGGCAAAAGCTTCAACTCCTTTGTTTTTTTAATCGTCAGAACACTTTTCATATAAAAGTAGTGAAAAGATTGATTCCATCGAGTTTCGAACGAATGTTTAAATTTTCTTTCCGCCTTGAACACAAGTATTACCGTAACACACTTAAAACAGACCTGTAAAACGGAGTTGCCGTGAAAACAAGTTTGTTAACGCTTACTGTGACCATGGGGTCAGGATTCTAAGAATTTGATTAAAAATTGAAATTGGTCAAAATAGGTTAATGAATTTATTTTAGAAAAATGGTTCCATTTTTACAGATAATTTGAAAAAAATTCTCTAATAAAAAAGTTGAAAAAGTAAAATTAGCGAAGATTATTAGCGTCAAAATTTTTTGTTTAAAGAACTAAAGGAATAAAAAGGTGGTTTTTATAATTATTAATTTCTGATTAGAAATGATTTTTTGTAGAATAAATCGTTGACAAGGTAACGCTTACATGTTATATTCTAACTGTAAAGAGGGACATGCTAGAAACATTAGATAAAAAAGAAGAGCATGCCGCTCTTTAGAAGAACCCCTTGAAAAAGGGTTCTTAGGTTAATAGTTTAAGTAGAGCTATTGACCCAAAGTATCTTAGTTGGTGTTCAGCAAGTTGTAGTTGGTTAAAACGTAACACCAATCTAAGATCTACTATCATAGCAACACGGAGTATCTCACATCTAGATTGTATATCCAAAGCTTCTATGTATTGACGATTCAGATAAACACAGTTTAACAGAGTCTCAACAGAACACTTTGAAAAAGGTAAACAAGAATATCTAGTTCAAATAAGACCATTTACGTGAAAAGATGGCATCGAAAAGATAAAAATGTGAGTACACGTGTTGCACATATGAGAAGGGAGGAGCCGTAAAAGGTTCCTTCCTTTTTTTATGTTTTTTTCTCTTATAGTGTTAATATAAATGAAAAATAGGATTATATTATCTTGTACTCTCTCTTTTTGTTTTGACCGTTGCAGGAAGGAGTCTTTTAATGAGAAAACATAGTTTAGCTGCTTTTTGTTTCTTGTTTATACTTGCTTCATGTTCAGTACCAGGTGAAGACAGTGAATCAACTTCAAATATCGAGTCATCTGAATCCTCTATAGAAACTCAGCCCACTGATCCTTTAACGTATGAATATGAAGTAGTAGAAGCATATGAAAATGTCATCTTTGATCAGCCGTTGCACTTCACTTCAGCCTATGACGATTCTAATAAAGTTTTTGTAGTCGAAAGAACAGGTACCATCTATGTGATGGATAATCAATCTGAAGTCTCTAAAAAAGAAGTATTTATTGATTTAAGTAATCAAATCAGCACAAAAGGCAATGAAATGGGCTTACTAGGATTGGCCTTCCATCCTAATTTCAAAGAAAATGGTTACTTCTATGTCAATTACACTACTCAAGAAGGCACAGTTATCTCACGTTTTAAAGCTGATCCTAATAATTACAAAACTGATATGAACAGCGAAACGGCATTTATGGAATTCCCTCAACCTTATACTAATCACAATGGAGGGCAACTGGCATTTGGTTTTGATGGTTACTTATATATTGGAACAGGTGACGGTGGAGGAAGTGGTGATCCGCAGAACAACGCTCAAGATTTAACGGAAATTTATGGGAAACTTTTGCGGATTGATGTAAATAAAAAGACTAAGGAGTCAGAATATAGTATTCCAGAAGATAATCCATTTGCAGGAAACAGTGAAGGCTATCGTGAAGAGATATTTGCTTACGGCTTTCGCAACCCTTGGAAATTTAGTTTTGATGCACAAGAAGAGGAACTTTGGTTAGCGGATGTAGGACAAAGTGCCTTAGAAGAGATAAACTTGGTTAAGTCTGGTAAGAATTACGGTTGGCGATTGATGGAAGGAACGAAAGAATATATTTCGGATGATTCAATAGAACATCAAACTTTAGAAGAGCCTATATGGGCATACGACCACTCTCAAGGACAGTCCATTACAGGAGGATATGTCTACAACGGATCAGAAAATCCAAGTTTAAAAGGGACTTATATTTATGGAGATTTTATATCTGGAAAAGTATGGGCGCTAAAAAAATCAGAAGATGGGCAAATAATAAATAAAGAACTGACAGATACGAATCAGATGATTTCTTCTTTTGGATTAGATGAGAATGGAGAACTGATCATTGTAGATTTTAACGGAAAATTGTACAAACTAACAGAAAAAAAGTAAACGAACAGCTTTTGATTCACCAAAATAAAATAATTGATAAACCCCCTTTTAAACAAGATGCTGTTTGAAAGGGGGTTTATTGCATGACTTTTTTTGATTTTCTTACTCATTTTCGTATACTAATTTGAGCAAAACCAGTACACTTATTAAGAGTAAAAGCTAACAGGAAAGGATTCAATTAAATGACATTGATTTTAATAATTGTGTATTTATCTTTTATCAGTTTAGGATTGCCCGATTCTTTACTAGGATCAGCTTGGCCTGCTATGTATGGAGGGTTAGGAGTATCCATCTCTTCTATAAGCTGGATTTCAGTGATCACCACTGGCGGGACAGTCATATCTAGTTTACTGAGCGGAACAATGATCAAGCGGTTTGGTACAGCAAAAGTAACGCTAGTCAGCATCCTTTTGACCGCTATAGCTTTGCTAGGGTTTGCTTTTTCAGGCAGTTTTTTAGGGTTATGTATTCTAGCCATTCCGTTAGGTTTAGGAGCAGGATCCGTGGATGCAGCTTTGAATAATTTTGTGGCGTTGTATTTTAAAGCAAGCCATATGAGCTGGTTGCATAGCTTTTGGGGACTGGGAGCTACAATGGGTCCGTTGATCTTATCCTTTTTTATTGCACGCGGGAGTTGGGAGAACGGATACTTAGCGATTGGGATCTTGCAATTGATTTTAGTCGTTTTTATCACAACTTCGCTTCCTAAATGGAATCAAGTAGAAAATAAAGATTCCAATGATGCATCAGAAGCTGAAGTTGCATTCCAATCTAAGAAGTCTGTATTGAAAAAAAGCGGTGTTAAATTGTCAGTACTAGCTTTCTTTTTATATAGTGCAATCGAAACAACGACCGGTTTATGGAGCAGTACATATTTAGTAGAATATAAGTCGTTAGCTCCAGAGGTTGCTGCGCGTTGGACTTCGTTATTTTTTCTTGGCATAACGATTGGGAGATTGGTTTCCGGATTCTTGACGTATAAAATGAGTAACAAATCATTGATTCGGGTTGGCCAAGCAATCTGTGCGTTCGGTGGCATTCTTTTGCTGATGCCTTTTTCCGATGGGTTTTCAATGGCAGGATTGCTGTTCATTGGGTTAGGATGTGCACCCATTTATCCAAGTATGATTCATGATACACCAAGTCGATTTGGAAGAGGGGCTTCACAGTCAGTAATGGGTCTGCAAGTAGCATTTGCCTATATCGGCAGCTCTATCATGCCGTTGATTTTTAGTGGATTAGTTTCTTTCAGCACAATTGGGCTATTCCCTGTTTATATATTGCTTAGTGTTGCGGTAATGACTCTTTGTTCTGAAAAAATGAACACTTCTATTAAAAATGAACTACAGACAAATAAATAAAATCTTTATCGAAAAGCTGCAAGTTATCTTGCAGCTTTTTTTGTATCGTTCAACAGAATCAAACCGTTTTCTTAGTAAAAGATTCTATAAGAAATTATAATAAAGATGATTCTATTTGGAGGTGACAACATGCTCAAAAACTTTGATTTCAAAGAAACGAAAAATCGCTATGCAGGATTTAAACGGAAAGAACTAGGAGAACGCTTAGCTAGAGCACAACGACTAATCAAAAATTTGAATATTCCGGTCCTGATCATTGTAGATGGTTGGGAGTCTTCAGGGAAAGGTTACGTCATCAAAGATCTTGTTCGAGAATTGAACCCTAAATCGTATAAAGTCAGTGTGTTTGAAACACCTACAACTGAAGAAGAAGCCAGACCTTTTTTGTGGCGCTTTTGGGAAAAAATCCCTTCAAAAGGCAATATGGCTATTTTTGACCGTAGTTTTTATTTTAATCTACTGAATGATTTATCTGTTGAAAATAGTGAGTTGAAACAAGGGATTGAAGACATCAGTATTATCGAAAAACAATTATTGGACGATAATGTGATTATTATCAAATTCTTTCTTCATCAAAAAGAAAAAACACAGCAAGAAAGAATCGATGCATTAAAAAACGATGCTGACAAAGCCTTCATGATTGGTGAGCGAGATGAAGATCAATACAAGCAGTACGAGAAATACTTGCATCATTTTGATGAAATTTTAGAAAAGTCAGATTTTCCTTTCAGCAAATGGCACATCATTTCAACGGAAGAAAAAAAGGGAGCATCAGAAAAAGTTTTAGGTATGTCGATTGATTTGATTTATGAAGGAATCGATCGAATCTTGGGACAAAAAAATGGTGGTATCCGTTATACAAGAAATTATGCTGCTTCTCAAAAACCATTGGAGAAAATCGATCTAAACGTAGCTTTGTCTGAAGAAGAGTATGATAAACGAAAAGACGCTCTTCAATTAGAAGCTGAACGTATTGCTTTTCAGCTTTACACTAAAGGGATCCCAACTGTTTTAGTATTTGAAGGAGTAGATGCTGCCGGAAAAGGCGGAGCCATTGAACGCCTGACAAGGGAGATGGATCCAAGGGGGTATGAAGTGATCACTATATCTGCACCAAATGAATTAGAGCACCAGTACCATTATTTGTGGAGATTCTATAGAGACTTTCCTAAAAAAGGCGACATCAAGATTTTTGATCGAAGCTGGTATGGCAGGGTTCTGGTCGAAAGAGTAGAAGGATTCGCGACGGAAAAAGAGTGGGACAGAGCTTATGAAGAAATCAATCAGATGGAAGCTCAGTTAACGAAATTTGGTACATTGGTCGTAAAGTTCTTTCTTTATATTGATAAAGAAGAACAGTTGAAACGATTCAAAGATCGTGAGAATGAGCCGGATAAAGTATACAAATTAACAGATGAAGACTGGCGCAATCGAGAAAAATGGGATGAGTATATTGATGCAATGAATGAAATGTTAGACCGGACATCTACTCCACAAGCGCCCTGGAACATTGTATCAGGAATGGATAAGAAATATGCCCGTATTAAAGTTCTCGAGACTTTTATTGAACAAGCTGCTAAAAATTTAGATGAATAAATTATGAATCTGGAGACGGAATTTTGTAAGGAGGATTATCAGTGGTAAAAAACAGTTATTTGAATAACCCGGAAAAATTGTATGAGAAACTGATTTCTTTAAGGGCAGAAGTCACTAAAGAAGGGGACAAATTGTACCAAAAGTGGCAGCCATTATTAAAGAAAGAAAAACAAGAATCCGGTGTTAAAAATTTAGCCTATTATTTGGCATTGCGAAACCACGATATCCGAAAAATCCAAGAAGCACTTACTCCTTGGGGGTTGTCTTCACTAGGAAGGTTGGAATCACGGGTTTTAGATAACTTGAACGCGGTTATCCTGAGTTTGGGAACCATATTAGGGAAAGAAATTAAAGCTGTCGAATATCCGTCCATGGAGGCTTACTTGGCCAGCAGTAAAGAACTTGAAAAGAACACTGCAACGATTTTTGGTAAAAAGCCTGAAGAGCGCTTTACTCGTATCATGGTCACTATACCTGGACAAGCAGCTAAAGACAGCAAATTAATTGAAGACTTGATGAAAGCGGGAATGAACGTAGCACGGTTGAATTGTGCCCATGATGATCCTGAAATATGGCAAGGTATTATCAAGAACATTCGCAAATGTGAGAAAAAACTGGATAAAAAATGCCAAGTATTGATGGATATTGCAGGACCAAAAGCTAGAATCAGCTGGATCTTCACTAGTTTGAAAAAGCCGAGAGTAAAAAGCGAACATCGGTTTTTGTTGACCGGATCTGACACACCTCCAAAAATGAGCGGTATCGAGTTGATGATTGGGTGTAACATTCCTGATATCGTCTCTCACTTAAAACAAGGAGATCCAATCAAAATCGATGATGGAATAGTAGAAGGTGTGATCAAAGAAGTCACAGAAGAAGGTGCAATCGTCGAGACTACAAAAGTCGATTCTAAAAAAGGAGTACGCTTAAAAGCTGAAATGGGATTGAATTTCCCGGCATCAGAAGTGACAATGGAATTTATTACTGATAAAGATAAAAGCAACTTAGATTTCGTGTGTGACCATGCAGATATCATAGGCTTCTCTTTTGTTAAAAATGCAGAAGATGTTCAAGAAATTCAACAAGAGTTGCTGAAACGTATGCCGAAGAAAAAAGCCCAAACAATTCCTTTAATGGCGAAAATCGAAACTGTTGAAGCGGTGAGAAAATTGCCGGAGATCATTGTATCAGCATCCGGAAAAAATCCATTTTCTGTCATGATCGCTCGGGGAGATTTAGCTGTTGAAGCTGGTTTTTTAAGATTAGCAGAACTGCAGCAAGAAATCTTGTGGATCTGTGAAGCGGCTGATGTTCCTGTAGTATGGGGAACACAAGTCTTGGAAAATATGGTAGCTACAGGAATTCCAACTCGAGCAGAAGTAACGGATGCGGCTCAAGGCAGTCGTTCAGAATGCATCATGCTGAATAAAGGAGAATATTTGAGAGAAAGTGTATCTTTCTTAGATGATATCATCAAGCAAATGCATGAACATGAATACAAGAAAACACCGAAACTAAGAGCCTTAAACATCGCAAAAAGAGAAATTGAAAAAGAATAAGAAAAAACGAGGTGATTCTCATAGCTGTTGTCGGAATGAGATTAAGCTTTCGAATCGATGAAGCTTATTCTTTAAAGGATAAGAGGAGTGTAGTAAAAAGCATTATTCACAAGATGCACCGTAAATTCAATATCAGTATCGCAGAATTGGACAAGCAAGACATGCTGAACCAAGGAGTAATCGGTATCAGTGTTGTGGGAAATGAATACCAGCAATGCCATATGGTGCTTGATAAGGTCTTAAACGAAATAGAAGAGACTTACGCTATTGAAATCTATGATATTGATCGGATGGAAATATAGAATAATCGAGAGATAGTGGTTTTCAGCCATCAAGAGTCAAACAAGAACTGCCATGGCCCATCTTCATGTCGTAGCCTGCCATTAAGGAATAAAAATTAAAAGCGATGGCCGTTGAGAAATCAGTTTCGGTCATGAGCGGACCAACAGGACAGCTCATGGGACAAAATAGGTTCTTATATACTATAAAGAAGCT
>NZ_JBHFIG010000005.1:0-283 GCF_057334175.1 Desemzia sp. AGC72
CACCAAGTTTTACTTGGATGTGAAAAATAAAATCATATATGTGGTTTGGGGAAGTACTCAAGTGGCTGAAGAGGCGCCCCTGCTAAGGGTGTAGGTCGCTAACGCGGCGCGAGGGTTCAAATCCCTCCTTCTCCGTAAGTTTTAGCACCATTCCATGATATGTTAAAAATTAAAGGCCCGTTGGTCAAGCGGTTAAGACACCGCCCTTTCACGGCGGTAACACGGGTTCGAATCCCGTACGGGTCATAAAGGTTCAATACCTTGTTAAATACAAATATTATCT
>NZ_JBHFIG010000006.1:0-245576 GCF_057334175.1 Desemzia sp. AGC72
CATAAACATAATGTAAGTAGACTTTTTCGTTGATTGGGGAAGTACTCAAGTGGCTGAAGAGGCGCCCCTGCTAAGGGTGTAGGTCGCTAACGCGGCGCGAGGGTTCAAATCCCTCCTTCTCCGTTTTTATGTTCAATGTCATTTATAAACAGGCCCGTTGGTCAAGCGGTTAAGACACCGCCCTTTCACGGCGGTAACACGGGTTCGAATCCCGTACGGGTCATGCTATTGAAATAACTTATCTTTGGAGGTTTAGCTCAGTTGGGAGAGCATCTGCCTTACAAGCAGAGGGTCAGCGGTTCGAGCCCGTTAACCTCCATTGGTTCCAAAAATACATAAAAAAGAAACTTCTAAGTTGGCTCGGTAGCTCAGTTGGTAGAGCACTTGATTGAAGCTCAAGGTGTCGGCGGTTCGATTCCGTCCCGAGCCATTATATTCTGGAGGGGTAGCGAAGTGGCTAAACGCGGCGGACTGTAAATCCGCTCCTTCGGGTTCGGCAGTTCGAATCTGCCCCCCTCCATTTTTATTTTATTATGGCGATTGTGGTGAAGTGGTTAACACACCGGCTTGTGGCGCCGGCATTCGTGGGTTCGATCCCCATCAGTCGCCCCTTTAATGGGCTATAGCCAAGCGGTAAGGCAAGGGACTTTGACTCCCTCATGCGCTGGTTCGAATCCAGCTAGCCCAGTTTTTAAATATATTTTGGCGGTATAGCCAAGTGGTAAGGCAGAGGTCTGCAAAACCTTCATCACCGGTTCAAATCCGGTTACCGCCTTGTTTTATAAGTGATAAAATTTGTAGGCAAAACACATGCCGGCGTGGCGGAATTGGTAGACGCGCTGGACTCAAAATCCAGTGCCCGTTGAGGGCGTGCCGGTTCGATTCCGGCCGCCGGTATTAAATACACCGTTATACTTCAATATGCACTTCAAACTAACAATATGTTATGTTTGAAGTGCATATTTTTTTATCTAAAATCAACCAGATTATAACTACATTTAAATTCTATTGATAGAAGGTTTATAGTGGTGAAATAGGCATACTTTAGAGATATTTTACTTCTATTTGTGAAATTAACTATTCAAATATTTCTTTTGTGAAAAATAATAGCGAAACTCTAGGTTATTAGTTGCAATGTATAGAGAATATTTGGTAAATTTGTTTCAGTTATAAATTACATACTATTGGAGGAATAATAATATGGCACAAATCAAACTAACACCAGAAGAGTTGAGAACTTCAGCAGTAAAATATACGAATGGTTCTTCTGATATTGATAACGTTTTAGCAATATTAACTTCTGAACAAGAAGCTATTCGTGAAAATTGGGAAGGATCTGCTTTTGAAAGTTTTGACAATCAATTCAGTGAATTGAAACCAAAAATCCAAGAATTCTCACAATTGTTACAAGACATCAATACTCAGTTAAACTCAGTTGCAGATACGATCGAGCAAACAGATCAAGATATCGCTGGAAAAATCGGGTTTTAATACTAATAGTTGATTGATTTAAAATCGAGCCACAGGGAAGGGATGAGAATTCCCTTTCTTTTTTTATGTGTTTTTTTACTAGGAGTTTAATTTGGAGAGGTGAATGTTGGAGATGAAAAATAAAAGAAGGCTTTGGTTAAAAATTGGTGCAGCGATTACTGTGTTTGCAGGTTTATTATTTATTTTAAGCAATCATATACAAACGGCAGAACGCGTCAATGAAAAAGCAGATGAGACAGGTACTGAAAAGTCTGTAGACGTGAAAAGTAAAATGGCTATAGCTATTGTAAATGAAGATGAAGGAACAGTAGTAGGGGATGCAGACTATACTTTAGGTTCCAATTACATTAAGCAAATTGAAAAAAATGAAGAGTATGATTGGTATGTAGTAAGTAGAGGAAGTGCTGAATCAGGACTTAATGAGGGTCTGTATCAACTGATGTTGATCATCCCCAATAATTTTTCTGCAAAAGTATTAGATATGAACGAAACAAATCCAGAAAAAGTAGCGATAGAATATCGAGTGAATGCTAATGGAAACAATGAGTTGGAGACAGAAGCCGATCGTGTTGGAAATGAAATAGTGAATGGATTGAATCAGCAATTAGTTGACGTATATGTGGCAACGATTTTAGTTAATCTATCTCAAGCTCAAAATAATGTGCGAGAAGTGGTCGATGGCAACAATACCAACATGGGTTCATATGAAAATCAAGTTTATGGAACGGCTTTAAGCTTTGAGAATGCTATTCCGACAATAAAAGATCATACAAGCATTACCCTTGAAAGCAATGAGCGGTTAACAGATACTCTTTCTGAAAACACAGCGGGATTTACTGAATATAGTCAGTCATTGTTGGAATACGACTCTCAATTAATGGAATACATATCAAAACTGAATAATGACACTATTTCTTACGAAACTTTTATGGAAAACATTCTTAGTATGGATGCTGCTTTATTGAATCAAGAAACAGAAGAATTGTTTAACAGTATCCAAGTTTCTAATGAAGTTCTGTTGTCCCAATTTCAACGGCCTACAGGTCCAGTCAGAAATGCAGCTATTGGGATCGATACTTATGCTAGTGAGTATGCTCGCTTAGAGAGCTATATGACAGAAATGAACACGAAAGTAGCTCAACAAGAAGAGCTATTGAATGACCAATTAGAAACAGTTGATGCTTTTGTTGAAGAGCAATTGAATGAGGCTTATGGTAAAGAATCGGACATCAGTTTAAGAACATTTTTACAGAATCATGAAGACATAAAAGATAGCAAAGGGGAGACCAACTCTTTCTTGGAAAAAATAGCTGAAAAAGAAGAACTTCAAAAGTACAAGGAAGAGAAGCAAAAAAAAATTTTATTGGAACAAGTAGCTACATTGCCTTATCTAACTATTGAAGAGCTGCCTAAAGAGCAGTTAAGTTTAGTTAAAAATGTTGACCAGTTAATTGAATCTGTAAAGCAGCAAGAAAATTATCTAAAAGAATTTTTGAGTAACAATAATAAAGAACCGAATAAAGAAGCAGAAAATATAGCGAATGATATATCTAAAGCTTATCAAGAATTGGTAGCATTTATTGAGGAAACACCAGAAAAAACATTCCATTTTGAGATAGATAATACGGATGGGAAAATTCGAGATGGAACTATCAACGTTCAATTTCCTAATAGTATAGTATCGCCTACATGGACAGTTAATGGGACACCAGTTCCAGGAGATTCTTTCCTCATATCAGATCGTGACTCACATATTACTATCAGCGGAACGTATAAAATCGAAAACTTACCTGAAAATCAAACTGACAAGCAACAGATTAAAGTTGAAGTTTTGCAGAAACAGCAAAAACCAGAAACCGACCAGCTTGAACAGGTGAAAGAAGATGAGGTGAGTAGCGAGCCACCTTTAAAACCAGAAAATGGGGCTAGCGAATCTAATGCAGGAGTGAAAGAAAGTCTATCATACGTCCACTATGTTTTTTATGAAGAAGTGGATTATTATTCTAGCTTAGAGCATCGAAACGCATTGGATCGATATACAAGTGTTATAGAGAAAATCGAACGTCTCTATAAGGATGTTTTTCTACAAATTGATATTACAAATGAAGAAAATACTCAGCCAGTATTTGATGACTATTCAACCATAGTAGGGAAATTTTTAGATCGTGATGTGAAAGACTACTTAACCGAAGTCATCACAAACACTTTAACGAATAATTTAACGGGTTATGGGTTGTTAGCCAGTCAACAAAATGTGCGTTCTACAATGGTTGATTTGACGCAGCAATTGCCAGTTCTAGCTGAAAAAATGTCAAGTATCAGAACAACAGCACAGAACAATGCTGAACAAATCAATACTCAGCTGCAACTATTATCTAGCTGGCAAGAACAAAGCCAGGCTGTAACAGCATTGGGAGCAGATAATGGTGAAAATCAACAACTAAACTCCATTACAGCTAAAGATATTTATACGAACCTTGGTCAAATTCTACAGACAAGCGGGAGTTTAAAAACCGATTCTGAAAGTACGGTAGAAATGGCCAGTTCTGTAAAAGATGTATTCCAATCTTTTGATGCAGACGTTGCTGTATTAGAATTGAGTACTGAAGAATTAACGACAGACGCGGGCAGCTTAATGAATCGATTCCAAGAACAAGTGGAAGAGAATAATCAATTTGCAGGTAATTTTGTAGAAGTATTAAGCAATGCTCACCAAAATGGCATATTGAATGAGACTGTTATGGATTTTATCGCCAATCCTGTTGAAAAAGACTTTAAAGGGTCTATCCAAGCAGCGGAAAAAGTGAATCCATTTACTTGGGTATTGATGATTTATGGAATCTCCTTATTTGCGGGTTATTTGATTGCTTCGAATAATGTTGTTTTCCTGAAAAAAGATGACTTTGACGGATCCAATGCAGCTTTAAAAATGAAAGGTTATCCACTATTGATCATTTTAGGCATCAGCATTGTTTTAGGATTGATAGAAGGGATGATCAGCGGAGCAGTTCTAGGTGTGCCATTTGAAAGTACATTGAAGTGGACTGCGGCGGTTGTGCTACTAAGTGTAGTGTTCAGTCTAATAAACTACAGTTTGATCAAGTTATTCAAAAATATGGGATTAGGAATCAGTATGTATTTCTTGATCAGTTATGTTTTTGTTACAGAATCTATAGGAACCACAGCAAATTTATCAGGGTTCGCAAATGTGATCCGTACAGTTAATCCATTAATGCTGGGAGAAAGAACGATGAGAGCATTGCTTCAAGCCCAATCTAGTGTTGAAATGGTTCTAGTACTAGTGATTTTGGCAATCGTTGTCAGTGGTGTTCTACTATTAGTTGGAAAGAAACCTGCTAAAAAAGAGGTGGCATAGACATGAGAAATAACAGAATGCTCCTTCTGTTTCTTTTGTTACTAGGAATATTGGTTTCTTGGGAACCTAAAAATGTTGCAGCAGCAGAGAGTTCTGATTCAGAAAATGGTGTTTCGATTCAAGTGGACCGTTTAGAAGGGAATTCAAAAGGTCAGTCTGCTACCTTAGATGTCAGCGATTTATTTGGAACAAAAGATACTGAACGGATAGAAACGTATACTGAACAGGATAAACTAGACGAACAGAAGCAGGTCAATGCTCTTTTTACTACTGGGGTAGAAGAAACGACACACGAGACTTTCAATAAAAAGAGCTTGTTTACTGCTCCTATAAATACAAATCATACTGGAGAGTCAGTGCTGCAGCAAGAAACACATGCGCTTGGCTCAGTCAGTTTATTAGAAAATACATGGTTTAAATTCTTTCTGATAGCAGTATCAGCAACTTCTGTTGCGGCATCATATCAATTGTATAAGAGGGATAATTATGAGGGATAATGATCACGTTAATATTACGTTAGTGTTAAAAAATGGAAATGAGGTTGATTTGCGTATCCCTGTTTACATCACAGCAGCAGGACTGGTCAATCAACTACATTCTATCTTTCATTTGGAAGAAAATGAAGGCATGAAACAAATCAAGATTTCGTCTAAAGGATTGATCTTGGCCGAAAATCAGTTTTTATATCACTATCCAGTAACGGATGGGGATATTATAGAAATTATTTAAGGAGAAAACTATGGACTCAATCGAACATATTCCACAGACGGTAAAAATAGTATTTGATCAAGTAGAGTACGATTATGAAAAAACAGAGACACAGTGGACAGTCCGCATCAAAAAATCTGCAGCACACTTAAAGAATGAAGATCGATTAGCCGTTTTAAAAGTACCAGAAGCTCATTTTTTACCAGGCAGTTATGAAGTTACAGAAGACAAATTGATTTTTAATTACACAATTCAGCGACCAGGTCATACAGTGAAAGAAATGCAGGAGCTGGATACGGTAGAAAAGTTGAAAGCTGCAGTAAATTTATTGTCCTTTGGGGAATTAACCCAATTTCCTTATACTTTTTTCCTGCACCCGGAAAATCTCTATTTTGATTACAATTTAATTCCCTCAATTGCTTATCGAGGAATCAAAGAGCAAATGCCGCCGATGGAGATGAACCCAGAATTTCTGTTGCGAAATATGAAATGTTACTTGATCAGTTTATTTCTGACAGAATACAGATTTGAAGACTTGTACGCAGGCAATTTGGAGACCGTTACGGGAACTGAGTTTATCCATCGTATCAAGACAGCCGAATCCATGGAGGCATTGGCTGATTATATTAAACCATTGTATGTGCAAAAAGCAGCAGAGGAAGAAAAAAAATATCAAAAAGTGGATAAGAAGAAATACAAATGGTCCAGACAATTAGCATTATGGTTTGGCGGTGCTGTAGTCGTTTCTCTAGCAGCATTGAGTTATTTTGTCTTTATCCGCAGTCCGTTCCAAAACAGATTATTAGAAGCTGACTCTTATTTTGTACAAAATAATTACACTGAAGTTATCTCGACATTAAATTCGATTAAGCCTGAAGACTTGCCGGCTACACAAAAATATATGATGGCTTATTCAGTTGTTCAAGGTCAAAGTTTCAATGAAGAACAAAAACAAGTAATTTTAAATAATGTCAGCCTAAAATCAGACGTGAACTATTTGGATTACTGGGTTCATATCGGCCAAGGAAATTATGAAGAATCGATTGATTTAGCTAAAAAAATAGGCGATTACGATTTGATTTTGTATGGTATTGCTCAAATCAGGGAACAAATCATCAACAATCCGGAATTATCCGGTGAAGAACGAGAACAGCAATTGAGTCAATATGAAACTCAATACGAAGAATACAGCGAAGAAAGAGATACAATTCTTGAAGAAGAAACGCAAACAAACTGATAAAAATTCAGAGCATTCAGTAAGGAAGGTGCACTAGGTGGAACAACTCCGATACCAGACAAATAATATTCAAAATATAAGCCTGATCGTCCACGGTTCAGCGGATCGCTATCAGTTTGATTTGACGTTAAATGAATTAGATGATCAGTCATTCTCTTTGGATGAGCCAAAGTTTGCAGCGTTAGTAGAATCTTTTCCGAAATTAAAAGGATATATCGTACATGTATTGGACAATACATATACGATCCAAAATGAAAAAGAAAAAAGAGACAGCTCCTTAAACCAGTGGTCGACTATCTCTACAAAAAAAGAAGACCTAGCTATTTGGGTGGGCGCACAAGCTGAAGAAAAGATATATGATATCACAACAAAAAATGTTCTATTTGTTGGACCAGAAATAAATGCAGACCTGCAGATCGTACATACAAATTCACAGGTCTTATTGAAGAAGACTAAAGAGGGACAATGGACTTACGAAATGGTGGAAGGGCTGCTTTACCTCAATAACCGCTCGACTGCTGCTAGAATAGGGCAAGTCCAATTTGGCGATGAGTTAACGATTGAAGGCGTTACGCTGAAAGTGATGAAAGAAGAATTGAAAGTTTGGGGGCTTTCTTCAACATTCATTCATTTGCAAGAAGTTGCTTTTTCACGTTACGCTTTTCCTAAGGATTATCCAGAATATCATCGATCGCCAAGAATTATTTACCGCAATCCTGAAAAAAAAGTAGAGGTAAAGGCGCCTCCTCAAATGCCGAAGAAACCGACTGAGCAATTGCTTAGAATTATTTTACCTCCTTTAGTAATGGTTACGTTACTTGTGATGATCAGTATTTTCCAACCTAGAGGATTATACATTGTTATTACATTAGCGATGTCTTTACTAACAGCTGTTTTTTCTATTCAACGGTATTTTACTCAGCGAAAAGAGCATAAAAAAGCAGTAGAAGAAAGAGAAAAGACGTACCAACATTATTTGAAAGAAAAAGGCAAAGACTTGTATCAAGATAAAAAAAATCAAGAAAATGGTCAACATTATCATTATCCTTCGATTGAAGAACTGCAGGAAGCAGCTGTAAAATTGAATCATCGAATCTATGAAAAGACGCCTGTACATTTTGATTTTTTGCATTATCGTTTAGGATTGGGAAAAGTAGCGAATGCAGTGGATTTGACTTACTCAAATAAAGAGAGAGAGAAGAAGCTGGATGAATTAGAAGTTCAAGGCTATGAATTGTTTGAACAGTACCAGTCATTGAATGATATGCCGATAACCGTTAATTTGATAGAAGCGCCAGTAGGGTATATCGGACCTAGAAAACTTGTCATTGAACAGCTGCAATTATTGGTCAATCAGCTAGCTTTCTTCCATAGTTACCACGAAGTTCAGTTTATTGCGGTTTTTCCTGAAGAAGAAAAAGAAGAATGGAATTGGATGCGCTGGCTGCCGCACGCAAAATTAAGCAATATCAATGTCAGAGGTTTTGTTTACAATCAGCGCAGTCGCGATCAAGTGTTGAACAGCTTGTACCAAATCTTAAAAGAACGGAAAAACGCCTTAGGAGAAAAGAAAAAAGCCGAGGATTCTGTCGCTTTCACTCCTCATTATGTCGTGCTGGTAACCGATGAAAAATTGATTTTGGACCATATGATCATGGAATTTTTTGATCAGGATCCATTGCAGTTAGGATGTAGTATCGTTTTCGTTCAAGATGTATTGAGCTCGTTATCGGAAAACGTTCAAACGGTTATCGATATTCGAGATCGTACGACAGGCGTATTGTTGATGGAGAATGGAGAACTGAAGAATACTGTATATCAATTGGATCATTTTCCAATGGAATTCGATAAAGAAAGAATCCCACGCGCTTTGGCTCCACTAAAACATTTGCAAAGCATCAAAAATGGTGTGCCTGAGATGGTGACATTTTTGCAAATGTATCAAGTCAGTGATGTTGAAGAGTTAAATGTTGTTAAAAGATGGAAAGAGCACTCTCCTCATAAAACATTGGCTGTACCTATTGGATTACGATCTGCCAACGATCCTGTTCAGTTGAATCTGCATGAAAAAGCTCACGGGCCTCATGGATTGATTGCTGGTACGACAGGTTCGGGTAAGTCAGAATTGATTCAAAGTTATATTTTAAGTTTAGCAGTCAATTTCCATCCGCACGATGTGGCTTTTCTGTTGATCGACTACAAAGGTGGAGGAATGGCTAATCTGTTTAGCGGGTTGCCTCACTTGCTGGGAACGATCACCAACTTAGATGGCAATCAAAGCTTAAGAGCTCTATCGTCGATCAAAGCAGAATTGAAAAGACGGCAGAGATTATTCTCTTCAAATAATGTCAATCATATCAATCAGTACCAAAAACTGGTGAAAAATGGAGATGCAAAAGAACCGTTGCCGCACTTGTTTTTGATCAGTGATGAGTTTGCAGAATTAAAATCTGAACAGCCAGATTTTATGAAAGAATTAGTATCCACAGCTCGGATCGGTCGATCATTGGGGATTCATTTGATCTTAGCAACTCAAAAGCCGACGGGCGTTGTGGATGATCAAATCTGGAGCAACTCGCGTTTTAAAATAGCGTTGAAAGTGGCTGACCGCTCAGATTCAATGGAAATGCTGCGGACACCAGATGCATCTGAGATCACCCAAGTCGGACGCGGATATATGCAAGTGGGGAATAATGAAATTTATGAATTGTTCCAAAGTGCTTGGAGCGGAGCAGATTACCTGCCTAATAAAGAAACTCAGCATATTGAGGATCACACGATCTACTTGGTCAACGATCTAGGGCAATATGAGATCTTAAATGAAGATCTTAGTGGACTTGATGCCATAGAAGAAGTAAAACAAATTCCAACTGAGATGGATGCTGTGATCGAAGAGATACAAAGAGAAGTTTTCAAAGCTCAAATCAACCCGATCGCTAAACCTTGGCTGCCGCCTTTAGAGGAACGTATCTATACTAGTGATCTGCACCCGCTAAACTTTAATGAAGAATGGTCTAATCCAAAAGCACCTTTGACTCCAGTCGTTGGGGTGATCGACTTGCCTGACATTCAAGAGCAGCAAACACTGCGATTAGACCTGACAAAAGATGGCCATGTACTACTGTATGCCAGCCCTGGTTATGGAAAGTCGACTTTCTTGCAGACAGTGTTGATGGACTTGGCGCGTTCTCAAAATCCTGAACAAGCAGAAATGTATCTATTGGATTTCGGAACAAACGGCTTACTGCCCCTAAAGAACTTACCGCATGTTGCCGATATATTTACTGCAGATGAACACGAAAAGTTAAAAAAATATATGACTCGAATCAGCCAAGAAATGAGAGAGCGGAAAAAACTTCTGAGCCGATATGCAGTAGCGAATATTGCATTATATGAACAAGTTAGCGGGAAAACGGTCCCTTCTATCTTGATTGCTGTAGACAGTTATGAAGGAATCAAGGGATTTGCTATCGAAGCGGAATTTGAAAGCCATTTGATACAAGTGGCTAGAGAAGGAGCTGGTCTAGGTATTCATTTGGTAATGACAGCCGGAAGACAAGCTAATCTAAGGATGAATCTGTCTGGAAACATTAAGCAACAATTTGTTTTGAGACAAAACGCTGATGATGAAGCAAGAATGGTTGTCGGAAGAACAACTCTCAGCATAGATGATTTGCCAGGACGCGGGTTGGTACGTATAGAAAAACCAGAACTGATACAAATTGCTTTACCGGTTAAAGCTGAGAGCAGTATAGAATTGATTCAAGTTATGCAGCATGAAATAAAACAAATGAAACGATCATGGAAAGGGAAAGTACCAACTCCGATTCCAATGGTTCCAGATGAATTGTTTGTTAATGACTTTGTATCCAACCCAATCGTGGCAGAAGTTCTGTCACAGAAAGAAAATATGGTCATTGGACTTGATCGCGGAACTGCTCTGCCAGTTGGTTTTGAGCGTAACGGAAAAGTTATTTATTTAGGAGCTGGAAGAGCTAAATTGACAGAAAGTTTGAGTTCTCTGTTGCACATTTCGAAATCAGCTGAACAACAAACGTACATTATTGATCAATCAAGTATGCCGCTTTATGCACATCGGGACAGTGTTCAAGCTTATGCCACAGCAGATCAAGAAATTGAATACGTACTGGACCATGTGCTTGAGATTATTGGTGAGCGAGAGGAAATGTACTTTAATCAATTTAGACAAGAATCAGGGCAAAACATGGAACATTTCTATACTGACTTCACACCTATCATGTTGATTATCAATGATTTAACAGCGATATATGATAGATTAGAAACAGCAGCGAAGCGGAAAATCGATCAACTAGCTGAAGTGGAACATAAGCTGGGTGTCACTATTGTATTTGGAGCTGAATATAGTACCTTTAATCGCGATTACAATGATATTGCTAAGAAATTGAAAGCTACCAAAAATGCGGTGATCACGATGGCCTTTTCAGAACAAAGTATCTATCCGCCGGGAGTCCGAATTGCTCGTGAAAAACCATTAGAACAAGATGAGGCTTATCTGTACCAAGAAGGTCGCTATCATAAAATCAAATTCCCAATAAAGATTTCGGAGGGGTAAGATGAACCAAGTGAATGGACTAAAAGTAGAGATCAATCAACACAGATATTTGGATAATAAACTTTATGTATCTATTGGGATCCATGCAGGATTTGCGTACAAAGAATACGTTACTTTAGATGATCCGACAAGACGCATAGAAGTAAACCAAGCTAGTGCAAATGTCTTTATGGAATATATGCGATTGAAAGCCATGAAAGAATTAGGAAAAACGATTCGTGTAAATACGACGACAAATGCTTCGGTATTGACTTTTCTGACTACTGCATCGGCTTTCGATCGAGACATCCAGCAAGTGATGGACTTGTTTTATCATCTTGAACTAGATGAAGAGGTATTTGCAGCGGCCAAAATCAATTGCGAAATGAATTTTAAACAAAATTACAAGGATATTGCTTTTCGAGCTTATACAAAAATGATAGAATTTTCAGATAAACGAAAAGACTTCCACTTTCATCAATTGACAAGAGATATTCAGACCATTGATTCAGAGGACGTAAAACAATTCATGGAACTGTTTGTGAATTTTCCCAATACCGTCTTATTGATAAACGGGAATACTGACAAAATCACAGAAGCCGAATTTTTCTATTGGTTAAAGAATACTGAAAAACCAGGAGAAGTGATCGTTCCTTCTCCTCATGTGATGGAAATACTTCCTATAGTAGATCAACACTTGAAAGCTGTAGATAAAGAGTCGTATTCTGTTGGAGCAATGCACTTCGATTTTGATCCGCATGTTGTTCCAGTACATGACCAATTCGCTTTACTGCAGTTGATCGGACACTGCTTATTTAAAGGAGACTTTGCCGTGAGCATCGACAATTTTGATGCGAGTATTCAGTACCAAGAGCATCCTCTGCTTAAGTATAAAGATCAATTACCATTGTCGCTGACTCAAGGAACGGTTAAAGAAGCTTACCTGTCGATTCAAGAAGAAGTAGAATATCTTTTAGTTGAAAAGCCTTACCAATTCAATCAATTGTTTTTGAGTTTGTATGTTAACGGTATCGATTTGATTAAATATTATGTAACAATAAAAACGTATCAACCTGAATTTATCAAAAAAATAATGAAACAACACTACAAGGCTATTACTGAATGCCATATGGTGTTGGAACAAGGAGCAAAGGTGAATTATGTCTGAAATATTGATAGAGCCAGAACAACTTCAAGAAGAAATAACGAGCTTTAAAGAAGCCAACGCGGCAATAGACAGCTCTCCTTACACAACAGAAAAAGGCAATTTAGATTTAACAGCCGTTAACAAATATGTAGATGCTTTAGAACAAATGAACCAAGCCATAACAAATTTTAAGAATTTATCGGATAACGATATTCAAAATCTAGAATATATCCGTGCTGACTGGATGAACCTAGATCGTGAATTGGCAGGAATGACTCTAGGAGACAGGCTCTTTGGTTCAAGTGATTCATAGGGAGGTGCACTATGGCTTTATTAAACAATGAAGAAATGGAAGAATTGACGAAGCAGGCGACAGATCAAGCCTCTACTTTAGAAGAATTGTTTTATGCTCAATATAAAAGTGCTTATGTTTTAACGGAAACTGCTAGTTTTAGAGGAGCAGCAGCGGATAGTTATAAACAATACATTCAACTATCGACCGTACATCATATCAACATGTTCATGAATATATTAAATGAAATCAAAACAGCCATTACAGACATTAAAGAGATTTATTTGGGATTTGAAAGCGATGCGAGCGGAAAAGTATCTACTGCTGACTTAGAAACTGCCGAACAGCAAGTAACAGCTAGGCAAAGAAGTGTTTCAACGATAACGAATCGAGTAGAATCGTTGAATATCCAAGCGGCTGAATATATCCCGGTAACAGATATTCAAAGCAATGCTTTAGAAACAGATTTTCAAGCAGTATTGGTTTTTTTGACGGATACAGTGTATGACTTAGCTGATACGGATCAAACCGCTTTAGAACGAGCAGAAACGATTTATGGACGTATCCAAACGTTGAATACAAGTATCCAGAATATTGCTGACAATTATTACGACAGTCAAGGGACATTAGCGTTAGATAAAGTAGGACAATTGGCCAGTGAAACTTGGTATAAGGCAGAGCCTACAACAGCTTTAGATGAAAAGTTGATTGAAGATCCTTTCTTTTTCACTGCAGATTCTCAAGCTGCAGCTGAAGGTCAATGGGCAGCAGGATTAGCTTCTGATACTTACATATCAGCAGGACATCAACAGCTTGGACGATCTTACCAGACTCAACTAAACGAGGGTGTTTTGACGGCTTCTGGAGAATTTGTAACCGTAGAAGGAAATGCTAATGCCCGTCTGGGAGAAGTAGCTGAAGCGAATGTAGCTGGAAGAGGCGTTTATGCGAACGGGACCTCAGAGTTTGGATCGTTGACCTCAGATAATAAAGGGTTCAATGTTGAAGGAGAAGCAGGCCTGTTGAATGCTCAAGGGGATGCTAGGTTAGGCAATGACTTGATCAATGCTGAAGCATCGGCTGGTGCCGAAGTGCTGACCGTCGAAGGTGGGGCAGCTGCTCAGTTTGAAGATGTAAACAATTATGCCCTTGGACTTAAAGGAAATGCTACCGCAGCAGATTTATCTGCGAGTGCAGGAGTTTCTTTCTTTGATATCGAAGTAGATGGAGAATCTCAAAATGGTCAATCCGTAAAAGAAAATCTATCGCTGTTTGGAGTAAATGCTGAAGCTAGTATTGGTTTATCAGCGGAAGCTGCTGCTTATATAGAAACACAGAATGTAGCAGAATTTGGACCGCTGAATTTAAACACGACATCTTTAGAGGTAGCAGGGAAATTAGGTTTAGGTTTACGATTGAATGTCAACGTTCCGACGTTTACGTTTGACTTTCCTTGGTAAATAAAGATTTTGATTTTGAAAGCATGTAAAAAATATTTACGAAAGGGAGTGAGAATATGGCAGATAATCCATCTGTTCAACTGGTTCTACCTAAAAGTTCAGGAGGTCAAACTCCTGATAATAACAACGTTGTGGCACTGGCAGATAAATACTTAACGACCTATCCAGACATAGGAACTAAAGGAGTATTTAATGTGACGTATACTGGTTATGTGACAAAAACAGAACCAGCACAAGCTTTGTTTATGGCAACGAATCGAACTGGAGAAGCCATTTCCAATTTCTCGTTTGTATTTGATCTGAAGATAGATGGACAAGCGATATGGGAAAAAACGCTGATCGCTATTACTGATGAAGAATTTGGGGAGTTGCCTGCTGAAACTTCTATGCCATTATTGATCAATGTCCCTATGGGGAAAGAAGCAGACTTACTGAAAGCGGCGGATGAAGCTATGATTCAATTGTCTCTTTCGCAATTGCAGAGACTAGTTTAGTCCTAAGCCAAGGAGGGGAAATATGGTATGAGTCTCTTAGAGGATCTTAAAGGAAGAATTCAACAGTATCAAGCCACCATAGAAGATGATCGTCAACGGATAGAAGAATACAGTCAAAAAATCAGTGAGATCGATCAAATCTATCAGGCAATGAATGATGAAAAAGAACTATTGTCGGATGAGAAAAGAGCAGTTCAAACGCTGGCTAATGAGACCTACAGCAACTGGACTGGTGATCTCCATTCAAATGAATACGAGCCGAAATTAGAAGAGGACATTTTGAACGGAAGTCTTCAAGTTACCATTCGGGCGATTGATGAGAACATGGATGCTTTAAATGATGCTAAAACAAGATTTGAAAATAAAATCTCACGCACGCAAGGTATTATCGGAACATTAGAAGCAGGAATCAACTCTATGTGGAATGAAGTAGAGAACTTAATGAATTAATTAAATGTTGACTTGATGACACATCAGCTCCTCAATGGATAATAATTTTCCATTGAGGAGCTGATGTATTTTGGGTCTTCATCTTCTAGCGTTGGTAAAGAAACTCCCTCCGGTCTATGGGGTGACTTACGGCGAGCCATGGGACCGCCTTGAGCCAAAAAGCATCTCAAGGGCTTTTAAGTTTTGGCATATCCGTACGTCGCTAACGCTCCAACGGCTATGCCAAAGCTTGCAAGCTTGATTATGAAAGACATTTCTGCAGCAACGTCATAAATTGGAGCTCCGTTATTTTGCATTCATCTGCAATATTTAAGGTGCTTGTTTCAAAATAGAGCCATCTCTAGTAAAATAAAAGAAAACCAACAGGTTACAGAACAGTCATCCAAAAGTATGATGCTGTAGAAGGAGTACACTAATGAATCCATTTTTTAAATTTGTTCTCAAATTGATGTCTTCTCCAAAAATCAATATGCAAGAAGACTATCAGTTTGTCCGCAAGATGCAGCAGCTTTTTTCACAAAAACCAAAAAAAGGGTACGTTATTTTGGATCACAAGATCTATTCTAAAAATCATTCGCATGATATACCTGTAAGAGTTTTTCATCCGAAAGAAAAACGTCATGAAGACGCGTTGGTATTTGTTCATGGCGGAGGTTGGGTGACTGGAAATATTGATACTTATACGACTACCTGTATCAATATGGCAGACCAGACAGGCAGGGTAGTTTATTCGGTCAATTACCGCTTGGCTCCGGAGCATCCTTACCCGGCAGGATTAGAAGATTGTTATCAAGTCATAGATGTCCTATTGAATCATTTGGAGTTGACTCGCTCAGCAGATACTTCCAAGTTGACGTTGATAGGAGATTCTGCTGGTGCGAATCTGATTGCAGCAGTTTCATTGAAATTACGCGATGAAGGAAAAATTGTACCTGCCAGACAGGTTCTATTGTATCCGGTCACTTATTGGGATCATACAGAAAGCTCGCCTTTTGAGTCTATTCGAACAAATGGATATGACTACGGATTAACTGCTAAAAAGATGCAAGAATATATGGAGTTGTATGCACCTGATTTGGAAATCAGGCAAAGTGCATATATCTCTCCTTTGATGGCATTTGACTTAAGTCGTCAGCCGGATACATTGATCATTACAGCGGAATTTGATCCTTTACGAGATGAAGGAGAGGCTTATGGTGAGAAGCTTCAAGATGCAGGGAATAATGTGGTCATTCATAGAATCAAAGAAACGGTCCACGGATTTATCACATATCCAACGTTTGTTGAACCTGTAGTTGAAGCATACGAAGTCATCAACGCTTTTTTAGACAGGACGCAGTAACATGCTCGATGGAGGTGAAATAGGTGAAACAAAAGGAACAATCCAAACAAAAAGAATGGGTACGGTTGGATAACGCATCGAATATCTTTTTGGCAGCAATGTCGACGACCGATACTAAAGTATTCCGTTTAAGCGCAGAAATGCATGATAGTATAGATCCAATCAGTTTACAAAAAGCTTTAGAGCAGACATACGCACGGTATAAGTTGTACCACAGTGTCTTAAGACGTGGGATTTTTTGGTATTATTTACAGCATACAGAGATCATTCCCAAAGTGGAGCCGGAAGTTTCAGCTCCTTGTTCGCAATTGTATCATTTTGACCAAAAAGAGCTGTTGTTTAGAGTAATCTACAATCAAAATCGTGTCCATTTAGAAGTCTTCCATGTGTTGAGCGATGGGACAGGTGCGTTATGGTTTTTTGAAGACTTGATTAAAGAATACATTTTATTGCGCTACCCTGAATCGTTGGAAGAAGTAAAAAAAGAGCAAATAGAAGCCAAAGTCCGTCATTTGGAAGATAGTTTCGTAACGTACTTCCGTCATAATGGACAACAATCCTTTACGGAGTCTGCACAGTCTGCGCTGCGTAATTTTGCCAGAAGCAGCAAAAGAGCAGCTTTTAAATATGGGAAAAAATTTGGCCGTGCTTTACTGACAGACAGGACTGTCCCTTCAAAGAAAAGACATGTTTATCTCATCAAAGGGGAAAAAACAGCAGATAACCGCACAAAAGTAATCGAATTAGAAATGCCGGTAAAAAAAATATTGCATTTAGCTCATCAAGAAGAAGCTACTCTAACCATTTACTTGATCGCCTTATTTTTTGAAGCGATTCGAAAATCCAGACCTGATTTCCAGACCAGAGATACTATAGTGATTTCTGTGCCTGTCAATTTGCGACAGTTTTACCCTTCCAATTCAGCCCGCAACTTTTTCAGTACTGTAAAATTGGAATACACTTATTCTCAAGAGCGTGATCCGCAATTGAAAGAAATTTGTGCGTCGTTGGCCAAACAAATGAACCAGCAGTTAAGCAAAGAAAATTTGGAAAACAAGCTGAGCCGGCTGATTTCTTATGAATACAATCCAATAAACCGTTTGATACCGAGGCCAATAAAAGATGGTGTATTAAAAATCATCAATTACTCTAACAATCGAAATCTTACTGTAGCCATGTCTAATCTAGGAAGAGTAGCGTTTCCACAGTCGATTGATGGATATGTGAATAGGCTTTACTTCCATACATCTGCTGTGAGACCTCAGTTTTCAGTCATTAGTCATGGAGATCAGTTAACCATTTCGTTTACTTCTCCATTCATAGAAACGGATATTCAACAGCAATTTGTCAGAGAATTGACTTCTGCAGGGGTCGAAGTGACCGTTGCGGCAAATAAAACCCAAGCAGTCGAGTTAAGGGGGGATCTGTGGTGAAGCGTTGTACGCATTGTCAAGTGAACATCAAAGGAGACTGGGAACAGTGTCCTTTGTGCCATCAAGCCCTGGAAGCAGACAGCAAAAAAAATTCCAGCAACCCGTACCCGGATATTCCTTTACGATTTGACAAGAAGAATGTTGTACAGCGCTTGATGTTGTTATCTCTCTTGATAATTTTAGTAGTCTTCACGCTTGGACTCTTCTTCCCCAGTCCGTTAGGTCCTTTGCGTATTTCTTTGTTTGGGATCATGAGTCTTTGGCTAGTTGCATTGATCATCATCCGTAAGCGCAGAAATATAGCTAAAGGAATTGTTTACTTGATTATTTCCACATCTCTGTTGTGCGTATATTTAGATTACATGGCGGGTTGGAGTGCATGGTCAACAACGTATGCGATCCCGATCATTTGTATCAGTGCAATTGTAGCGATGTTTATAGCGGTGCGTATCGTTCGCTTAAAAGTTGGGGATTACATTTTGTATCTTTTAACGGCTACGCTGCTGGGATTTTTGCCAGCTGCATTCTTATTTTTCAATTGGACTACTTGGGCTTTTCCAGCGCAGTTTTCTCTGTTGATGAGTATGTTGATGTTTGCTTGGACCATAGTGAATCATGGAAAAGACATCTTATCAGAATTACAAAAGCGAGCGCAAATTTAGAATTAATCTGAAAAAAATACCGCTGACGATAATCGTCAACGGTATTTTTTCATTGTTTCAACAAGTCTTTCTAATGAGTCCATCAATATTTTTGTAGGAACGGCAAGGTTCAAACGTTCAAATCCATTTCCTTCTGATCCAAAAATGTATCCTTCATCTCCAAAGACAAGAGCTTCCTCATGCATGATGCGTTCCAATTCTTTTTCAGAAAGTCCAAATGCATTGAAATCCAGCCATTGCAGAAATGTGCCTTCTAAGTCAAATACAGTTACTTCAGGTAATTCTTGGTTTAAAAAGGCTTTTAATTTTTGATGGTTTGTCCAAATCAACTCTTTAAACTCAAGCAACCACGGTTCTCCCACGGTATACGCTATTTCCGTGGCTTTCAAGCCTACTACATTGGTGCCGCTGTCTAGACCGACCATTTCCATATCTTCCAAGAAGCGTTTTCTTACCTGCTCATCCGGAATGATGATATTAGAATTTTTCAATCCTGCCAAATTAAAGGATTTGCTGACAGCTGTTGCTGTAATACAGATAGAAGCAGCTGCTTTTGTGACAGTCGCCATAGGAACATATGTATGTCCAGGCATAGCTAAGTCATGATGGATCTCGTCAGCTAAAATGATCACATTGTTTGCTTTACAAATCTCTACCACTTTTACCAATTCTTCTGTTGTCCACACTCTGCCTACGGGATTGTGCGGACTGGAAAACAACAGCAACTTGTTTTTAGACTCTTTCGCTTTTTCTTCCAAATCCGAAAAATCGATCTCATAACGAGATCCTTTTTGAAGTAAGGAACTTTTAACGATCGTACGTTTTGTTTTTTCAATCGAAGAATAAAAAGGATAATACACCGGCGATAAAATCATTACACCATCTTGAGGATCTGTAAAAGCTCTGATGGCAGAATAAAAAGAAGTCACCACACCTGGAATAGTAATGATCCAGTCTTTTTTGATGGACCACCTATGCTGGTTTTTCATCCATTTGATCACAGTCTTATAATATTCTTCAGTAGGCAGATCATACCCTAAAATGGCAGTGTCTAAATAATCTTTCAGACCTTGAATGATCTCCGGAGCTAACTTCATGTCTACATCAGCAACAGATAAAGGAAAGATCGTATCGTCTAAAGAAGGGTTCCAGTGATTCATCTGGATCCATTTTGCAGAACCGGTGTGTTTTCGGTTGATTGGTGTTGTAAAATCATACTTCATCAGTGACAGCCTCCTAAAACTCCAATTTGTCTTATTTATGCTCATTCTAACATACAAATAAAATTTCAAATAATAGAACCCTGTTTCTTTTAGTCGGATGAAAAAAAGCTGTTGTGTAAATTTTTGGATAGGAAGGAGACAACGTTTCTTGTTAATGTTAAAATAAAATGAAAGATTGATGAAGAACAACTTATTTTATTAGACAGGGAGAGATTTGATGACTGAAAAAGGATTACAAGAACGCTCTTTAGTACCGGAAGCTTTAACGTGGGATGTATCAGCTATTTACAGTTCGCGAGCTGAATTTGATGCAGCGGTGACAGAGATAAAAACAGCAGTAGAAAAATTTGCGCAGAAGTTTGAGGGGAAACTAACATCTGCAGCAACGATTAAAGAAGCCATCAAAGAATATGAAGCCATTTTACAAGTAGAGATGTGGTTGAATTATTATGCTTACTTACCTGTTTCTGCGGATATCTCCGACCCTAAGAATATGGAATTGTACCGATGGATCGGAAACTTGATTGCTGAATGGAGCGGAACGTTGAGTTTCTTCCATTCGGAATTGATCGAAAGCGAAGCGGATGTATTGGACCAAGTAGCAAAAGAAGAACCTGATTATGCTGTATTCATTCAAAAAATCAAAGACGAAAAAGCGATCCATTTAGATTCGGCTGTTGAAAAAGCTTTGGCGCAGTTGGATCCTGTTTTAAGTTCGCCGCAATCGATCTTTGAGCAGATTCGCTCTTCAGATATGGATTTCGGGACGTTTACGGCAGAGGGAAAAGAATATCCGCTCAGTTTCGTATCGTATGAAGAATATTACATGTACCATCCGGATACTGCTGTTCGTCGTGCAGCATTCGACAAATTTTCCACAGTATTGGGTCAATACCAAAACGTGATGGCTGAAACGTATTACACTCAGCTGCAAAAGGAAAAAACGATAGCTACGATGCGAGGATTTGACTCGATATTTGACTATTTGTTGTATGATCAACAGGTGGAACGTGAAATGTATGATCGCCAAATCGATGTGATCATGAAAAACTTAGCACCCGTGATGCAAAAGTACATTACTCATGTTAAAGAAGAAAATGGATTAGATAAAATGACGTATGCAGATATCAAGATCGATTTAGATCATGAATTTGCACCGACCGTTTCCGTTGAAGAATCAAAAGATCTTGTACAAAAAGCTCTTTCAACTTTAGGAACTGATTATGTAGACATGATCATGAGAGCTTATCCAGAACGTTGGGTTGATTTTGCTCAAAATAAAGGAAAACGTTCAGGTGCCTTTTGTGCGACGGTTTACGGTAAGCATCCGTATATCTTGATGTCTTGGACCGATCAACTGACGGATGTGTACACGCTGCTTCATGAACTTGGTCATGCCGGTCAAGGCGTATTGTCAGGCGCGAATAACTCTATTTTATCTGCACGGATGTCGCTGTATATGATCGAAGCACCGTCAACCTTTAATGAGCTGCTGCTGACGGATTCATTAAAAGAAAGCAGCACAGATCCCAGAATGGAACGTTTCGCATTGACTCGAATGATTTCTAAAACGTATTTCCACAACTACATCACACATTTATTGGAGGCAGCTTATCAACGAGAAGTATATAAGCTGATCGATGCCGGACAAGGATTTGATGCTGGCAAATTAAGCAAATTGAAACGTGCCGTTTTAGAGGAGTTCTGGGGTGATGCAGTAGAAATTAATGACGGTGCTGAGTTGACATGGATGCGTCAAATCCATTATTATATGGGACTGTACTCTTATACTTATTCTGCAGGTCTGACGATTGCCACCCAAGCTTTTTTGCGAGTGAAGGAAGTAGGCCAATCCGCAGTAGATGATTGGTTGAAATTTTTAGCGTTAGGCGGTCAATTGAAACCAGCCGAGGCAACTAAAGTAGCAGGAGTAGATATTACCACAACAAAAGCGTTAGACGATACGATTCACTATTTAAACGAAAGTGTAGACCGAATCATCGCGTTGACGAAAGAAATGAATTAAGTTCGGAGGATGACAAGTGATTGACTTAAACAAGTTGGTTGCGGGAAAGCAGCTCACTGAGTTAGATGAGAAGATACTGAATTTTGTGATCCATAACATGGACACTGTTTTGCAAATGGGTGTAAGAGAAATCGCGCGGGTGAACTTTACTTCCCCGGCATCTATTATTCGGCTGGCGAAAAAATTAGGCTACACAGGCTTTGTGGATATGTATTATCATCTGCTGCCTAAAGTGTCTCATACACAGCAGCCATCAGAAAAAAGCCCCGAAGATATTTTCAAATTTGAGTTGGAGGATATCTTTCAGTACAATTCAAGAGAAAATGTAGATAATTTTATCCAGCAAGTCTTAAATCTTAAACAACAATACATTTTCATTTACGCAACAGGTTTTTCTGCGATTGCGGGGGAGTATTTGTATAAGAAATTATTGGTGTTGGGGAAGAAAACGATTTTTGCTTCCGGGACAGATTCAATAGGGGTATTTGAAAACAACTTGGAAGATATCGGTGCTTTTGTTGTGATCTCAAAATCAGGAGAGACTCAGCAAGTCATCGACAAACTAGCATCAGCTAAGGATCAAGGCATCTGCACGGCATCTTTTACAAAAAATGAACCTAACCGAGTAGCCGAGTTGTCTGATATCCATTTCAAAATTTATGATCGAAATGAACTGGATGATCGAAATATGCTGCCCAATACGTTTTTCCCTAGTTTATTGATGATGTTTGAATACTTGTTTAAAGTATATTTAGATGAAAAAAATACCTTGCAAGACAAATAAGTGCGAAACGTGTTTCTGTTTTAGGAAACACGTTTTTTTGTGATCGTTATAGCTGTACAAGTAAGGGGTTTCATCATAAGATAAGGGCAGCAAGGAAAGAGATAAGGAGGAAGAGAAGACATGAAAGAAAAAATGATGGATGGGCTGCAGAGATTTTCTAAAGCTATGTTTATTCCTGTATTGATATTACCGATTGCAGGGATTTTGATCGCTTTAGGAAACGTATTTACAAATCAGCGGTTAATTGAAACCGTTCCCTTTATGGATAATCCAATCACCACAGGTTTCGGCACTATTTTATCTGGATCATTAGTATCTATTTTAAGCAACTTAGGATTGATTTTCTGTGTGGGGTTAACAGTTGGTCTTGCGAAGAAAAAGAAAGCTGAAGCTGGGTTTACAGCTGTATTAGGTTACTTAGTATTCATCAATGCGATGAACAAATTCATGGAATTATCTGGATTATTGATTGAAGCAGAAAATTTACAAGGAACAGGACAAGCATCTGTTCTAGGTGTTCAAATCTTAGACATGGGTGTGTTCTTGGGAATCTTGTTGGGTGTTGTTACAGCAATGGTCCACAATAAATATGCAGACAAAGATTTCAACAATGCATTCCAAATTTACGGCGGATCTCGTTTTGTATTTATCGTGCTGATCCCAGTTGTTGTTTTATTAGCCATTGCCTTTACTTATATTTGGCCATTTTTCCAAACGGGTATCAATAACATGGGGATCTTGATCAATCAAAGCGGCAATTTTGGATTATTCTTATATGGTATGTTGGAAAGATTATTGATTCCTACTGGATTGCATCACTTAGTGTACACACCGTTCTTATACTCTTCATTAGGAGGAGTTCAAGAAGTTGGGGGACAGATCTTCGAAGGAGCTCGAAATATTTATTTTGCTGAAATAGCAGATCCGAATGTAGCTGTTCTTTCTCCGAGTGTTATCTGGGATGCACGTGGAATCTCTAAAATGTTCGGTTTGATCGGTGCTTGCTTGGCTATGTACCAAACAGCAAGTCCAGAGAAAAAGCAACAAGCGAAAGCTATTTTGATTCCAGCTGCAGTAACTTCTTTCATCGCCGGAGTTACAGAACCGATTGAATTTTCGTTCATGTTCATTGCACCAATCTTGTTCGTTGTCCATTCAGTATTGAGCGGATTGAGCATGGTCGTCTTAAACTTATTCAACGTTCGAGCAATCGGACCTAATGGTTTTATTGACTTTATCTTATACAACATCCCTCTTGGACAAGAAAAAACGAACTGGATCATGTACGTTGTTGTTGGATTGATGTTCTTTGCGATTTACTACTTCACATTCCGTCTATTGATCACCAAATTGAATTTGAAAACCATTGGACGTGAAGATGATGGTCAAGAAACGAAATTGTATTCTAAACAAGATTATAAAGAAAGCAAAGAATCAAAAGATGTTGCAACACAAACAGGAACAAAAGATACTGGTTTAGCTAGCACGATCGTTGGCGCATTAGGCGGAGCAGACAATATCCAATCGGTCACGAACTGCTACACACGATTAAGACTGATTTTGCAAGAACCTGACAGAGTAAACGAGAGCATATTGAAAAATGAGACAGGAGCTAACGGTATTATTGTCAAAGGACAAAATGTCCAAGTTGTCTATGGATTACAAGTAGAAAGTGTCCGAAAAGCAGTAGATAAGTATCTAGGTATTACCGAAGAAGAATAAAACAAACAGAAGGAGTTTTTTTAATGAAGAAGTTTTCAATTGTTATTGCCGGTGGAGGAAGTACTTTTACTCCAGGAATCGTAATGATGTTATTAGACAATATGGACCGCTTTCCGATTAGAGAATTGAAACTATACGATAATGATGGCGAAAGACAAGGAATCTTGGGAGACGCTTTAAAAATTCTTTTAAGAGAACAAGCTCCAGAAGTGAAATTTTCACATACCACAGACCCTGAAGCGGCTTTTACAGATGTAGATTTCGTTATGGCACACATTCGTGTTGGAAAATACGCTATGCGTGAACAAGATGAAAAAATCCCTTTGAAATATGGAGTTGTTGGTCAAGAAACTTGCGGACCAGGTGGAATCGCATATGGAATGCGCAGTATTACAGGAATGATGGAGATTATTGACTACATGGAAAAATATTCTCCAGATGCTTGGATGTTGAATTACTCAAATCCAGCAGCTATTGTAGCAGAAGCGTGCCGCGTGATGCGTCCGAATTCAAAAGTCTTAAACATTTGCGATATGCCTGTGGGAACATTAAGAAGAATGTCTCAAATCGTAGGAAAAACTCCAGATGAATTAGAAGTTCGCTACTTTGGTTTGAACCACTTTGGTTGGTGGACAAGCGTGAAAGATAAAGAAACTGGACACGAGTATTTAGATGAAATCAAAGAGTACGTGGCTGAAAATGGATATCTGACTCAAGTGGAAGTAGATACGCAACATATGGACGAGAGCTGGCAAGCAACGCATAAAAAAGCCAAAGATCTATTAGCGATCGAACCGCGCTTCTTACCAAATACGTATTTGAAATACTACTTCTACCCGGATTACGAAGTATCTCAGTCAAATCCTGAATTTACTCGTGCAAATGAAGTTATGGCTGGTCGTGAAAAAGAAGTCTTTACAGCAGCTAGAGGCATTATTGAAAAAGGAACAGCTGAAAACAGCGGCTTCCACATTGACAGTCACGCATCATTTATCGTTGATTTAGCTCGTGCGATCGCTTTCAACACGCATGAACGTATGTTGTTGATCGTTGAAAATAACGGAGCTATCGCCAATTTTGATGACGATGCAATGGTAGAAGTACCTTGTATCGTGGGCAGTGATGGCCCGGAACCATTAGCTCAAGGTAAAATCCCTAATTTTGAAAGAGCGTTGATGTTGCAACAAGTTACAGCAGAAAAAATGGTGGTTGAAGCGTATCTCGAAGGAAGCTACCAAAAATTATGGCAAGCATTAAGTCTATCTAAGATCGTTCCAAATGCAGAAGTGGCTAAGAACCTTTTAGATGATTTGATTGAAGCCAATAAAGGATACTGGCCAGAATTAAGCTAAGCAAAAATAATGAAAGCGGCGAGAAAAGTTTAGTTCCTTTTCTCGCTCTTTTTGTTTAAACTAAAAAAGAAAACCTTTAGGAGTGAAGAGCAGAATGGAAATTGGTTTGATCGGATTAGGTAAAATGGGTCATCAATTAGCATTGAATTTGTTGGACAAAGGGCATAAAGTTACAGGATACGACGTTATGGAACCAGCACGAGAATCTGCTTTAAAAGCAGGTATCACAGTAGCAGAAAGTGTTGAAGGATTGGTCTCTGGTTTTACTGGACGAAGAGTCATTTGGATGATGGTTCCGGCAGGAGAGCCATTAGAAACATTATTGCATCAGTTATTGGGTCTGTTGGACAAAGATGACATCATGATTGATGGAGGCAACTCTAATTACAAAGATTCTATCCATCATGCGGAAATTGCGGCAGAAAAAGGTCTTTATTTCATGGACTTAGGCACATCTGGTGGGACAAGCGGAGCTAGAGAGGGTGCTTGTATGATGATCGGTGGAAATGAAGAAGCATTCTGTTACATCGAGCCTGTCATAGAAGAAATTTGTGTGAAAGACGGGTACTTATATACTGGCAAATCAGGCAGCGGGCACTTTTTAAAAATGGTCCATAATGGTGTAGAATATGGTATGATGCAAGCAATGGGCGAGGGATTTGAACTCGTTGAAAAAAGCGGTTTCGATTATGACAATGCTGAGGTTGCAAAAGTATGGAACAACGGTTCTGTGATCCGCAGCTGGTTGATGGAATTAGCTGAACAAGCTTTCCAAAAAGATGGGCATTTAGACGAAATGACCGGTATAATGCAGTCTTCAGGAGAAGGTCAATGGACTGTTGAAACCGGTTTAGAATTAAAAGTTCCGACGCCAGTTATTTCGATGTCTTTGATGATGAGATACCGTTCTTTACAAGAAGATACATATGCTGGGAAAGTTGTTTCAGCACTACGAAATGAATTTGGAGGACATGGTGTAATCAAAAAGTAAGAAGGAAGTGTAGCAGTGAGTCAATATGTTATTGGGGTAGATATTGGGACAACGAGTACAAAAGCGGTTCTTTTTCAAACAGATGGGACCGTTATGAGTTCAGCTTACGATTACTATCCTTTGATCAAAGAAAAACCAGCATTTGCTGAACAAGAACTAACAGATATCTATCAAGCCGTATTAAAAACAATCAAAACAGTTGTAACTCAAACCAACACGCTTGCAGAAGAAATTGCAGCGGTCAGTTTTTCGAGCGCCATGCACAGTTTGATTTTGATGGATCATGAAGACCAGCCGTTGACAAGAAGCATTACATGGGCGGATAACCGTGCGCATCAGTGTGCTGAGCGTATAAAAATGACCACTGGAACCGAAATTTATCAACGCACCGGAACACCGATCCATCCGATGTCGCCTTTGTGCAAAATCAGCTGGTTCAAAGAAGAGGAACCAGAATTGTTCCATCAAACGAAAAAATTTATTGGTGTAAAAGAGTATGTTTTCCATCAATTGTTCGATGAGTATGCTGTCGATTATTCAGTAGCTTCAAGTACTGGTTTATTCAACATCCATACTTTAAATTGGGATGAATTGGCTCTTCAAGAAGCCGGCATAACGATCGATCAATTGCCAGTTGCATACAGTCCGACAAAGCAGTTGAGCGGACTGAAAATGGAAGTTGCCGCAGAGTTGGGCTTGCTTCCAACGACTCCATTTGTTTTAGGCGGAAGCGACGGGTGTTTATCCAATTTAGGAGTAGGTGCCGTTGATTCAAAAAGTGTCGCTATTACAATTGGAACCAGTGCAGCAGTGCGGATGGTGACGAACAAACCTTACTTGGATGAGGACCAGCGAACATTTTGCTATGTATTGGATGAAAACCATTATGTTGTTGGTGGAGCCATTAATAATGGCGGTGTCATCATGGATTGGGCAAAAAAACAATTTTTCCATACGGAGAGTGCATTTGGAAAACTAGAAGAATACAGCAAAATGATGGAATTGATCAATACGGTTCCTACTGGTTCAGAAGGATTGCTGTTCCATCCGTATCTAAACGGCGAACGGGCTCCTTTGTGGCAAGGAGAGGCAAGAGGATCGTTCTTCGGATTGCATTTGATGCACGAAAACAAGCATATGCTGAGAGCTGTTTTGGAAGGAATCTGTTTAAATATCTATGATGTGTTGTGCGAGATCATGGAGCAAGCAGGAAAACCAGATAAGATCATTGCAACTGGAGGATTTTCTCAATCTGAAGTGTGGCGTCAATTATTAACGGACGTGGTCCAACAAGAAATGTATGTTCCGGAAAGTTTTGAAAGTTCATGTTTAGGAGCAAGCGTAATCGCGCTGAAGAGTGTGGGCTTGGTCGACGACATCCATGTTGTAAAAGAAATGATCGGAGCAGAACACAGACACTATCCAAATCCTCAAAATGGTGTTGTGTACCAAGAAATCTTCCCGCTTTACCGAAAATTGAGTAGACAATTCTCAGGGAACTTTGATGAATTGAGCCAACTGCAACAAAAGATCACTCCAAAAAATAGGGTCTTAAAATAAAAAAGATTAAGCTTCTTGAGCAGCAGTTGAATGCTTGAGAAGCTTAATTTGTTTTATCTTATTTAATTTAAACTGTAGTAAAGGGGAAAGATGAACATGAATGTTACTGAGTATCTAGATAAAAATTTTCCTGGTCTTCAATTGATACCTTCTATCTATAAACAATGGCCTATTAGTATCCACTTTCTACTTGGTGAAGGCATTTATCAATTTGATGAGAAGGGTAAGCTTCGTTTAAGGCGATTTGAAAAAGCTTTTCAGCAAGCGTGGACGATCTTCAACGAGCTGTTTGATCAAGAGGATGACTTAATTCTTGTCACGAATGTTTATTTTCAAAAGCAACAAAAAACTAAGAAAATAAAGATTTATCAACCAAATTTGAGAGACAAAAACAAGTTGAACAAATTGAATGTTGAAACGTATCCTTATCCTTTTTATCCAAACGAAAATGAAGGTTATGAGATGCAACGCTTTTCCTTGCACTGCCAAGTGAAGGACGTACAGGTAGAGAATATACTTAAAGCTGCGATTAATGAAGATTTTCCTCAATTGAAACCCAGATTCGGAAGGAATGGGGCTGATTACCCAGATGTTTTTTTTGTAAATGCAACGAGAGATATTATTTTATTTGTATATGATGACAGAGGGTGCGAAGTGATAGCGAATAAAGTTGATAAATTAAAGCTTCTTTATCAAAAATATTCTCATTGGGTAGATGATTTCGAAAAGGACCAAATAGCGAAAAATTTAGAGTTACTCCCCAGTTAATGATTTTTCCAGAAGGTAATACAACAACCTTCTATGCAGCTTAATAACAGATAGAGAACTAAAACTATTTTTCGTTGAATACTTTATACTTTGACAGCACGATTACACTGATGACATTTAAAGCAATGGTTACGATAATGAGTATTGCTGATATCCGAGTTACAGTACTGGTCGTGTCCATAAGTGCAGTCCAGTCCAGTCTTGTAGTGTAACTAAGTGATTGATATAGGAAATCTGAAACCACAGGGCAATAGAACAAGCCCCTAGACTTAGCAGCAATTTTGTAATTGAAAATTTAGTCATTTCTTTTTTTAATTGTACTATAGTAAGAGCAGGGATTAACCAAGCTACTAATCCAAAAATCAAACTGCCTATATTAAGCCAAGCGTAATCAAATAGACCAAACATATTATTCTCCTTCCAAGAGTCGTTTTTATGAAATCATATCTTTAAAAGGATTATACTATTCCTTTTTTCGAAATAGATTTAAATTTGTATTAGGATTTTGATAAAATATTAGAAAATACCAGCAGCAGATCAGTATATACCGATCTGCTGCTGGTATTCATATTGAGTTAGAGTTTATTGATGCTTAAATGCTGTACCCCGCGCTCTGTTACAGGGACATTATAGGACGAGAAACACAGACTTTTGTTTAGTCAGATGAAGGTAAAGGTTTTACAGCAGGTCCTTCCAACACTTCACCGTTGTAAGAAAATCGAGAACCATGACAAGCACAATCCCAAGAACGTTCTGCATCGTTCCAATCTAAACTGCAGCCTAAATGGGTACAGACCGGAATAACTTTGTGCAGATGTCCTTTTTCATCTCGATAAGCGCCTACTTTTTCTCCATGGACATTTACTAAGCCGCCTTCATCCAGTGAAAGATTGGTTAACTTTTTATCAGGACGTTTTAATTTGCCGACTACATAATCTTTTCCTACCGATGTGTTTTTCCATAAAAAAGTTTTAGCATCGATTAGTTTCAGTTTCTTTCGAGTAGGGTCAAATAGAGAAGCATAGCGATTCTCATGACCTAAAATTGTATCTGTTAGCAGTTTGGCTGCAACAGCTCCAGCAGACATACCCCATTTATTAAATCCGGTAGCGACTAAAATCGTATCGTTTTGTTTGGTCATTTGTCCGATGTAAGGGACTTTATCTAACGTCTGCAGATCTTGGCTGGACCACATATGGAGAGGGGCTTGGCCCTCAAAGTATTTTTTGCCGAATTCTTCTAGATTTTGATAGTGGAAAATGGTTTGTTGAGAACTTTTGCCAGTTTGATGACCTTCTCCGCCGACCAATAAAAGCTGTTCGCCGTTTTTTCCTTGAACAGAACGGATGGATCGATCAGGCTGTTCAACGTTGATATACATACCTTCAGGAATCTTACCAGTTGCTCGTGTCACCATGGCGTAAGAACGGTGGATAGAAAGACGTGTGAAAAACAATCCGTCCGCATCGTTTATAGGATAATGAGTAGCCATGATAATTTTTTCACATAAAATAAGAGAATTATTCTCTGTCAAAATTAAAGGCGTTTTTTCTTTGAGGATTTCCATTGCACGAGTGTGTTCAAATATTTTCCCGCCTAAGCGAATGATTTCGTGAACGAGTGCAGTTAGAAAAAGCATCGGATCGAATTGAGCTTGATCATACATCACTAAAGCTTCTTTGATGGAAAATGGCAGGTCAGTTTTTTCTTTCGCTAATTCACCGTTGATTCCGAGTGCTTGGTAAGCAGCTGCTTCTCTTTCTAGTTTTCGTTTTCCATAATGGGACTCTGCGTAAATGAAAGCATCTTTTTTTTCATAATTACACTGGATATTCAGTTCTTTGATCAGTTGCCGGATAAATTCTAAGCCATCTATGTTCGCGTCATAATATTGCTTAGCTTTATCTTCACCAAGTGCTTTTATGAGCTGGTCATAAATCAAACTGTGTTGAGCGGTGATCTTTGCTGTAGTATTACCGGTAACTCCATTGATCAGTCGACCGGCTTCGATCAATGTGACTTTTTTGCCTGCTTTTGCCAATAAATAAGCACTAATGATACCAACGATACCACCGCCGACGATACCGATTTCAGTTTTATGGTTTTCTTTTAAGGCTGGAAACTCAGGAGTAGTTTGCTCGGCTGTCCAGAAAGATTTAGGAAAAGGCAGAGAAGTTTTTATTTCGTGGGAATTCATTGAATAAACCTCCTTAATAAATGGATGAAAGAAAAGGCAAACAATCAATGCGTGAAATAGTGAGGGGAAACGAGTGAAAAACAATATGTACAAGCAGATTGTAGCACTAGTCCGATCAAAATGTAATAGATAACCCTTTAAAAATATATCTGTAAAATTTAATTGAAAAGGGTTTTACTTCTAATAGTAAGTGGTATACTAGGAACCATAAATGAAAAAATTCTCATTTTATGAGAAAGCAAAAAGGGAGCAAACGACATGACACAAGAAGAACTAAAAATTCGTGCAGATGTCCCAGAGGAACTGACATGGGACCTTACAGCTTTATATGAAACAAAAGAGGATTTTGAAGCAGCTGTTGAAGAGTTGAAAAAAGCTGTAGACCAATTTATTGCAGACTACGAAGGAAAGCTGACTGAAACGTCTATTATAGCTGAGGCCTTAAAAAAGTATGAAGAGATTCAAGAAACCATGGTTTATACATATGATTATGCTTTTCTGCCTGCAACAACGGATCTGACGAATCCGGAATATGTGCAGTTGTCTCGTTCAACAGATAATTTATTTGCTGAACTAGGAGCAAAATTAGCCTTTTTTGATTCAGAATTAAAAGGAGCATCTTTAGAAACGCTGGATGAAGTAGCAACAACAGTACCACAATTTGCATCGTTTATTCGTCACATCAAGGAAGATAAAAAGATCCAGCTGGACCCAGCTGTCGAAAAAGCACTAGCACAATTGTCACCAACGCTAAACGCTCCAAGCGAAATCTATGAACAAGCTAGACTTGCTGATATGGATTTTGGCACGTTTACGGCAGATGGCAAAGAATATCCATTAAGCTTTGTGCTGTATGAAGAATATTATATGTACCATGACGACACGGTCATTCGCCGGGCTGCATTTGATAAGTTCTCACAAGTTTTGAGCCAATACCAAAATACCGTTGCGGCAGCATACTATACTCAAGTACAAAAAGAAAAAACATTGGCTACGATGCACGGATTCGATTCTGTAATCGATTATCTATTGTATGACCAAGAAGTTGACCGAGACTTATACAATCGTCAAATCGACACGATTATGACTGACCTTGCGCCAGTGATGCAAAAATACATGACACACGTTAAAGAAGTACGCGGTTTGGATAAAGTAACTTACGCGGATTTGAAAATCGATCTCGATCCAGAGTATGCGGTTGAAGTGTCTATTGAAAAATCAAAAGATTTGGTGGTAGATTCAATCAACGTTTTAGGAGAAGATTACGTGAACAGAATCATGAAATCTTACCCGGAACGTTGGATGGACTTTGCACAAAATAAAGGGAAATCAACTGGAGGATTCTGTTCGTCACCTTACAAAAAACATCCTTATATTTTAATGTCATGGACAAATCAATTGTCTGATGTTTATACTTTGATCCATGAGCTGGGTCATGCTGGGCAAGGGATATTGTCTGCTGAAAACAACTCTGTTTTAGGCGCATCTCATTCGTTATACTTGATTGAGGCACCTTCAACATTTAATGAATTGCTGCTGACAGAGTCTCTACAACGCAAAAGTGATGATGCCCGCATGGATCGCTTTGTGTTAACTAAAATGTTGACAAACACTTACTTCCACAACTTTATCACTCACTTATTAGAAGCTGCGTATCAACGCGAAGTGTATGAATTGATCGATGCAGGAAAGAGCTTTGATGCAGCTAAATTAAGCGACATCAAACGTTCAGTCTTGCAAAAATTCTGGGGTGATGCAGTAGAAATCAATCCAGGAGCAGAATTGACATGGATGCGTCAGAGTCATTACTACATGGGCTTGTATTCATACACCTATTCAGCAGGATTAACGATTGCAACTCAAGCATTCTTACGTGTCAAAGAAGAAGGACAGCCAGCAGTAGAAGATTGGTTGAAATTTTTAGCACTAGGTGATCAATTGGTACCGGCTGAAGCTGCAGCAGTGGCTGGAGTAGACATTACGACTTCAAAACCTTTAGATGATACGATTCATTATTTGGATGAAACGGTTGACCGCATCATTGCGTTGAGTTCAAATTTAAAATAAGCAGGAAATCGTTGGAGGATATAGAATGAATAGAAGAAAAAGAGGTACCTTTCCAGTAGGGTTTTTAATGGTACAACTATTAGTCGGTGTTCTTTTATTGACGCCGATAGAAGCAAAAAACGGCTTAGGATTATTGGCACTAGGTATCAGCTTTTTAGGATTGTTTTTAACTATTTTTTCGACATTCAAATCACCAGAGACTAAGAATAAGAAGATACTAGCTGGCATTTTTACTCTCTCATTGTTAACGATAATGGGGGTCACTTTAATAGGCTTTGCCCAACTAATAACGACAAGTATGCCGTAAAGAAAAAATTCTGTATAATAAGCTCAAATTCAAAGAAGTAACTTTGCAAAAATAAATTGCTTAGTTGCTTCTTTTTACTTTACCTGTCGTAGTAATTTTGTTATACTTTAATTACTACGACAGGTGGAGTAAATGAGGTGATGAATTGGTTACAAGTGATGTCATGCGAGGTTTCAATAGTTTGATCATTCTGTCCATTTTGATGAAGCAAGATTCTTACGGCTATCAGATTTCAAACTTAATCAAAGAAAAAACACATGGCGCATATATTATGAAAGAGACGACACTGTATTCGGCATTCAATCGGTTAGAAAAGAATGCATTGATTCAATCCTACTCAAAACCAGAAACAAAAGGCAAAACGCGGACATATTATAAAATAACCCCTCTTGGTATAGAGGCTTATTTTGAAAAGTTGGTTGAATGGGAAGAAACACAAGAAATTATTCAGCAGTTCGTTAAGGGGGAGAAAGAATAATGGATACTATTCGAAATTATGTAGAATCAGTCTTTGTCAATTTGCCGAGAACACCTGAGATGCAGCAATTAAAAGAAGAAATGCTGCGGAATATGGAAGAAAAGTACTTCGAGTTATTAGATGCAGGAAAAAGCGATAATGAAGCGATTGGCGAAGTATTAGCAGATTTTGGGAACATCGATGAAATCATGGAAGCTTATGATTTAGAGTCGGAAGAAGAACAAGACGATGAGCAGATTTATTTCTCACAAGAAGAAGCCGATGAATTTATGCAGCATCGAACTAAGTTTGCTATGGGGATAGCTGCAGGAGTATTCTTATGTATCACAGCGCCTGCCGTATTATTGCTGATTCAAGGATTGTATCAGTTGTTTCCAGCATGGCAAAGCGTGTCATCAGATACGATCGATATCTTTTCCGTCGTTCCTTTGTTATTAATGATTGCTGTGGCAGTCGGGATTTTTGTCAATTTGGGAATGAAAGAAGACGAGTATAAATTAGATTATCGTGCTATCAAATTGGAAAACGCGACGAGATCTTATTTGCAAAGAGAAAAGCGAGAATTCCAACCGCGGTTTGCTAAAGCTATTACTTTAGGGGTAGTCATGTGTATCTTGGCACCGGCTGTTCTATTGTTTTCGATATTGTTTCTAGGTGAAGAAAATGGATTATCAGTAGTGTTTCTGCTTAGTTTTATAGCAGTAGGGGTTTTCCTCTTTGTATTTTACGGCATTTTATACTCCACTTATGAAAGATTATTAGCTCAAGGAGACTACACGCCGGAAAAATTGAAAGCTGAAAAAGTGTCTGAGAATGTGGCAGGAGTTGTATTTCCAATCGCTGGAGGAATTTATGTCGTTTCAGGGTTCTTATTTAATACTTGGGATACAGCATGGGTCATTTTCCCAATCGTCGGGATCATGTTCGCGATTTTTACAGCTGCATACAGCAGTTACCTGACAATGAAACAAAGAGGAAAAAAATAGCTCAAAAGGCCGTCTCAATAAGAGACGGCCTTTTGAGATTACTATTAATTTACAGCCATGATCCAGTGAATTGGTGAATGGCATAGGTATTTTTTGTATCATCAACTTCTCTTGTATAATAATCTTTTGGTGAGAAATATTCTCTTGGGAACAGAGTAACATCTTCAAAAATTTGTTTTGTGTTATCCATCTTGAAACCTTTTTCTTCCATGATTTCTGTAATGCGAATTACGTTTGTTTTACGGTCGTGTGTACCGTCTTCTTTGATAAACGTTCTGTCCGCATAATCTTGGTACCACTCTTCAATGAATGGATGATGAGGTTCTGCTCCGATGATTCCGGTAGAAATTTCTGTCTCGATCTCAAAGCCGAAGAAAGCAGGCAATTTCAAGAAATCATCTAAAGGTTTGATGACTTCCATATCGGTATCCATATATATACCGCCATATTCTTTCAGGACATACAAACGAGCTACATCGGAAACGAAAGCCCACTGTTTTTCGTCATAAGCCTGTTGAGCATAGATTCCAGCCGCCTCTAGATCAAAGTTATCTTCATTCCACAATTTGATTTCGTAGTCTGGACAATATTTCTTCCAGCTGGCAATACATTTTTCTTCTACTTCTCCAAAAGGCTTGCCTCCAAACCATACGTAGTGAATAATCTTTGGTATCATAACAAGCTCTCCTTCATTATTAATTTTTGCAACGTTCTTATACAATCATAAAAATAAACACGATAAAAAGCTAATAAAATGCCTTGATAATGAAGAAACAACCAGACCGTCTATCATCGGTCTGGTTGTTTCATAGGAAAGGGCTTCTTTTTTAGTTTGGAGGAGTAAAAAAGAAATTGGGTATTCTTTTGGTATGCAAAAAGTATAAACAAAAGATATGAAAAAAGTGTGATGAAAAACGGAACTATTTATTTAGTTAATCAAGAATTACAAAAGTGGAGTATATCTTTTGTAAACTGAACAATTGCTGAGTGGCTTAACTTCAAATCATCCTGCATTTTCTATACAATAGTAAAATAGAAAACAGTCCTATAGTATTAGACTAAATGGGTTCTTATTTCAAAAGTCCTGATATAGATAAAAGATACGAAAAGGAGAGGACACGTATGGATATTTCCAGATATCGTATAGACCCTAATGGAGACATTGATTTGGCGAAGTTAGCGGAAAAAGAAGGACATGATTATACAGAAGAAGAGATCAAAGAAAAGCTGGTTCCGAAAAGTGTAGAACAATTGAAGGAATGGCAGTTGAAATTGCATGCAGAAGAGAAAAAAGGGATTTTAGTGGTGTTGCAAGCTATTGATGCAGCTGGAAAAGATGAAATCATCACGTTTATTTTTTCTCATTTGATGCCTCAAGGATTGGCAGTTAATCCAGTCAAAAAACCGACTGAAGAAGAATTAAAACACGATTTCTTATGGCGGATTCATAAAGGGATGCCTGAAAGAGGTCAGATCGCTATTTTGAATCGTTCTTACTATGAGGACTTGATTGCGCCAATGGTGTATGGAGAAGATCACACGATTCCTATGCCTTCGAATGAACAAAATGACGATCCATGGGAAATCAGATGCCGTCAAATCAATGATTTTGAAAAATACATGAAAGAAAGCGGCTTTCCTGTCGTGAAATTCTTTTTGAATGTGTCCAGTGAGATACAAAAGGAACGATTACTAGAACGAATGAAAAATCCAGATAAAAACTGGGAGTTTTCTTTCAGCGATGTTGAGGACAGAGATAAATGGGGAGAATTCCAAGAAGCGTACGAAAGAATCTTGAATCATACCTCTACTGAGCATGCTCCATGGTATGTATTGCCGGCTGATGATGCTTGGTACACCCGCTATGCAGCAGCAGAAATCATGATTCATGTATTAGAAGAGTTGAACCCTGAATTACCAGTGATGACTGATGAAGAAAAAGAAAAACTGGATGAAGAGATCGAGAAGTTAGAAAAAGAATAGGATTATTTTATTAAGGTATTTGACAAATAAATAGCAATAAAAAAGAGAAATCTAGGATGGGATAAAACTCGTACCTAGATTTTTTTTGTGAAAAATCACGATAGATTAAAAAAAGATTAGACTGCATTAAGCTGTCGGTTCAACGAATCGTTCGTAGTAAAGCGTTTTCAGTGAAAAAAATTTTAAAAAAAATGTCTTGACCACGGATTCTAATTAAATTATAATCATCCTATTATTATCTAAGGGTTTTTTAATGCTTCTTTAATTTTAATATAAAGGGTATAAGAGGGGGAAATTGAATGAGAAAGAATAAACGTTTCAGTTTATTAGTAACTGGATTTGCTTCAATGATGGTTCTTGCAGCTTGTGGAGGAGCTAATTCAGATGGGGCTGCGGAAGACGTAGCTGCTGATGATACTGCTGGAGGAGTTTTAAATGTTCAAGTAGATGTTGAAGTAGCAACAATGGATCCTCAAATGGCAACTGATGGGACGTCATTTGAAGTTATCGCGAACACTATTGAGGGACTTTATACATTAGATGAGAGCGGCGTGGCTGTACCATCGCTGGCAGAAAAAACAGATGTCAGTGAAGACGGATTGACTTACACATTTACTTTGAAAGATGCAACTTGGTCAAATGGTACTCCTGTTACAGCGGATGATTTCGTATACGCTTGGCAACGTTTGGCTGATCCAGATACAGCTAGCGAATATTATTACATTATGGGGATCGCTGGTGTAGTGAATGCAGATGAAATCTCTGCTGGGGAAAAAGATCCTAAAGAATTAGGTGTAACAGCAATTGATGATAAAACATTAGAAGTGAAGTTGAACCACCCCGTTCCATTCTTCGAAAGTTTAATGGCCTTCCCTTCATTCTTCCCAATGAATCAAGCATTCTTTGAAGAAGCAGGAGAAAATTATGGAACATCAGCTGATACATTGATCGCTAATGGTGCGTTTGAAATCACATCTTATGAACCGGCGGCAACAACTATCGAGTTGGAAAAAAATCCAGATTACTTTGATGCAGATAACGTAAGCTTAGACGGTATCAAATATCAAGTCATCAAAGATACGCAACAAGCAATGTTGTCTTATCAAAATGGAGATTTAGACGTTGTAACATTAGCTGGAGAACAAGTTGATTTGTTTAAAGATGATCCTGAATTCCAAACGATTCAAGCTGGATATTTATGGTATGTCTCTCCAAATACAAAAGTACCTGGTTTGGAAAATGCTAATTTAAGAAAAGCATTAGCGCAAGCATTTGATAAAGATTATATCGCAGAAACAGTTCTAAAAGACGGTTCTAATGCTGCTGATTACATGATCCCAGAAGGCTTGGCAGTAGATCCAGAAGGAGTAGACTTCCGCGAAACAACAGGAACTTACTTGGAATTCGATCCATCTACAGCTCAAGAAGCTTTAGAGTTAGCTAAAGAAGAACTAGGAAAAGACAGCTTCACATTTACGATGATCATTGAAGATACTGAGAGCTCAATCAACGTAGCTCAAGTATTGAAATCACAAATTGAAGAAAACTTAGACGGTGTAACGATCGAGATTGAACAAATGCCTAAGAAAACAAGACTTGATCGCATGAATGTTGGAGACTACGAATTAGCATTAACTCGTTGGGGTCCAGACTATGCTGACCCAATGACATATGCAGATATGTTCTTAACAGATTCTGGAAACAACAAAGGATTCTGGTCAAATGCCAAATATGATGAATTAGTTAATTCTTCTTTAGATGGTGAGTTGTCACTTGATTCAGAAGCTCGTTGGGCAGCCTTACAAGAAGCTGAAAGTATCCTTCTTGAAGATGCTGGTATTCTTCCAGTTTACCAAAAAGGAAATGCAGTTATGGTTAAGAGCAATATTACAGGTGTTGATTTCCATACAGTTGGAGTATCACGTATCGTAAAAAATGCTGTAAAAGAATAATCATTTCTGACTCTTGATGAAAAAGGCGTACAAAAGAATAACAATCGGTTGTTGCAACTGTTTTGGATTATTCAACGTACGTCTTTTTTATTTCTGATAGAGAGCGAATGAGAACTTCTAGGTTAGTAGAAAGGGAAATCACCATGAAAAAATATATTGCACGAAGAGTCTTAATATCTTTTTTGACTTTATTAGTTATCATTCTGGTTTTATTTATTTTAATGCAATTGCTCCCTGGGTCTCCGTTTAATGACGAACGTTTGACTGTAGAACAGCAGACTATGATCATGAACAAATATGGATTGAACGATCCATTGCCAGTCCAGTTTTTCCGCTATTTGCAAAACATGTTAGTGGGAGATTTTGGGAAATCTTATACCATCTCTAAAGATACTGATGTAGCGATCTTGCTGCAAAACAGATTGCCGATTTCATTAGCATTAGGTGGAATCTCTATTGTGTTAGGAGCTGCAATCGGGCTGTTTCTTGGAGTATTTTCAGCGTTAAAACACAATACCGTATGGGATTCAGTATCGACTTTTATCACTGTCCTAGGGGTATCGATTCCTTCTTATGTGTTTGCTTTGGGATTGTCTTATTATTTCGGGTTCCAATTGAAACTGTTCCCTATGCTGTTCAGTCCGGCTGATGGTACGAATGCCTATTTATTGCCGGCGGTTGCGTTGAGTATGACCGTTATGGCTACAGTAGGACGATTTACTCGGACAGAAATGCTGGATGTCTTGAATTCTGATTACATCCAATTAGTAGAAAGTAAAGGCGTTTCAGGTCCGCGATTAGTGATAACTCATGCTATGCGGAATGCATCGATCTCGATTTTAACGGTTCTGGGACCTTTAGTCGTTAGTTTGATGACGGGTAGTCTAGTCGTTGAAAAAATATTTTCGATTCCAGGTATCGGGCAATTAATGGTACAAGCAATCCAATCAAACGACTACAACATTATAATTTCACTTGCCTTTGTGTATAGTGCCCTCTATATCGGAGTAATGTTGGTCGTAGATATCTTGTACGGTGTCTTAGATCCTCGAATACGTTTAGCAAAGGGTGGTTCAAATGGATAAACCAATCGAATTCTTACCAAATGACTTTGAATTTGTAAAAGATGCTGATGGCGCAATGATCGATGAAGTCTATTCAGGCGAATCATTCTGGAAAAATATTCTTCGTCGAATTGTAAAAAATAAAGGAGCGGTTGTCGGTTTTTTCAGTATTATGATTATTTTGATCTTAGCGTTGATTGGTCCAGAAATCACAGGATACACTTACGATCAGCAGATAGCAGGCCATGAAAGTATGGCTCCAAGGATCCCAGGACTTGAAAAATTGGGGATTTTTGATGGGACAGAAACATTGAAAACATCAACTGGCGAAATGGAAGTTAATAAATACGAACAAATCGCAGACGGAGAAGATGTTTACCATTGGTTTGGTACGGATGTTTTAGGAAGAGATATCTTTACTCGTACTTGGGAAGGAACTCGTATTTCATTGTACATTGCTTTAGTAGCTGTTGTTGTTGATGTATTGATTGGAATGAGTTACGGAATGATCTCTGGTTTTTACGGCGGTAAAGTAGATATGATCATGCAGCGGGTAATGGAGATCTTAAACGGAATTCCTAGTTTGGTAGTCGTTACGTTGTTGATTATTGTCTTGAAACCAGGTTTATTGAGTATCACGATCGCAATCGCATTGACAGGATGGATCGGAATGAGCCGAATCGCTCGAGCTTCGATGTTGAAGTTGAAACAAAGTGAATATGTACTGGCTGCTCGTACAATGGGAGCAAAGGATTTCCCAATCATGTATAAAGAAATCTTGCCGAATATTTTCTCTCAGCTATTGATCATGTCAATGTTTTCTATTCCAAGTGCGATCTTTACAGAAGCATTTTTAGCGTTTGTAGGTATCGGGATCCCGGTTCCTATGGCGTCATTAGGTTCATTGATTTCAGAAAACTTTAAATCCTTAACGACTCATTTTTATATGATCGTGCCACCAGTAATTGTCTTAGCTGTTTTGATGTTGAGTTTCAACATGTTGGCTGATGGACTACGTGACGCATTGGATCCAACATTGAAAGAGGTGTAAAGCATGACAAAAGAAAAAGTACTTTCTATTCGTGATCTATCGATCGCGTTTAAAACGTCCTCTGGACTAGTCAATGCTGTTCGAGGAGTAAATTTAGATTTATATAAAGGTGAAACGCTGGCGATCGTAGGAGAATCTGGAAGCGGGAAATCTGTTACGGTCAAAGCAATCATGGGTATTCTAAGCAATAACGGGAAAATCAAAAGCGGTACGATAGAGTATACCTATGAAGAAAATGGAGAAAAGGTCACTAAAAATCTTTTGGATTTTTCCAAAAAAGAGATGCGGAAAAATATTAATGGAAAACATATTGCCATGGTTTTCCAAGATCCGATGACTTCTTTAGATCCGACCATGAATATTGGGAACCAGATCATGGAAGGCATGCGTATTCATTACAAAACACCAAAAAAAGAAGCATACGCTAAAGCTTTAGAACTGTTGGAATTGGTAGGGATAACGGATGCAGAATCAAGAATGAGCAACTATCCTCATCAACTTTCAGGCGGGATGCGCCAACGGATCGTCATTGCTATTGCTTTGGCAAGTGATCCGGATGTGTTGATCTGTGATGAACCAACTACTGCATTAGATGTAACGATCCAAGCAAAAATATTGGAATTGATCCAATCGATCCAACGAAAAACAGGTATTTCAGTTATTTATATCACTCATGATTTGGGGGTAGTGGCTAAAGTAGCTAATGATGTGAATGTGATGTACGCGGGTCGAATTATTGAGTCAGGAACAGTCAATGAAGTATTCTACGAGCCGAGACACCCTTATACTTGGGGATTGTTACTGGCTATGCCGGACTTGGAAACAAAAGCAGACAAGCTGGAGTCTATTCCAGGAAATCCTCCCAATTTGGAGCATGAGGTCGTAGGAGATCCATTTGCACCTCGTAATCCATATGCATTGAATATTGACTTGCGCTTAGAGCCGCCAATGTTCAAAATCAGTGAGACTCATTATGCAGCTACTTGGCTGCTGGCGGAAGAAGCACCCGATTGTCCTCTTCCAAAAGAACTCCAAGAGCGTATTGAGCGAATGAAGAGAGAGGATGAACGCTATGTCGGAACCGATGAAACCTATACTTTCAGTGAAGAACTTAAAGCAGCACTTTAAAGTCAATCGTAAATTTACTGTGAAAGCAGTAGATGGAGTGTCTTTTGACATCAACCCAGGAGAAACTTATGGATTGGTTGGAGAATCCGGCAGCGGGAAATCGACTATCGGACGATCAGTGATTCGTCTATATGATATAACGGACGGCGAAATGACGTTTAATGGTCAAGATATTTCTGGTAAAATGACGAAAGAGACAAACGAAATGATGCGGACAAAAATGCAAATGATTTTTCAAGATCCGATGGCTAGTTTGAATCCTCGAAAAACAGTCATGGACATCATTGCCCAAGGACTGGACATTCATGGAAAAGCAGGATCGAAAAAAGAAAGAGAAGAACAAGTCATCGAGATCCTAGAACGTGTAGGATTGTCGCGTGAATTCGCAAACCGTTATCCAAACCAGTTCTCTGGTGGACAACGTCAACGTATCGGAATCGCTCGAGCGCTGATCATGAATCCTGATTTGATTATTGCAGATGAGGCCATCAGTGCGCTGGATGTTTCTATCCAAGCTCAAATAGTCAATTTGATGAAAGATATCCAAAAAGAAACCAATGTAGCTTACTTGTTCATTGCCCATGATTTATCAATGGTTCGTTATATTTCAGATCGTATCGGTGTCTTGCATTTAGGTCATTTGTTGGAGACAGGGACTACTGAAGAAATTTTTACCAATCCATTACATCCTTATACAAAATCGCTGATTTCTGCCATCCCTCATCCTAATCCGATTTTAGAGAAGAAACGGACTTCTTTAACGTACGATTATGCAGCGAGCGGATTGAATTACAGCGAAGGAACATTGCATACTGTGGAAGGAACACACAAAGTTCTGGGAACAGACTTAGAAGTCGAGAGATGGCTTCAAAAAGATAATCAAGCCGAAGTTATTGGTGTAAGCTAAAAAAGCACTCTGTCACAAAAGACAGGGTGCTTTTGGCTATGGATAAAAATAAAAATTCAACTCAAAACTTCTTTTCCAGGAAAATTTTAGGATAAGATTCAAGTGATATTTTGAATGCGCTTTACTTTCTGGCCAATATACTAAACTTCTCAGCAAAAAAAGATGCAAATTGTAGACAAAATTTAAACAACTCCTTATTTTATACTAGTGAAAATTTGGAAATCAGATGCAGTGTGTCAAAATTGATGATACACTAAGAGCGACATGAGAAAGATAAGGTTTTTTGTGTGTTTCTGAGGAGGAATAACATGAAAAGAAAAGATAAAGTATTAGCTTACGTATTGGAAAAAACCAGTACGTTAAAAGATAGAGATATAGAAATCGGCGGAGGGATTACGGCCTCTGAAGTTGCTGAATCACTTGATATTTTGAGGAGCAATGCATCAAAAGATTTAAATCTGCTTACCAGAGAAGGTCATCTGGAGAAAACAGAAACCAGACCCGTTCGATACTATGATGCAAAAATTAATCATTACAGACCGTTGGAGAAAAAAGTAAAGAGTTTCAAAGATTTCTCCATTGAACCATCAGCTCCTGTTTTAGTGAATAGTTTACCCATTCCAACAACAGATTTGTTTCACCGCATGATAGGAGCGAACGGCAGCTTGACGAGTCAAATCAGCCAAGCAAAAGCAGCAATATTTTACCCTCCAAAAGGGTTGAATACGCTGATCATAGGACCAACCGGATCAGGGAAAACTTACTTTGCAAATGCTATGTATCAATATGCTCAAGATAACAAATTGATTGCAAAAAATAAAACGATGGTCGTGTTGAACTGTGCAGATTATGCGCATAATCCGCAACTTTTGATGTCGCATTTATTTGGACATGTTAAAGGGGCTTATACTGGAGCAGTCAGCAGCAGTGAAGGATTGTTGGAAAAAGCGGATCACAACATGCTTTTCTTAGATGAAATCCACCGCTTGCCCCCAGAAGGTCAAGAAATGCTGTTTTATTTTATGGATACTGGTACTTTTTCACCTATGGGAGATACAGGAGAAAAGAAAAAAGCAGATGTCCGTATCGTGTGTGCGACAACGGAGGACCCTAATTCGGCTCTATTAGCCACATTCAATAGACGAATACCGATCGTCATTACTCTGCCGTCATTCCAAAATCGACCGGCTATTGAGCAAATCAATTTACTGAAATATTTGATGAGTATTGAAGCAAAAAGGATTCAAAAGAGTATCCAGATTGAAGATAAAGTTATGCAAGCTATTTTAGGAAGTGTAACGTATGGGAACGTCGGACAGTTGAAATCTGTTATTCAAATGGTATGCGCGCGCGGTTTTTTGGAGAGTGTAAACAATAAATCAGAAATCACGTTAAAGTATGAGAATCTGTCCGGTATTTTAGAAGATGGTTATGAGTCCGTTTCTTTGAATCAAAAGTTAAGACATGAAATTGTTCATTTTATTGAACCTTGGACAACGATAACGCCTATAGATGACATCATGGTATTTGAGTCGGATACGTATGAGCTGCCGTATAATTTGTATGAGATCATTGGAGACAAAGTAGCGATGCTGAAAGAAAGCGAAGTTTCTAATCAAGAAATCAATCGTTTTATTACGACCGATATTGATTTGCATTTGAAGTCATTTTACAAGAATACGATTTTTTCTACTAAAGAAGACGGCTTGAAAGATATCGTAGACGTTAAGATCATTGAGCTGACTAAACGCATCCAAGAAAGTGTGGAAGAAATTCTCCAATTTAATTTCTCCAGAAAATTCTTGTACGCGATGAGTCTGCACATCAGTTCTTTCGTCAAACGCATCCAAGAAGGTATTTTTGTCAACAACGACAATATTCATTTAAAAGAATTTGTGTTAAATCATGCGGAAGAGTATCAAGCGGCTAAAGCGGTCAAAAAAGAGATCGAACAAAATTACCAAATCGTTGTTCCAACGGTTGAAGTGAATTATTTAACGATGTTGCTGGTTTCTTTGCGTACAGAAGAACAACAAGGACAAGTAGGCATCGTCGTAGCTGCTCATGGGGCTTCAACAGCGTCTTCTATGAAAGACGTAGTAGCCACGCTTTTGAATTCCAATAATCTGTATGCCGTTGATATGCCATTGGAGATGCAGCCAAGTGAAGCATTTATAAAAGTCAAAGCAGCTATCGAAGAAGCAGAAAATGGAGCAGGTGTGTTGTATTTAACGGATATGGGATCCTTAGTGACCTTTGGACAAAAAATCATGAATGAGACAGGGATTCGAATCGAGACTCAAGACATGATCACGACTCCGCTATTATTAGAAGCTGCGCGAAAAACCCAGTTTTCTAACCAAGATTTGATGTCGATGTCTCAAGAGTTGAAACGTTTCAAAGGTTATACAACTCAAAAGAATACCTTTGAAGCGCCAGATGAACAAAATCAGCAGCAGCTTCAAAAAGAAGATAAAGAGCAGATTATTGTGACGATATGCGCGACCGGAGAAGGAACAGCGATTCAGCTGCAGCGGGTGATAGAAGATATCCTAGCCGAGTATCTGGAAAGTGATATCAGTATCATCCCCATCTCTATTCTGAATTATCAAGAGAAATTGAAAGAACTGAAACAAGAATATACTATTGTCGCCACATGTGGTTCTATTGACCCGCATATCAGTGCACCGTTCATCCCGATTGATGCATTGTTGGGCGGTAACGGTAAACAACGACTGCACAATATCATTGAAGGTTTGGAATCAAATGGAGATCAAGAATTATTTCCACGTTTATCAAAAGAAATGTGTGTAGAACACATGAATCAATATGTAACATACATCAATCCTGTTAAAATCATCACACCCATTTGGGATTTTTGTTACGAGATGGAAAAGAATTTAAATCGCACATTCAATAATGGCTTCAACTTAGGTATGATGCTGCATTTGTGCGGAATGATCGAGAGGATGGTCATCAAAGAAGAAATCAGTTCAGGAAAAGATGTAGACGAGGTAGATCCTGAATTAGCTGCTTTGGTAGAAGAGGTTATTACGCCAGTTTTACATGACCTTAACTTAGAAACCTCTGTAAATGAATTGAAATTTATTGGAGCTATGTACCAAAATAAATTGCAAGAAGCTTCTTCTTAAAAAAATGATCTGGAAACCATCAGTGGAAATTGGTTTCACTGATGGAATCTACAGATCAGTAGAGGGGACAGGTTGAAATGAGTATGGATATTCGTTTAGTTCGTATTGATGATCGGTTGATTCATGGTCAAGTATCTACTGTTTGGACCAAAATTACTAAAGTAAACCGTATCTTAGTTATCAGTGACAGCGTAGCAAAAAATGATATGCATAAGACTTTATTGAAGCAAGCGGCACCTCCTGGGGTCATCGTTAGTGTAATAACTGTACGGAAAATGATAGCGATTGCAAATGATTCGAAATTTGACAGCTTCAAAGCGATGCTGTTGTTTACAAATCCTGAAGATGTTGCTGCTGTGGTGAGACACGGAGGACAAATCGAGTCTATCAACATAGGCGGCATGAGTTACTCTGAAGGGAAAAAAATGATTACGAATACTGTAGCAGTGGATAAAAAAGATATTGAAGCCTTTAAATACTTAGCCGATCAAGGAATCGAACTGGAAATTCGTAAAGTAGTATCAGACAGCAAAGTGAACTTGATGAATTTATTGAAAAAAGGCGCTTTGTTATAATAAAACCGCTCTGAAAAAATTGTCATTTTCCCAGCGGTTTTGCCCTGAAGGAGATAAGAGGAGAGGATGAGCCTTAGGGGTATAACAACTTGTTAAGAAGAATCAATTAGCTATTAACATGCTGCTTATTAAGCTGCGATGAATGAAACAAACAGCCAAGCAGATTTTTATGAAGAAGTGGCTGATTTAGGGATCGCTAAAATTGAATTGAGAAGATAGTACAGTCATTAAAAAAATGGTTTTAGTGAAATCCAAAGAAAAACATCCCAACTTGGTATCGAGATTTTTTATGCTGTACCAGAAATTTTATTTGAAGGCGATGTTCCTCCGACAGCAACGTTAAAAAAGAGATTGCTAAAATCAGTTAGACGAAAAGACTTTATCCACAAATACTTGTGGATAAAGTCTTTTTTAAGCATCTTTTTTGGAGGTAATATACTGTTTTACTAAATGATCGTATTCACGCATAATAGTCGAAACGACAGGGTTTTTTGTCGAGTCTAATAGGATAGAGTCGATCGAAGCTATGGGCAATACATCATTGCCTGTTCCAGAAATAAAAGCTCCGTCAATAGTGTGTAATTCTGCCGCAGGGATATTTTGTTCGATGATAGGAATTTGCTGCTGCTCGCATATCGCTACAACTTTAGATCGAACAATGCCTAAAAGGACCGTTTTCGCTGGAGAGGTATAAAGTTTATCCCCTTTGACGATAAATAAGTTTGAACGACTGCCTTCTGTTACATTATTTTCTTGGTCGACTAACAAGACTTCATACGAGCCTGTTTTTTCTCTTTCCGCCATTACAATTTTTTGATACTCTTCACGCTGGATCTTGATATTGGGGTCTTCTCTCTCCAATTTCAACAGAGTCGTTTTCATTCCAGTTTGGTAGTAGCTCGCAGGCGGATAAGGGCTTTTAGTGAAGAATGCCAGTAAACCAATATCTTTATTCCAAATCAATTTGATGTTTTGATCAGAGACATCATTTATAGCAACAAGCTGATATAAACGATTGATTAAGATATCATCTGGATCTGTTAAGGGGATGCCGACAGATAAAGCAGATGATCTGAATCGGCGCAAATGGTCTTCTAAAAATAAAGGAATACCTTCTCTAACGCGGATCACTTCGTACACATTTTTTCCTGTTAACTGTTCAAATAGCTGCAGACTTTCTGTGGATTGTTCTTGATCATTATGATAGTAAAACTTTTGTTCAACGTATTCCATATTTGTCATCCTCTTTTGTTTAATAATGGTGATTGATCTGATCAGGAGAGAACTAAACGTTTATTCTAGTTTAGTGTATCACTTTTCCCAAATGAAGACAGTAGTGATTTTTAAGAGTTGGAGATATACAGCTCGTTTTATCGTTTATAGTATGGTATTTTATAAAAAATACATAATGAGAGAAGGATTTTTAAGATGACAAAAAATGAGCGAAAATGGCATAAGATTTACATAGGATTGATGGTGTTTATTTATCTTATTTACATCCCGGTATCAGTTATAGAGTGGTTATCCACAGATAGTGGTTTTCCAATTGTAGCTTTAGTGGTAGGAATCGCTTTGCCGTTTATGAGAAGAAACCACATGGCACAACTAAAAGATGAACAAAAATAAAAAATCTTCTAAATTCAAATGAAGTCTTAACTTTTTACTCGTAAAAAAAAAAATGATAAACTGCTTTCAAAAGCTTAAACTATCACTTTTACAAAAAGGAGAGATTTTATGCGCGCAGTAACATGGCAAGGAAACGAAAAAATGGAAGTGAAGACAGTTCCGGATCCAACGATCGAAGAACCAACAGATATGGTCATTCGTATTACAGCTACAGCTATTTGCGGTTCAGATTTGCATTTATACCATAATGGGAAACCGGTCATGGAAGAAGATTATGTAGTGGGACATGAGCCTATGGGAATTGTGGAAGAAGTTGGTTCTGCAGTGACAAAAGTGAAAAAAGGCGATCGAGTCGTTATCCCTTTCAACATTGGTTGTGGAGATTGCCATTTCTGTGCTCATCATATGGAAAGTCAATGTGACAATTCTAATCCTAATCCAATGTTTGATCAAGGCGGATTGTTTGGTTTTGGTAAAATGAACGGAAATTATCCTGGAGGACAAGCTGAATACTTACGTGTCCCGTTTGCGGATTTCACATCTTTTGTGGTCCCAGAAAGCAATCTGCCAGATGAAAAAGTTCTCTTTTTATCTGATATTTTGCCTACAGCTTATTGGAGTGTAGAACACAGCGGGATGAAAGCCGGAGATACAGTAATCGTTTTAGGTTCAGGACCCGTTGGTTTGTTCGTTCAGCAATTTGCGAAGATGAAAGGGGCAGCACGAGTGATTGCTGTGGATAACGTCGACCATCGATTGCAACATGCAAAAAAAATGAATGGTGTGGAAATCGTCAATTTCTCAAATGTTTCTGAAGTGGGCGACCAACTGTACGAAATGACAAAAGGCGGCGCTGAAATTGTTATTGATTGCGTGGGGATGGATGGTGTCAAACCGTTAAAAGAAAAAGCAAAAGATTTTGTTTCTCTACAAAGCGGATCTTATTCACCGATACAAACAGCTAGTGAAGCAGTGAAGAAATTTGGAACGATCATGGTAACTGGAGTTTATATGACACCAGCTGCCAACTTCCCATTCCACAACATCTTCACTCGAAATGTAGATATCAAATCAGGACAAGCTCCTGTAATTCATTTGATGCCAAAAATTTACGACATGATCGAAAAAGATATGTTTGATCCTACAAGTATTATCACGCATACGATGCCGTTGGAACGTGCAGCTGAAGCTTATGATATTTTCGACAAAAAGGCTGATGACAACATCAAAGTAGTCTTGAAACCAGGTATGTCTTAAAATTAAAATAGTCTCTTTGAAAGTAATTTTTCAAAGAGACTATTTTTCGTTGTGAACTCATAAAAGAAAGGAACTTTTACATGATTCAACAAGTCGGGAAAATCATGTTGTATGTAGAGGACCAGGAAAAAGCCAAAGAGTTTTGGGTGGAAAAAGTTGGATTCAGTGTTGTGGAAGATCAAACGCAAGAGAATATTCGCTGGATAGAAATCACCCCGACCCAAGAGGCTCAGACGCACTTCGTTCTTCATGACAAAAATGTTATAGCCGAACTTGAATCTGAATTGACCTTAGCGACGCCTTCTTTGTTGTTCTTCACTCAAAATGTAGAAGAATTGTATACTGAGTTCAAGCAAAAAGGAATAACGGTCGGCGAACTGGTCACTACACCTACAGGAAAAGGGTTCAACTTTGCGGATTATGAAGAGCAGTATTTTGCTGTAGTAGAAGAACAGACGTAGGATAGAGAATGATTGATTTAGGCACCCTTTTTAGAAAATTGACGGCAAAAAGGTCACGCAATTGTTTTTTGCGTGACCTTTTTTCAACTTTATATACCGAAAAAAGAACGTAAATGATTTTTACGTTCTTTTTTACTTATTCTCTTCTGAAAAAGTTACGTAAGGACACCAAAAATGATTTTCTGTTAATTAAATTCGAGCTGTTCCCGTTTCCGCAGCTGCTTTTTTGTAAAATAGTGTTCAAAAACGAAGATAAAACCGCTTATATAATTAAAGTTATAGTTTAACATAAGTCAAAAACATCCTTAATCAAAACTTTAAAAGAAATAAAGAATTATTTTGCAAAGAATAAAATAAAATGCCGATACTTAAAAAAGACGAACAATTTTCGGTTGGTTAATTTTTATATTTCGTAATTAAGCTTTACTTTTAGGTTATATCCTAATATAATGATTTTACAACTTTAATAAACGAACTATTTAGTGATTGAGATCTAAAGCGTTCGTTATAAAACAGGAGGGTTAATGTGGAAGAGAAAATGCAGCATCCAGTAGTGGGTAGTAGAAGAGTGGATCACTTGAAAGAACAAGATGATAGTCTAACGTTAAATTACGGAATTGATGACACACCCGATTTTGTCACCACTGTTGTTTTAGGGTTTCAAAATGTACTAACGGCTTTTGGAGGACTTGTAGCTGTTCCTTTAGTTATTGCTGGTATCGCTGGTTTCGGCGTTGCAGATACAGCTTATATGATCAGCGCTGCGTTATTGGTTTCAGGAATTGTATCAATCATTCAATCAAAAGGCTTTGGACCAAAGAGATTCAGAGTTGGGGCAGGTATCCCAACTATCATGGGAACTGACTTTGGCTTTGTAGGACCTGCAAATGCAGTTATTAATACGATGGGCGGCGGCATTGCAGGGTACTTAGGCGGAACGATGATAGGTGCTTTGCTTGAGATTGGACTCAGTTTTTTTGTCAAACCACTAATGAAATTTTTCCCTCCTGTAGTTACTGGATCAGTTATTGCGCTGATGGGAATGACTTTGATGCCAGTTGCTTTTGAATGGGTCGGAGGCGGAGTAGGAGCTGCCAACTTTGGAGATCCATTCAACTTGATTATTGCGAGTTTTGTTTTCTTAATCGTTCTTGGAATCAACCATTACGGAAACAAAAGAATCGCGCCTGCAGCTGTATTATTAGGAATCGTAATTGGGTATCTTGTTTGTATTCCTCTAGGGATGGTCGATTTTTCTCAGGTGGCACAAGCACAATGGTTCGCCTTTCCTCAATTGTTCAAGTTTGGAATCAACTTTGATTTGAAATTTGCGATCCCTTTTGTAGCGGGATATTTAGTGACCATTATTGAAACGGTGGGTGTTATGCAAACCATAGGCGAAGTAACACAAACGAAGTTATCAGATGAAGATATTGCAAATGGTGTGCGGGCAGACGGTGTCGGTTCTTTCATTGGACCAGCTTTAGGATCTGGTCCAGTAGCGACTTTTAGTCAAAATGCCGGCTTGATTCCGTTGACAAGAAACGCTTCACGAACAGTAGCCATTGCTGCAGGAGTCATCTTAATGTTAATGAGCTTTTTCCCTAAATTTGCCACTCTAGTATCAATCATGCCAATGCCGGTTCTAGGTGGAGCTGGGATATTGATGTTCGGTACAGTTGCTGGTGCCGGAATCAAATCCCTTTCACGTGTTAAAATGAACAACCGCAACTTGCTGATCGTTTCTTCTGCAATTGGAGTCGGGTTAGGGGTAGCTTTTAGACCGGAAGTAGTAGCGGGTCTACCAGGAATTTTAGGCGGATTGTTTTCTTCAGGAATTTCAGCTGGTACGATCGTGGCTTTAGTCTTAAACATTTTGTTGAAAGAAGAAAAATAACTATTTCTTTTATAGTCTGACTTTTATGCAAATAAAAGTTGGGCTTTTTTATGTTTTTCGGTAAATATTTTGCATAACAAGGTGAAGAGTCGCTTATATCGGCCATGAGCGAGTAAAAATGATGTCTTATGGCACAAAAAAATTACTAAAGAGCCATGAGAGTGGCAAAAGTATGCCTCATGGATGATATGAACTAGTTATCGGCCATGAGGATAGAAAAATAAGATTTATGGCACACAATGGAAATCCCCCCACACTAAAACACTAAACTAGTAATCAGTCTGTAACCTGTTTAAGGAGATAATTTGGTATACTAAAGTATCTATTAAAACACCTTTGTGCATAAGAAAGGAAGTAAAAATGACCAAATTTTTTGGATTTATATTGACCATTTTAGTCTCTATCGTGTTTGGTTTTTGGCTGGCTGCGACAAATATTTTAGAGGGAACTCGCGCAGGAGATGTCTTGTACGAAATAGTGGATTTAATACCCATGCCAAACGAAGTTTCAACACCTCTGCAAATTGACATCCCTAAAGAAGAAACCAGCGCATCAACGGTGCAATCGTCTGAAGAAGAAAGTACTCCTGGCAATGCTGAAACGAGTCAAAATGGAATAGACTATCAGGTTATCGAAAATCACGTTTTTGAGTTGCTTAATGAGCTGAGAATTGAAGTCGGTGTTTCAACCTTAACAAAAAATGATCAATTAAAAGTGGCTGCAGATAAACGAGCCGTAGAAACGGAAGAATTGTTTGAACACACTCGTCCAGATGGAAGTGATCCTTTTACGGTTTTAGAAGAAGGAGAAACTCCCTATCGTTATCGGTGGGCTGGTGAAAACTTAGCTATGGCAACTTATTATTTAGATGAAATCGGTATGGCGGAAGTTATTTTTGAAGGTTGGAAAAACAGTGAAGGACATTACAAAAATATGATCAAACCTGAATTTAAAGAAGTGGGGATCGGAATCCATTATGATGGTGAGATTCTTTACGCTACTCAAATTTTCGGAACACCGCTTTAAATGAAAATAAGAAGTGATGGTTAATTTTTATCTCCGCTAACGATGAATAGACTTCATCATTAGCGGAGAATTTTTTGTTTTTCGCAGAAGAATCAAGTCATACCAAAAAAGCATTAGACTCATGGTCTAATGCTTTTTCTATTGGTTACAAATTTTTTTGTGATTAAGATCAGTCCGTGTATTCATCCAAAATAATTCTGAATGAGGATTTAAATTGTTCGCGGTCTTCTTTGGTAAAGGCTTTTGGGCCTTTGGTTCGCTGGCCGCTCTTGCGCGCCATAGCGCTTAAATAACGAGACTGCAATAATTGATCAATATTATCTGTAGTATATCTAAAGCCTGTATGGTGCAGCACGATACAGCCTTTTGCTAAACATAATGAAGCTAGGCCATAGTCTTGAGTGATCAAGACATCTCCTTTTTTTACCAGCTGCATAATACGATAATCGGCCGCTTCAGCTCCTGTATCTACGTAAACGGTGTTTACATTTTGCGGATATTCCTTTGTGGAATAATGAGAAATACTCGTCACTAAAGTAACCGGTAAACCTCGTTTCACGCCTTCTTCAATCACAGTGTCTTTTACAGGACTTGCATCTGCATCAATAAAAATATGCACCATCATCACCTAAACTTTCTCTTTTGATCTTTAGATTGATTTTAGTATACAAGAAACCTATAGATTTACAAATGACCAAATCAGAAGGCTGAAAAGTTAATGATGTTAATGCAAGAAACATATCCACAATCTGGAGGTGATTTTGTGACAAACAGTTCACATTATTGCCTATTAATTTGTCAGTTTTTCTCCCGATATAAACAACAGTCAACATAATATTTTTTACAAATTTTAAAGAGGAGGGAAATTTGTAAGGAACAGTAGCAGTTGCATCAGGTTTGTATGAAAAGTGAGGGAAAATATCAAATGGAAACAACAAATAATTTATCGAATGCACCTTTAGAGAAGGTGGCATCTCGAACGCAATTTTTAAAAAACAAATTCAATGCTAAAACAATCAAAGTGAAGTTACTAAAAAGCTTCGGATTTATTATTTTAGTAGTATTAGTAAGCAATTTAATTAATTTGTATACAGTGGAAAAACAAAATACACAAGTAAACCATTTGATCGAAGAAGAATTGCAGCTTTTGATGATCAATGATAGTTCAGCTAACAATATGGCAGAACGAATGAACTTATTGCAAGCTTATGTACTTTCAGAAGATGTACAATACTTAAACACCTTCAACGATAGAATCGAGCAAAGTATAGAGCTGGAAAATGAGTTCTTGGCTAAATCCGATGCACCAAATGCAAAAGAATTGATCGATCAAAAAATTACTTGGGGAACATACACTGATCAAGTCATCGTTGCTGTCGAAGAAGGAGACGACGAACTTGCTGAAACAATTATGTTGGATGAAGTGATTCCTAGAGGGAATCAACTGATACAAGGGTTCAATTTGTTGTCGCAAGAAACTAATGAAGAAATACAACGAGTTTCTGCTGTAGTCGAAAAAGCTGGCGAAGAAATGATGACGAACTTAACGATTCTTTCTATTGTTACTCCGATTTTAGCACTGGTCATTGCTTTAAGCATAGCTAGAAAAATCTCTAATCCTATTCAAAAAATCAAAGAGCGTATGGAAATCATTGCAGCTGGAGATTTGAGTTCTGAACCGTTGGCAGTAACAGGTGAAGATGAAATTGCAAATTTAATGACAGCTGCCAATGAAATGAGCTTTAGAACAGCTGAAGTCTTGAAAGAAGCAAGTACGATCGCTCAAACAACTTCTCATTACAGTGAAGAATTGACTCAAGCTACTTTTGAAGTAAAAAGCGGAGCGGAACAAATCGCAACGACTATGCAGGAAATGGCTTCTGGTTCAGAAACTCAAGCAGGAAATGCTTCTGAACTAGCTTTAGTCATGGATTCATTTGTGAAGATCATTGAAGATGCTAACACAACAAGTAATACTGCAAAAAACCAATCTGCTAATATTCTAGAGATGTCTGCTGACGGACAAAACTTGATGAACACGTCAACAGAACAAATGACTAAAATCGATAGTGTAGTCAGCCAAGCTGTTGAAAAAATGTTTGGTTTGAATACTCAAACAAACGAGATTTCTAAATTAGTAGAAGTCATCAAAGATGTAGCAGACCAAACGAACTTATTAGCTTTGAATGCAGCTATTGAAGCAGCACGTGCAGGGGAGCATGGTAAAGGGTTTGCCGTAGTAGCAGATGAAGTACGTAAATTGGCAGAACAAACTTCCAACTCTGTTAAAGATATTACCAATTTTGTTCAGACGATCCAAAATGAGTCATTCAACGTGATGGACTCTCTAAGCAACGGTTATAAAGAAGTAACAGAAGGTACAGCTCAAATCAAACAAACTGGAGCGATGTTGAGCTCCATCAATAATGAAATTTCTAATATCTCCACTGGAGTTAATAAAATTACGGCTAACTTAGAAGATATTCTAGCATACAGCAAAGAAATGGATGTTTCTATCGGCGACATTGCATCTGTTTCAGAAGAATCTGCTGCAGGTGTAGAAGAAACTTCTGCTGCTTCACAAGAAATCTCCGGATCAATGGATGAAGTATCAGCAAGTGCAGTACAAGTATCAGAATTAGCAGATAAATTAAACGATTTAGTGCAACATTTTAAACTTTCAGCAGAAGCATAATCGGCGGAGAGAAAATAACAGCTTAAAAGAAGATAAAAGATGAAGATGAGGTTTTACACTCATCTTCACATACATATTTGCTTTAGGTAAGGATTGAAGGAGAGTTTTTAGATGTAGAGAATTGACAGTTGAAGGAGACACAATGATGGCAGACAAGTTCAAAGATACAGTGAAAACGGTAATTGAGAAAGCGAAGAATATTCGATGGAAAAACCGAGATGTCTCGAAAACGAATCGAAAAAAAAGCATTAAATACCCTATTATTCTGTTAATCGTACTATTAGTAGCAGCTCCTGTCGTAGTCGCATTAACGTTATCTGCAAATAATTCAACGAAGTTATTAGCTGACCGTATTGAAACCAGCGAAAAAGATATGACCACTATCCTGGCAAATCAATTGCAAGATACGGCTAGATCCATGGAAAATAGCTTGGATTTGTTAGCTAAAGAAGAAGCTTTTTGGCAAATTGCAGAAGATGATTCAGTGCGTTCAGACATCTGGAACAATCTGAATATTTTACAGACAACCAGTAGCAATATTGGAACAGCTTTATATGCTCCGGTAGAAAAAGAAATTATTGCTACTACAACTGGAGTATATGAAAATTATGACCCTACAAATAGAGAATGGTATACAGGCGCATTAGATGCGAAAGGGAAAGTATATTGGAGTACTCCTTATACGAATACAGCTGATTCTAAACAAATCATTACTGCTTCAAAAGCTGTTTATCAAGGTGGGGAATTGGTAGGTGTTCTAGCATTCGACTTGTTATTGGATAATATCAATACCTTGATCAATGAACTGAATATTGGAAATACTGGCTATTTCTTTATTGCTGATAAAAATGGAACAGTCTTTATGTCGCAAAAAGCATCAGAAATCGATTCATCAATTGTAAATGATCCTATGTTTACGACAGCTTATGAAGAAAATGGATTTGTGGACAATGAACGCAACGATAAAGTAGAAGCTTATTATCAAAAAGTACCTGCTTTAGGATTAACGATCTATACAATTGCTGAAAAAGCAGAAATGGCACCGGAAATGACGATGAACACTAAAGTGATTTTATCCATAGTAATTGTTGGTACTCTAATAGCTATTTTGCTGGCCTTAATTGTTTCAGGATATCTTACTCGAATCACATCATCATTTGTTCAGTCATTTAATAAGTTGAAAAATGGAGACTTGTCCACTCGTATGACTTCAGATGACTTAGCGTTTAAATTCGAGAGTAAATGGTTGAAAAAGAAAAAAACGATTCAATCTACGTCAGTGAGTGCAGAAGGCAATGAATTTGGCCAACTCGCACATCATTTTAATGAAATGGCTCACCGCTTCAATGAAACAGTAGGAAGAATGAAAGAAGAAAGTATCCAGTTGGCCGACATGACAGAAACCATGACGGAGATAGCAAAACAAACGACTTCGGCGACCGAGGAAGTTTCCGAAACTATCACTGGAGTTGCGGAAGCCACAGGAACTCAAACTCAAGATACTACTAATACGGCTGAACAAATGGGTGAACTGGTAGATGTATTCAATCAAATAGAAGTTAGTTTAGGCCAAATGCAAACAAATACCAACGATACTGCTGAGGCTAATATGAACAGCAGTGAAAAACTATTCTATGTATATGAGAATTGGCAAGCCACAGTAGAAGTGTTGACAACATTGCAAAAAAATATCAATGGTGTGAACATGGAAGTCCAAAATGTGGATAAAATCGTGCAATCTATTCAAGAAATTTCAAAACAAACGAATCTGTTAGCTTTAAATGCTGCTATTGAAGCTGCTCGAGCAGGAGAAGCTGGAAGAGGATTTGCTGTCGTTGCAGACGAAGTTCGAAAATTGGCAGAAAAAAGTGCCTCTTCATCTAAAGAAATCAGCAAAATCATTTCAACCATTCAGAAGAAATCTAATGATATGGTGGAAAAAGTTCAAGATACGAATGATGGAAGTGAAAAACAAACAACTTTCATTGATCAAGCCATTGATGCAGCCAATACGGTTACAGATAAAATGGATCTATTGATGCAAGATATCAACAGCGTGACAGAACTAAATGAAGTGATTATGGTTAAAAAAGAAACTGTTGTGTCTTCTATTGAAAATATTGCAGCTTCTGCTGAGGAAAATTCTGCAGCAACAGAAGAAGTTTCTGCCAACACAGAAGAAATATTGGCAACTATGCAAGAGTTCAGTTCACACATTACTGATTTAGAACGAGTGGCGAGCGAATTAAGCGACTCAGCTAACCAGTTCCAATTGTATGATGAGCAGGCAGACAATGCAGACGAAGACGATGAAGTTTTCCCAGATGTGGAAAACCTGTCTCTTGGAGAAATCTAACTCATCCAACGTAAGATGTTTAAGAAAGCAGGTGCAAAATTGAAAAAACACATTATCTTTATGTGCAACAATCAAAAAACAGCCGTTGATATCGATGTTACAGAACGAATCTTGTTGTTGGAAGATATCACATTGATTCCAGACACATCGGATTATATTAAAGGTGTGATTGATTATAGCGAAGAAGTCCTGCCAGTCATTGACTTGAACGAACGATTGTTCAATCAAGCATATCAAAAAACTGAGCAGACAAAAGTAATCGTAACTTTGTGGAAAAACAAAAAAATCGGATTGATCGTAGATGATGTAACAGCAGTCCAAGATTTTAGCGACCAAGAATTGCAACACGAAACAAACGAAAGTAAAGGCAGAAGCATCAAAGCAATTGTTAGAACTCCTGAAAGTATTATTACCGTTATAGATGTGGATAACTTATTTCCAGCTGATGGAGAAGCTGAATTGTCATCCATCATAGAAACCTTTGCAAAAGAAAAAGAGGACTCTTCTAAAAAAGAGTAGACCTATATCTTTTGCGTATGAAAAAGTGGTGAATAGTGAATGTCTGAAGAATTAAAAGTAAGAATATCCGATTATAAAATCGCGGCACCACCTGATTCATTGATTACTATCGCACTTGGTTCTTGTGTAGGAATCGCTGTTTATGATCCTAAAACGAAAGTAGGCGGTCTGAGTCATATCATGCTGCCAGATAGTAAGTTATTTAAACCACCTTATAAAGTTGAAAAATTTGCTGACTTAGCTATTCCCCAGATGGTCGATGAAATCAAAAAATTGTCTCGTTCTGAAAGGCTGGTAGCAAAGATTGCCGGAGGAGCCAGCATGTTTCAATTTTCCAGTCAATCAGAAGGAGAATCGATTGGAGACCGTAATATCAAAGCCGTAATAGATTGTTTGAATGAACTGAACATTCCATTATTGGGTCAGCAAACAGGGGGAAATACAGGTAGAACAATGATGGTAGATTTGGAAGAATTTAAGGTAACTGTCCGCAGCGCGAATCGTGATATTAGTGTCTTATGAAAGGTAAAGGAATGGACAAATGAGTATAAAAATTTTTCTAGTCGACGATTCGCCATTTATGCGAAAAGTTTTTTCGGATATCATTTCCGACATAGTTGGTCTGGAAGTCATTGGAACTTCCAGAAGCGGTAGAGATACCATACGCAGGTTAGAGCAATTGAAACCTGATTTGATTTTGATGGATGTCAACATGCCTGGATTGAACGGATTAGAAACATTGAAACTCATTAAAGAAATGAGTTCGGTTCGTATCGTGATGATGAGTTCCCAAGGTGGGGAAGATATTACTATCGAAGCGCTGGAGAGCGGTGCAGATGATTTTATAGGAAAACCTGAAAACCTGAGAGCAAACAGCGACGAATTCAAGAAAGAATTAGAAGTTCGCATTAAAGCACTGTTCAAAACAACAGAAGATAAGTCCCGTACTGTTATTAAAAGAGAACCAATGAAGAGAAAAAGCAGCCTTTTGAAAAATGAATTTCCAGCTCAAACTGTTCCGGAAAAAGTAAAAGCTATTGCTATTGGAGCTTCTACAGGAGGGCCTAGAGCATTGATGCAAGTAGTTTCGGAATTTCCAGCTGAATTATCGATTCCTGTTTTTATCGTTCAACATATGCCTGCCGGTTTTACGGCTTCGTTTGCTCAACGAATGAATACTGAATCAAAAGTTACTGTCGTTGAAGCTGTGGATGGCTTGCCCGTGGAAAAAGGAATAGTATATATAGCTCCTGGGAACTACCATATGGTTGTGGAAAACAAAACAATTAGATTGTTATCCACCCCTAAAATCCATGGTGTTCGTCCAGCTGTTGATATTTTGTTTGAATCCATCAAAAATGAGTACAAACAATCAGTCATAGGAGTGGTGTTGACTGGAATGGGTTACGATGGAACTAAAGGGTTGCACGATATTAAGTCTGTTGGGGGATATACCTTAGCGCAAAACGAAGAAACATCTGTCGTTTACGGGATGCCTAAGAACGCTGTGGAAAACGGCGTAGTGGATCAATGTATAGGATTGAAAGAAATTTCGGATATCCTAAATCAAATTATAAAGGTGAGCTAATGGAACTTAACTATGATTTCTTTTATCAATGGACAACAAAAAATCTGAAATTGAACTTAGATGGCTACAAAGAGACACAATTACAAAGACGGATCGCAACGAGCATGAAAAATGCTGGCGCTGAAACCTTAGAAGAATATGCGGTAGTTATTGAAAAAAATCCTGAAGCAAAGCAAAAATTCTTAGACTATATAACCATCAATGTAACGGATTTTTTCCGGAATAAAGATATTTTTGAAGAATTTGAAGACCAGCTGGTCAATGAACTGCTGTCAAAATTCCCTTCTTTAAAAATTTGGAGCGCAGCTTGTTCGACAGGAGCAGAAGCTTATTCTATTGCAATGATTTTAGCAAAACATAATGTTAAACTGCAGAATAAGATCCTTGCTACAGATATTGATGAAACGATTCTGCAAAAAGGACGAGATGGAATCTATAACGAGTACGAATTGAAAAATTTAGAGTACAATTTGCGAGATAAATATTTTGAAGAATCAAAAGGCAAATACCATGTAAGCAATGCTATCAAACGTACTGTTGAATTTAAAAGACACGATCTGATATCAGATGCTTATCCAAAAGACTATCATGTTATTGTTTGCCGAAATGTCATGATCTATTTCAAAAATGACGTCAAGAATGAAATCTATCGCAAAATCAGTGAAGCCCTAGTACCAGGAGGACTCTACTTCGCAGGAGCTACTGAAACCATCTACAACCCAGCACAATACAACCTAAAAAAACTCACACCCTTTATTTATCAAAAGGATGCGTAGGTCGCTGGTTTGACTTGAAGGGAAAATCTATTCTCTTTTTAGAGGATGTTCTTTATCCTCAAAAAAGAGAATGATTTTTCCCAAAAGTCAAGCGACCGCAGCTCAACTAAAAGGATACTGAGCTGGCTCGATAGACATGAAGGGAAAATAGGGAAAAATTATTGTGATGCTTCTCAATCACAAAATTTTTCATCTTTTTTCCAAAATGTCTAGCCAGCGAAGTTCAACTAAAAGGATGTGTAAGTCTCTTGTCCAGACTCAACTAAAGAAGGATACGGAGCCGACTAGATAGAGACATGAAGAGAAAAATCCAAAGCCATCAGATTTAAAGGAGGGAATGCAATGGATGATAATAGTAAATACCTGGAATTGTTTTTCGAAGAATCTGATGAACACATTCAAAGCTTGAATGATTGTGTATTAGACCTTGAGAGTGATCCAGAAAACCAAGAGATTATTGATGATATGTTTCGTTCCGCTCATACATTAAAAGGTATGGCAGGGACGATGGGATATGATTCGTTAGCTCAATTAACGCATAAAATGGAAAACGTGTTTGATTTATTAAAGAAAAAAACAATCAAAGCTGATTCACGCTCTATAGAATTGATTTTTAATTGTTTGGATTCTATCTCTGCAATCGTAGAAGATTTGAGACAAGGCGGAGAAGGTGTTTTAGATGTTGCAGAATTAGTTGTACGATTAAATGCTATCTCTGAAGGCGAGCAAGAGGTAACTGTTGAAGAAACAACAGATGCAAAAAGTGATGACAATTTTAATTCACAGTTGCATTATATCGACTCATCAGACGTATCTGTGATTGAAAGCGCAGCTGCAGATGGTTATCAAGCATATACCGTTACAATTAAAATTGAAGAAACAAGCGGTATGAAAAATGCCCGTGTCTTTCTTGTGATGAGCAAATTAGATCAACAAGGAGAAGTGCTTCATTCTGAACCTAATGCAGAGGTATTAGAAAAAGAAGATTTTGGCTCCGTGTTTAAAGTTGTTTTATTGACTCAAGCAGACGAAGAAACGATTAAAGAAGCTGCATTGAACAATAGTGAAATCGAAGACGTTTTAGTGAAAGCATTTGATAAAAGTGACGTAGTATCTGAAAAACAGGTTGAAGAAGCAGCTGTCCTTGAACCAAGTGCTGCTCCTGCAGAAGAAGTAAAAAAAGAAACAGTGAAAAAAGCTTCTTCTAAATCGACGCATACCAACCAAACTGTTCGAGTAGACATCACAAAGCTGGATGATTTTTTGAACGCTGTTTCTGAATTGCTGATTTACCGAACACGTTTAGAAAGTATCAGTCAAGATAACCAAATCAAAGAGATGAATGAGCCGTTGGAACAATTTGCGCGTATTACGACGGAATTGCAAGACCTGGTATTGAAGATTCGGCTTCAACCGGTCAGCACAGTGATGACGAATTTTCCTCGTATGGTTCGTGATCTTGGAAATGATTTAGGTAAGAAATATAATTTAGTGATCGAAGGCGGAGAAACTGAATTAGACCGGACAGTTGTTTCGGAACTAGGAGAACCTCTGATTCATTTGATTCGTAATGCTGCAGACCATGGAATAGAGATGCCTGAAGACCGTCAGAAAAATGGGAAAGATCCGGCTGGATTGATCCATATTGCAGCTTACCAAGAAGGCAACCGAGTCGTATTGACTGTACGAGATGATGGAAAAGGATTAAATCCTCAAGCTATCAAAGAGAGTGCTGAAAGAAAAGGCATCGTGACAACTGGATTGTCAGATATCGAATTACAACATTTGATTTTCCATCCAGGGTTTTCTACAGCTAAAGAAGTGACTGGAATTTCTGGTCGTGGAGTTGGAATGGATGCTGTTCAGCAAAAAATCCATTCATTAGGCGGAACAGTAGAAATCATCAGTGTTGTAAATCAAGGTACGACCTTTAAAATCAATTTGCCATTGACGTTGTCGATTATCGATTCGTTGCTGATCAAAGTGGGAGACAGTACTTTTGCCATTCCACAAGGAATCATTGAAAAAGTTGTTAGTCCAGGTCCAGGTGAGGTTATTCAAACCTATGAAAATGAGATCTACACCACAGGCGGAGCTACACCGGTTATTCGCTTAACTGAAGTATTAGGAATGGAAGATACAAATAATCCAGAACCTTATTTGATTCTTGTGAAACTTGGCGAAAATCGATTTGCATTGAAAATCGATGATATCATCAAACAGCAAGAGATCGTTATCAAAGACTTAGGTAAAGAGTTGTCTCAAGTAAACTGTTACTCAGGAGCCACTATTTTGGGAAATGGAGAAATAGTCTTGATCTTAGATGTCACAGCTATTGCCAACGAAAGTCAAGGTGTTCAAAATGCCATCAGAGTTTAGTACAGTCCAACTAGATGCTTTAAAAGAAGTCATCAATATTGGTGGAGGAAACGCTGCGACAAGTTTGTCACAATTGATTAACAAACCTGTTCACATGACAGTTCCAATAATCGAAGTCATGGCGTATGAAGATATGTTCGAACAGGTAATGTCAGAAGATACAATGATCGATGCAGTCCTGACAAAAATGTTCGGACAAGCAGAAGGAGTCTTCTTATTAGTAGGTTTAGAAGAAGATATGAATCATTTAGCTTCTATTATGTTGCCGGAAAATAGTAAAACAAATCCAGAGATGTTGGATTCAGCAATGAAAGAGTTAGCAAACATTTTGGTGAACTCATTTTTGAACGCTGTAACAAAACTGTTGGATATTAACTTATTGACATCCATTCCGTTATTGACACGAGACATGTTTGGCGCCATAGTAAGTAGTGTCTACATGGAAACTGGACAATATGACGATACGATCTTGATTTTAAAAAATGAATTTTATTACATGGGTGAGCGAATGGAAGCAGCATTATACTTCGTTCCAACACCTGGCGTATTAGATAAATTATTTAGTTTATTAGGAGTTTGAAAGGGGAAATAACAAATGACAAAACGTGTACTTATTGTTGATGATGCAGCATTCATGCGTATGAAATTAAAAGATATTTTAGAAAAAAATGGTTACACAGTTGTAGCAGAAGCAGAAAATGGGGTAGACGCTATTGAAAAATATAAAGCAGAAAACCCTGATATTGTGACTATGGACATTACTATGCCGGAAATGGATGGCGTAGACGCACTAAAAGGCATCAAAGCTTTTGATTCAAGTGCTAAAGTAGTTATGTGCAGTGCAATGGGACAACAATCTATGGTAATGGATGCGATTCGTGCCGGAGCAATGGACTTTATCGTAAAACCATTTGATACAGGCCGTGTTATCCAAGCGTTAGATAAAGTCACTCAATAATTGGAGTTGAACAAAAAATGCAAATTGTGATGTTTACGATAAAAGATAACTATTATGCAATAGAATCGAAAAACGTGGAAGAAATTACGCAACAGTTAGCTTGGACGCCAGTTCCGAATGCTCCAAAGTGGGTACAAGGATTAATCAATTTAAGAGGTGAAGTGCTAACTTTGATAAATTTTCAACAATTGTTGTATCCCGATGGCGAACAAAAAGATTTGTGCTACAATAGGAGCATCATTTTATCAACTGACAAAGGAAAAATTGCTTTAATGGTTGATAATGTGGAGGAAGTTACCCAAGTAGAACCATCAGCTATTGAACTTGCAGATAAAAATGCGCAAGAAAAAGTAGCAGGCGTCATTTCGATAAATGAGAAACTCGTCAGCATGCTCAACTTGGATGCTTTACTACCTAAAAGTGAGGGAGAATAGTGAAACAAGTCTTATCACAACAAGAGATAGACTCCTTATTGGCAGCCGTACAAAGTGGAGAAATCGATTCAGAAGAATTAGAAGAAGCTGAAAAACCGAAAATAAAAGCCTATGATTTCAGACGTCCAGTCCGTTTGTCAAAAGAATACATTAGTACTTTGACAATGATCTTTGAAGAGTTTGCTAAGATCGCCGGCAACTCGCTGTCTACTCAAGTCCGCAACAACGTTGACCTGCAACTGGCATCTATTGAACAAGTCAGTTTCGAAGAGTTCACGAATTCTGTTCCTCGTTTTACTTGGATGAATATTTTTCACTCCGAACCATTGGAAGGTGTTCAAGTAGTAGAAGTGAATCCACAGTTCACATTGCAAATGATTGAATTGCTGTGCGGAAGTTCGGATATTATCACTACCACTGAACTTCAAGGAAAAGAAGAGTTTACGGAAATTGAATTGGCTATTTTGGAAGAAGTTTCTGCTAGTTTTCAAAGAGCTTTCAAAGCTGCTTGGACTGATATCATGGAACTGAACACCATATTAGATTCCATGGCGACGAACCCGCAAATGCTTCAAAGCATGTCACCTAATGAACCGGTTGTTTTAACAACATTCACTGTGACCTTGTTAGGTAATCAAACCTTTATGAACTTGTGTATCCCTTATATTTTCTTTGAAAAGATTTTAGACAAGCTGAGTTTTAAAAACTGGTTCCATACAGAAAAAGAAAATAGTCATTTGGACAGTGAGCAATTAGAAAGAAATCTGCAATCTGTTCATGTAAATACGGAAGTCTTATTAGGAAAAACAAAGATGACTTTAGACAACTTTTTGCAATTAGAAGTGGGAGACATCATTCAACTGGACGGAAAAACATCTCAACCTTTAGTCATGTCGGTTGAAAACTTGCCTTCTTATCTTGTGAAGCCTGGATTAAAAGGGAAAAATTTGGCAGTTGAAGTACTAGAAAATATTGGAGGAGAAACAAGCTAATGAGTGAAGCATTATCACAAGAAGAAATCGATATGTTGCTAAATGGAAATTCCTCAGCTCCATCAGAGGAAATAGTTGAATCCTTAACGAAAGACCAAAAAGACATTATTGGTGAAGTTGGGAATATCTCTATGTCTCAAGCAGCGACAACGTTGTCAAAAAACTTGAACCATCAAGTGAAAATCACCACTCCTCGTGTTTCGACTACGACATTTAAAAAAATTATCGAAGATTCTGCTACGCCAAAAGTAGCAACAACGGTTGAATTTAAAGAAGGTCTAGTAGGAACGAATTTGTTGATGATGGATATGAACGATTCAGCTGTGATCGCCGATTTGATGATGGGCGGAAACGGAGATGTTCAAGTATCCGAATTAACGGAGTTGGAATTAAGTGCAGTCAAAGAAGCGATGAATCAAATGATCGGTTCAGCTTCTACGGCTATGGCAACAATGCTGGGAAGAATGATCGATATTTTACCGCCGGATGTACTGGTTTTAGATGAAAATAATCTAGGCGCTCATGAGGATATGATCAACAATTCAGAAACAGTATGCAAGATTGCGTTTGATTTGAATGTAGAAGGTATTTTACATAGCGAAATTATGCAAGTCTTTACGTTAGATACCGTCAAATTGATTGAAAGTATCGTGATGAATGATACGGCTGAAGTGCTTGAAGGCCGCACCCCAGAAACAGAAGAAGTTGTTTCTGCACCTGCATCAGAGCCGGTCGTTGAAGAAACACCTGCCCAACCTGCTGAAAAAGTGTCGTTTTCAAAACCTCAGTTCTTGGAGTTGAACGCAAAAGAGTCCGAGAAAGCAACGAAAAACTTAGACTTGATCATGGATGTTCCCTTAGATTTCAGTGTCGTTTTAGGTGAAAGCCGTAAAACGATCAAAGACATTTTGTCATTAGGCACAGGTTCTGTTGTGGAACTGGATAAAATGACAGATGAGCCATTAGAGATCTACGTTAACGGCAAATTGATCGCTGAAGGCGAAGTCGTTGTCATCAACGAAAGCTTCGGTATCCGTATCACGAATATTTTAAGCAAAGAACAACGGATCAGACATTTAAGATAATTGTAGAGGTTTGAAGAGAGGGTTAAGACAAATTGTCTTAGCCTTTTTTGCTGTCTACTTTCAGGTAGTCAACTTAGAATGTTGGTTGAAAATAGATTCGCGTTCCTTTTTATCCTGAATAATCCTAAAATCGGTACGTAAATAGAAATAAAGCGCAAAAACATGCTGTTATTATGGTGATAAAGCGATTCTTATTTAATTCACAAAAGATTTGGTGTATTAATTTCTAAAAGTGGGTTAATATTTAAAGGAACTGTCCGATATAATCTTTGAAAGTCATAAAAGACACGAATCGACTAAACAAACTAACTTAATGGACAAGATAGAAAGGAGCTGGAGACATGAAAATCAATAATGGATACAACCAATATGTGAATAATTCTCTCCGCTACAATAAAGAAACGACTGAAAATAAAAACATCAAACCTCAAGCAACAGTAAGTGAAGAGGCTGTGAAAGTAGAAATCTCAGATGCTGCTAAACAAGTTGCTAAAGCCAATAACAACATCGTATTCAGCGAAAGAGTACAAGCAATCAAGCAAGCTGTATTGAATGGAACATACGAAGTTTCACCGGAAAAAATTGCGGATAAAATGGTCGCTGACATGAGCCAACAACGTGAGGGCATTGAATAATGAGCCAAGAAAATAAAGTCTTAGCTCTGTTGTCCGATTTTATTGAATTGCTAAAAAGTGAAAAAAAAGCTTTGATCCAGAATGATGCAGAAAAAGTGGTAGAAATCGTTTCTGAAAAACAAGTATTTTTAGAACAACTAGAAACGTTATCTCCCGATTCACTTTCTGATGAAGCTTTAAAGACTCCTTTAGCAGAGATCAAACACTTGCAAGAAACGAATCTAATGTTGACAAAAACAGCTCTTCAATTTCAAGAAACGATCTTGAAAGCCATCACGAATACCGTAAAGAGTTCAGGAAATACGTATTCGAAAAAAGGCTATTATAAGGGTAATGAGCAAGCAACATTAATCAATCAATCGTTATAAGAAATGAAGAGGTGGAAAAAATGTCCGGATTATTTGGATCGTTAAACTCAGCAACATCAGGAATGACATCAGCTCAGACAGTCCTGCAAACAATCAGTCACAACGTAGCGAACGCAAATACAGATGGGTATTCAAAACAACGAGTGACGTTGGAAACAAATAACCCGTTCAATAAATCAGGTGTCGGCCAATTAGGTACCGGCGTGCGTGTTTCAGGCGTGATACGTGTAGTAGATGACGCTGTAGTAGAGCAATTGAGAGATGAAAACAGTACATTAGCAAAATTTGAATCAAAATCAGATGCGCTTCAACAATTAGAAGCTATTTTTAATGAACCATCTAAAACAGGCTTGAGCAATAACTTAAGCGAAGTATTCGCTTCATGGACCTATTTAGGTTCAAACCCAGAAGTAGCAACGGCTAAAACAATGGTCGTGCAAAATTCTGAAACCATGACCGATACAATGAATCACATGGCTACTCAGTTGGAAAAACTGCAAGGCAATACGATAAAAGGTATTGAACAAGACGTAAAAGACTTCAATATTAAATTAGAGCAATTACATTCTCTAAACAAACAAGTTTCTTACTCAATCTCAAGTGGTCAAACACCAAATGACTTGTTGGATAAACAAGACGCTTTATTAGGAGAATTGAGCGGATTAGCTGGAGTCGAAGTGAAATTTGACGGAATGCGCCAAGCTACAGTGAGCATTGGGGGGCAAGAATTGTTGACGCCAACCAGCATGCAAAAGCTTGCTGTTGCAGGTCAACCGAATCCCGAAGGAAAAATTGTTTTAGCTGGAGATAACTCTAAAGAGATTGTTTTAACCAGTGGATCGGCTAAAGGTTCTCAAGAAGCGCTAGCAGAAGTTAACCATCAAGTGAAAAACTTAAATGAGTTTGCATACACATTTGCTACAGCAGTCAATACGATACATAGCGGCGGAGATCAGAATGGTAAGCCATTCTTTGAATTAGGAGTCGATAGCAATTACGCAAAAAACATCTCTGTTCAAGCTGACCTGGTAAAAGATCCTGAAAAAGTAAATTCTGGAAAATCATTAGATAAACCAGCAGCAGGGGATGGAAGCAGAGCGCAAGCAATTGCTGATCTACAAAATACAAAGTTAGTGTATTCTTCAAACGCAACTTTTGAATACGATGAAGTAACGATGACTATTAAAGACCAAGCTGATGGAACATCTGTTTCTAATGGCTATAACGATATTGTTACAGAAATCGGAATTTCAAAACAACAATCAGATAATATGTTTGCTAGCCAAGAAGACTTAGTTCAGCTATTAGATCAACGCCGCCAATCTATTTCAGGGGTTTCAATCAATGAAGAAGTAGCAAGCATGATTCAACACCAAAGTGCTTTCCAAGCGAATTCAAGAATGATTTCTATGATTTCTGAAATGCTGGATACTTTGATCAACCGTACGGGGGTATAATGAACGATGAGAATAACTGATTCTTACATGTCTTCGAATTTTATCAATAACCTACAAAGCAATCTAAAAAACCTTTCTAAAGTCCAAAATCAATTGTCTTCTTTAAAAGAAGTGAGCAAGTCTTCAGACAATCCTATGTTAGTTTCCGAAATTATGGATTTAAATAACAGTATGATTCAAAATGAAGAATACATGTCAACCATTAAAGACTCTATTGGTTTTTCGAATATGCAAGACAGCGCTTATGATGCTGCGACGAAATCAATGTCCAGAATTCGTACATTGATTCAACAATCAGGAACGGATACTGTAAATAATGAAGATCGTCAATTAATCAAAGCTGAAGTAGAAGCTGAAATTAAAACATTAACAGACGCTCTAAATACGAATTTCGGCGGAAAATATATCTTCTCTGGTTTAAACACTACAACTAAACCATTTAGCATTCAAACAGATGCCAATGGAAAAATGACCGGCTTAAATTATGCTGGTACAACCGATGCAACTTCAACCGGTAACTTGCCCCGAAGAATTGCTCAAGGCGTTCAAATAGAATTGAAGACAGATGGTCGGAAATTATTGAACGAACAAGGCGATGCCGGTCAACCTGATAATTTAGGAACTTTTTTGAGTGATGTCATAATGGCTTTAGAAACAGGAGATGTAGAAGCTTTGTCCGGCGATTTACTGGGACGAGTTGATAAAGAAATTGACAACATTGTTACTCAGCGTGCTGAAAACGGGGCTGTATTCAATCGCTTAGAAGCTTCTAAAGAACGTAACACTTCAGAAAATCTAAACCTAGAATCAATGCGTTCAGACAAAGAAGATATTGATTTAGCAGAAAAATTTATGGAATATACGATGGAAAAAACGGCCTATGAAGCATCTTTAGCTATGGGAACGAAAATTTTATCAACAAGTATTTTAGACTACCTTTAAGAGGTAGTTTTTTTATTTATTTATTTTAAAAAATACAAAAATAACTTAACTAACTCAAAAGTTCTCCGATATATATTTTGAAGACAAGAACTTCAACATTTACTTAGGAGGAATTATATAATGAGAATCAATACAAATACAGCAGCATCAAATACTTACTCACGTTTAAACTCAGCAAACGCTTCAAAAGCTAGTTCTTTAGCTAAATTGTCATCAGGATTACGCATCAATAAAGCCGGAGACGACGCAGCGGGATTGTCAATTTCAGAAAAAATGAAAAACCAAATCAGCGGGTTGACTCAAGCAACTCGTAATGCACAAGATGGAATCTCTTTGATCCAAACAGCTGAAGGTGCATTAAACGAAACACACAGCATCTTAAACCGTATGCGTGATCTTTCAGTTCAATCATCTAATGATACAAATTCATTAGATGACAGAAAAGCTATCGATGCTGAAATGACGCAATTGTCTACAGAAATCGATCGTATTGCTTCAGATACTAAATTCAATGGTATTTCATTGCTAGCAGGCGAAAGAGATTTAAACATCCAAATCGGAGCAAACTCTTCTGATGAAGCTCTAACTATTAAAACAGTTGATGCTAAATTTGCAACATTGGCAGCAGGAACACTTAGTGATACAGCAGTAGATACGTCAACTGATCATGATGCAGCTTCTACAATTGCACATGCAAACATAGACCTAATTGATGCAGCTATCACTAAAGTTTCAGACGCACGTGCAACATTCGGTGCACAACAAAACCGTTTAGACCACACAATCAACAACTTAACAACAACAAAAGAAAACTTGTCAGAAGCGAACTCACGTATTCGTGACGTAGATATGGCAGAAGAAATGATGAGCTTCACTAAATCAAACATCCTTTCATCAGCAGCTACTTCAATGTTGGCGCAAGCAAACCAAATGCCGCAAAGTGTTTTACAATTACTACAATAATACTCAAAAAAAGATTGCCAATTTGGCAATCTTTTTTTATTTTTTACTTAATTAACATTTAAGATAGCCGACTAGTAATATAGAGGCAAGACCTCATAGAACTTTATTAGGAGGAATTATATAATGAGAATCAATACAAATACAGCAGCATCAAATACTTACTCACGCTTAAACTCAGCAAATGCTTCAAAAGCCAATTCTTTAGCTAAATTGTCATCAGGATTACGTATCAACAAAGCCGGAGACGACGCAGCAGGATTGTCAATTTCAGAGAAAATGAAAAACCAAATCAGTGGTTTGACTCAAGCTACTCGTAACGCACAAGATGGAATCTCTTTGATCCAAACGGCTGAAGGTGCATTAAATGAAACGCACAGCATCTTAAATCGTATGCGTGATCTTTCAGTTCAATCATCCAATGATACGAACTCAGTAGATGACAGAAAAGCTATCGATGCTGAAATGGAACAACTAGCAACAGAAATCGATCGTATCGCTTCAGATACTAAATTCAATGGTATTTCTTTACTTGCAGGCGAAAGAGATTTAAACATCCAAATCGGAGCAAACTCTTCTGATAAGGCATTAACGATCAAAACTGTAGATGCTAGTTTTGCAGGGATTGCCGGAACAGCTCAAGAAAAAACAGCCGTTACTGCTGCAGTTGATGCATTAGCAGCAGGAACACCTACAGCTGAAGAAATTGCTGCTGCAGAAAAAACAGACTCTGAAAATTCTGTCAAAGCTGCACATGCTAATATTGATAGACTTGATGCAGCTATTACAACAGTTTCAGACGCACGTGCTACATTTGGTGCACAACAAAACCGTTTGGACCACACAATCAACAACTTAACAACAACAAAAGAAAACTTGTCAGAAGCGAACTCACGTATTCGTGACGTAGATATGGCAGAAGAAATGATGAGCTTCACTAAATCAAACATCCTTTCATCAGCAGCTACTTCAATGTTGGCGCAAGCAAACCAAATGCCGCAAAGCGTTTTACAATTACTACAATAATATCCAAAAAAGATTGCCTTATGGCAATCTTTTTTACTTAGGAGCTTAAGTAATTGAAAAGTATTCCGATTTAATATATAGAGGCAATACCTCAACCAATTATTTTTAGGAGGAAACATACATGAGAATTAATACAAATACAGCAGCATCAAATACTTACTCACGTTTAAACTCAGCAAACGCTTCAAAAGCTAGTTCTTTAGCTAAATTGTCATCAGGATTACGCATCAATAAAGCCGGAGACGACGCAGCGGGATTGTCAATTTCAGAAAAAATGAAAAACCAAATCAGTGGTTTGACTCAAGCAACTCGTAATGCACAAGATGGAATCTCTTTGATCCAAACAGCTGAAGGTGCATTAAACGAAACACACAGCATCTTAAACCGTATGCGTGATCTTTCAGTTCAATCATCTAATGATACAAACTCATTAGACGACAGAAAAGCTATCGATGCTGAAATGACACAATTGTCTACAGAGATCGATCGTATTGCTTCAGATACTAAATTCAATGGTATTTCATTACTTGCAGGTGCACGCGATTTAAACATCCAAATCGGAGCAAATTCTTCTGACGAAGCTTTGACGATCAAAACTGTAGATGCGAAATTTGAAACATTAGCTGGAAAACCTAAAAATGCAACAGCTGTCGATACTGCAACTACAACTGCTCAAGCAACCTTAGATGCAGCACAAGCTGCTCATGATGCAGCAATTGCAGCTGATCCAGCTGATGATAGTAATTTAGCAACTTTGGATACTGCAAAAGCAGGGTTGATAACAGCTCGTGAAACAGATGCTAAAGCTTCTGTTACTGCAGCTAAAGACAATATCGACATGCTTGACAAAGCAATCACAGCTGTTTCAGATGCACGTGCAACATTCGGTGCACAACAAAACCGTTTAGACCACACAATCAACAACTTAACAACAACAAAAGAAAACTTGTCAGAAGCGAACTCACGTATTCGTGACGTAGATATGGCAGAAGAAATGATGAGCTTCACTAAATCAAACATCCTTTCATCAGCAGCTACTTCAATGTTGGCGCAAGCAAACCAAATGCCGCAAAGTGTTTTACAATTACTGCAATAATTTTTCAGTGAAAATAAGGTCTTTGATAATAAGCCGATTAATGTCGGCTTATTATTGATATCTTGAAAAAGCAAAGGAATACATTTAAGATAGAGAAGATAAATTCTTCTTTTTCATCATGTTGGAGGTGTAGATTTTGGTAGACATTCAAGCAAATAAACCGATAACAGCTATTGATAGTATTAAGAAAGCAAATTCTTTTGTTTCTAAAAACGAATTTAAAGAAATGCAGCTCCTATATGATGAAGCAGAAGAAAATATTGCAGGAGAACACCTTGAAAAAGCTGTTAATAAAATAAATAGTCATCTTTTAGGGATAAATGCTCAATTTCAGTATAGAATTCATGAAGGCACTGAACGAGTTATGGTGAAATTAGTTGATATGGAAACTAATGATGTAATAAAGGAGATTCCTCCTGAAAAGATGCTGGATATGGTAGCAGAAATATGGAAACGAGTTGGACTCGTTATCGATAAACAAAAGTAATAAGGAGATAAAAACAATGACGAGTAATGTAAGTATTATGGGTTCATATTCTGGTATCACAATGGACACAGTCGATCAATTGATTCAAGCTGAATCTGGTAAATTAAAACAATATACGAGTCAGCAAACTAAGTTGACTAATGAAAAAACTGCGTGGAAAGATATCAATACGCGCTTAGATACATTATATAAAAAATTCGACGCTTTAAAAAAAGTAGAAGTATTTGATTCAAAAACAGTTAGCAACAGTAATGAAAAAGCTGTAACTGTTTCAGCGGGGACCCAAGCACTTGAAGGAACCTATAATGTTGAAGTTTTAGAATTGGCTAAGTCTAGTCAGTTGACTTCTGGCGTTATCGAAAAAATGAGCGGCAAAAAGTCGACAGAGAACTTAATGATAAATGGAACGTTAATATTGACGGATGCAGATAATAAAATTGTTTCAATTGATGTTACTAACGATGAGAGCTTAAAAGATATTGTAACTAAAATTAACGAATCTGCTAAAGATACAGAATCTGGATTGCGTGCTTCAATTGTTGATAATCGTATAGTTTTGATGGATTCCAATATGGGTGAACGCTCTATTACTGTCGGAGGATCGTTGGCAGGAGAACTGGCTTTAGGAAACGAAGCTGGAGTAGGTGCTGTCTTTACTGAGGGTAATGCAGCCAAATTAAAAATCAACGGGATCGAACTGACTCGTAATTCAAATACCATCACAGATGCGGTTGAAGGATTAACATTTAATTTAGCGGCTGTAAGCAATAATCAAGTAAGTACCATCAAAGTAGCGGAAGACTTTGAAAAAACAAACGCTGCTGTTCAAGAATTTATAGACCAATACAATTCTACAATGTCGTTTATTGATAAACAGTTAGATGTCGGGAATCCTGCAGCAGAAGGCAATACTACAGGATCATTAACTGGAGACAGTTCTCTGATGAGACTACAATCACAACTTCGCTCTTTGATGACAACTCAATCTAATGATACCTCTCAGTCGATCAGAGCTTTATCTGATTTAGGAATAGAAGTCGATCGTTATGGATCTGCAACTTTAGATTCAGAAAAATTGAAAAAAGTTTTAGCAAAGGATTCTAACGCTGTACAAAACTATTTTTTCCGTGAAGAAACAGTTGTAACAACTAATGCTGAGGGTGTAGAGTCAAGCGAGAAAAAACAAATCGGAATGGCTCAACAAATGACATCTTTTATTAATGAGTATATTAGTGAGAAGACAGGCATTATAACTACTAAATCAAAAACCAATGACGACCTGATTAAAGACTTAGATAAACAAATTACAAAATTTAATGAACGTTTAGAAGCAAAACGTGAACGGTATATTAAACAATTTACTGCTCTAGATGTAGCCATGATGGAAGCAGAGTCTCAGATGAGTTACTTAATGAGTCAAATTGGATCAACTAATCAACAAAATCAATAGTAAACGTCATATGGGAATATGAGAAGGGATAGGAATATGCCGAATCAACAATATAATCGTTTAGAAATACTGAATCAGTTGCTCCAGAGTTTGCAGAAATGGGATGGAACTAGTACACAAGCTAATGAAATTATTGAAAAAAACAATGTTTTACTAGCAGAATTAAAAGAAATAGACAATAGTTTCAACCAAAAAGATAGTAGAGTCTATACTAGACGAGAACAAGAGCAAGTAGCAGCCATCATTGAGGGACAGCAATCCTTACTAGCTGTGATCAAAAAAGACCGGAAAGTTATTTTGGATAAAATGAAGCAAATGAATCAAAAAAATAAAGTAGTAGATAATTATTACTCGTCTTTTCAACAACCTATCTTTGTGGATAGAGGAATGTAACCTGTAACTTGTGGAAGACCATATGTAAGGAGAAAAGAATCATGATGCAACAACGCAATGCACAAAATGTATACAAACAAAACCAAATTCTTAATGCCAGCCCTAAAAAATTAGTTGTTTTATTGTATGATGGATGTATTAAAAACATGAAATTGGCTGAATTAAGTATTAAAGAAAATAAGTTGGACCAAGCTCATACGGCTCTGATCAAATCACAAGATATCATAGCTGAGTTGGCAAGTACTTTAAATAAAGAGCAAGGTGGTCAAGTTGCTCAAGACCTGAATGATATCTATGAATATCTTATGATAAACTTGATTGAAGCTAACCGCACAAAAGATGTTACTATTATTCAAAAAAACCGAGAAATGATCGAAGAACTTCGTGAGGCGTGGGCAGAAATTTAAGTGAATAAAAAAGTTGGAATTTAGACAATTTTAATTAATTGAATAGGATAGTAAAAACCACCCTGCTTTGTCAGGGTGGTTTCTTTGCTATATCAAGGAAAAGTGTTCCGTTTCACAAAGCGCAAAATATTTTGCTATTTAATTGTTACAAAAGTTGTCAAAAAAATACTTTGATTTACAAACAAATAACAAAAATTTCGTTGTCAAACAAATTCCTTTCACTTATACTTTAGCTGTTGAGTAAATATTGTCATAAAAGAGAATTTATACATAAAATGCATGTTATTTAATTTAATGAATAAACATGAATTGCGAGTTCAAATAAGAGTTTTTGCTTTAAAAACATACATTTGAAGGGTATTAAATCATTTAACTAAATAATTTTTTGAATATATTTAGAATTTTTATACTTTTGAGAAAGTGCGTTTTTCCCTTAAATATTTATAATAAAGCTTATGTGAAAGTATTTTCAATTGTATAAGAAAAAATTATAGATTTATAAAAAATGCATAAACTTAGGATATAAAAACAAGGAGGGAAACCAATGGATCAAACATTCGGGTTAATAAAAAATGCGTTAAATGCTGCTGAGTTGCGACAAGAAATGATTTCCAGCAATATTGCTAATGTTAATACAGATGGCTACAAAGTAAATAAAGTGGAGTTTGAAAGCCTGTTGGACAGTGCGTCCAATGGCTTTTCTTTAACTAAAACAGATGATCAGCATTTCGGTATCGCTGATTTGACAGATGTACAGCCAATAGTAAGCAAACGAGCAAACACTTCCGTCAAAGACAATGGGAATAATGTAGATATCGAAGTGGAAATGATGGATCAATCAGAAAACAGTTTATATTACAATGCACTGGTAGCTCAATTAAATACGAAATACTCAATGTTAAATAGTGTGATTACTAAATAAAGTTATTAGGCAATAGGAGGAAGAACAAATGTCTATTTTTGATTCAATGCGCATCAACAGCAGCGGGCTGAGTTTAGAACGATTAAAACTCGATACCATTTCAAGTAATATTGCGAACGTGAATACGACACGTACCGAAGAAGGCGGACCTTATCAAAAGAAAACTGTAGTCTTTGAAGAAAGTTTGATGCAAAAAACGTCTGATTTAGCTGGAAGCATCAATGAAAAAAGCTTTGGTGTCCGAGCAACAGGGATCGAATCCAGTGATGAGATTGTAATAGAATACAATCCTACTCATCCGGATGCAGATGAATTTGGTTATGTAACTAAATCGAATGTCAATATGGCTGATGAAATGGTCGAAATGATGAATACGATTCGAACTTATGAGGCGAACGTAACAGCTACAAATGCTAGTAAAAGTATGTTGAGTAAGGCCTTGGAAATTTCAGCACGATAGAATGACAAAAAAATGACGGTTTCGTTTTGCGTACAGTACAGTATAACGAAACTAAGATGAGTATAAGGGAGTAGGACAATGAACATAGAATCAATGTACAACAGTTTACTGAATGGTATTTCAACAACAGGCGGTATGGAAAACGCGACTCAATCAGCAGCAAGCAGCGCAACAGATGCTCCGTCTTTTGATAATTTACTTAGTGGATCAATGGAGAAATTAAACCATCAGCAAGTGGCATCGAATGAAGCTATTACAGGGTTGATCACTGGTGATGTGGATAACTTACATAACGTTATGATTCAAGCGACAGAAGCTCAGCTTTCTTTAGAATTGGCCATTCAAGTACGTAACAAGGCAATTGAAGCATATAACGATGTCAAAAATATGCAATTCTAGAAAATGTTGAGGAGATTACGTTTAAATGGATAACATAAAGCAAGCATGGGGGAAAGTCCAAGGCGGATGGCAAGCGTTAGATAAAAGCAAGAAGACTCAGTTAGCTATGATTCTTACTGCGATTATTTTAGTCGTCGGGGGCCTTACATATATTACAAAAAAAGTAGATTACAGCGTGTTGTTTTCAGAAATGGAAGCATCTGACGCTGGATTGATCGTTGATGATTTGGAAGCTCAAGGAGTAGCCTACAAATTAGAAGACGATGGAACGACGATATTGATCGACTCTTCTTTAGTGGATAAATACCGTATCGAGTTAGCGATGAACGATATGGTACCTGAAAACTCTATTGGTTTTGAGATTTTTGACACATCAAGCATGATGGCTACAGATGAAGACCGAAATATCATGTATCAAAGAGCTGTATCAGGTGAATTGGAGCGAGCAATCAGCACGTTAGACACGGTAAAGAGCGCAAAAGTCATTTTATCGATGCCGGAAGACAGCGTGTTTGTTGATCAAGAGAATAGAGCAGAAGCTTCTGCTTCAGTTGTGATCACACCAAGAAAAGCTGATATTTCTCCTGCAGAAGTCCAAGGGATCGCATCTTTAATGGCCGGAGCAGTAGACAACCTGCCGCAAGAAAATATCAAGATCGTGGATAATAATGGGAACCTTCTTAGCAGCGCTATAGGCGACGAAAGTATCAATTCTGCTACTTTGAAAAATCAATACCGAGATATTGAAGCGAGTTATGAAAAAGACATGGAACAAAAGTTGATCGAAACGTTAGGTCCGATTTATGGCATGAACAACTTAACCGTCTCTGTCAGCGTAGCAATGAATTTCGATGCTGTTGAAGAAGAAGCGGTTCAATACGATGCTTATGGCAATGGTCCGGTCGTCCGCAGCGAAAGCGTACAAGCAAATGGTTCTAATATGACAACTGAAGAAACAGGCGGCAACGATAATGTAAGTAACGTCATCGTAGAAGGTGAAGCAGAAGATGGTTCGAGCTACAACAGAACAGTGAATAATGAAATAGATACAACTACTACACATACAATAAAAGCTCCAGGAACAATCACATCACTGTCAGCTTCTATTGTGTATAACGGTAACTTGAATCTAGATCAATCAGCGCAAATTGGAGAAATTGCTCAAATGACTATTGGAGCTGATCAGGAAAGTATCGTTATTCAAGGAATACCATTTGTAAACAATAATGCAGATGAAGATGCACCGATTATTGGGGCTGATTTCCAAGAAGAATTGATAAAAGCCTTCAAGAACAACTGGCCTTATGCTGCTGGCGGAATCGGATTGATCGTTTTATTGACATTAATGTTGCGTATCTTTAAGAAGAAAAGATCAGCAGACGATGAGTTTGACGACCTTTACGATGAAGTAGAAGAAGAACCGATTCAATCTGTTGTGAAAGATGACATTCAAGCGGCTCTTGCTCGAAAAGCTGCACAACAAGCAGCTGAAAAAGAAGAAGCAGACTTGAAATTACAATTGAATAAAACAATGAGTGAAAAAGAGAATAAAGTCAAAACGATGGCCGAAGAGAACCCAGAAATGGCTGCCGACTTGATAAAAATCTGGATGAAGGAAGAGTAGTGGATGGATACAACAACAGACGGATTAAAAAAAGCAGCAATTTTGATGATTACGTTAGGTTCTGAAGCCTCTTCAAAAATCATGAAGATGCTGCCAGACAATATCATTCAAAAAATCAGTTATGAGATAGCGAATATTGATTATGTCAAACCAGAAGAACGCGATACCATCGTTAATGAGTTTATTGAAATGCAGCAAGCTCGCGAGTATATCATTGACGGCGGAATCGATTATGCTAAAAGTTTATTGAACAAAGCTTTAGGACCTCAACGTGCAAAAGAAGTGATCGATATGTTGAATCAAATCCAATTACGCGAACGTCCATTTGATATCGCTCGTAAAGCGGATCTGCAGCAATTGACCAACTTATTATTGGGAGAACAGCCGCAAACTGTTGCGTTGATTTTATGTTACATGCAGCCTGAGAAAGCAGCAGCTGTACTAGCAGAGTTTCCGATTGAACAGCAATCTGAAATTGCCGAACGAATCGGTACGATCAGTCACACATCGCCGACGATTATTTCAAAAATAGAAAAAGTCATCGAGAATAAATTCTCTAACTATGTGGAAAACAAAACTGAAGCAGTGGGCGGAGTTCAAACATTAGTAGAAATTTTGAACTCAGTAGGCAGAGGTACAGAGAAGAACATCATGCAAGTGTTGGAAGAAAGACAGCCTGATTTAGCAGACGAAGTGAAAGCGAACTTGTTTACTTTCGAAGACATTATTACATTGGAACGTTCGGATGTTCAAAAAGTGTTGCGTGAAGTCAATAAAGATGATCTATTGCTGGCGCTTAAAGGTGTTGGTGATAATATTAAAGACTTTGTTTACAGCAACTTGTCTAACCGTCAAGTAGAAACAATGAAAGAAGATATGCAGTTCTTAGGACCTGCGCGTTTGTCCCAAGTAGAAGAAGCCCAGCAGAAAGTTGTCGCTACTATCCGCAAATTGGATGAACAAGGCGAAATTTATTTGAGAAGAGGAGAAAGTGATGTCATTATTTCATAATGTGATAAAGGCAGAGCAAGCCTCAAGCGAAGAACAGTTTGCAGAGATTACTACGAATTTTGTAGTGAAGAAAAAAGAAACAGCATTTGTTGCAAGTTCAAAAGAAGACGAAGTCATTCAATCGAAAGCTGAGCGACTATTGGAAGAAGCTGAACAAGAAAAAACGCGATTGCTGGAAGAGGCATCTTTTGAAGCAGAAAAGATCAAAGAAGCAGCTCAGCAATCTGGTTTTGAAGAAGGTACAAAACAAGGTTACTCACAAGGCTATACCGCCGGATTTGAAAAAGCGATGCAAGAAGGCCAAGAAGAAGCAGCAACCTTGATCCAACATGCTCATGCAATGGTTCAAGAAGCAGAAGAAAAACTGGCAGAGTATTACAGTGAAAAGCAAGACCAACTAATTCAATTAGCGGCTACGATGGCTGAAGCAATCGTCCATCAAACGATCGATGCTTCTTCTGATCAAGTGTTGGAATTAGTGAAACCTTTATTGATGCGAATGAATAAAACCGAAAAGCTGATAACAGTGACTGTTCGTCCAGAACAAGTTGAATTAGTTCAAGAAAAACTGACTTTATTAGAGCAAAAATATGTAGAAGTTCGTTTTATCGTACTGACTGATCATACATTGGAAAAAAATGGGTGTGTGATCGAGACAGCTCATAATATTATTGATTTGCAGATAGGGAAGCAACTGGAAAAAATGGTTCAAGAAATGAAGTCGATGGAGTGAGGATAGAGTGATAGAAGTTCCCTTTGAAAAGTACACAGCTTCCATAAAAAAGAATACATATCACTTGAAAATGGGAAAAGTCAGTCAAGTTACCGGAATCATCATTAAAGTTGAAGGTCTGGATGCTTTTGTCGGAGAAGTCTGCGAGATACTGATCAAATCCAACGGCAAAGTTGCTCTTAGTGAAGTAGTAGGATTTGTTGATGAAACAGTCTTATTGATGCCGCTTGATGAAGTTGAAGGTATCGGACCAGGGTGTTTGGTTCGTCCAACCGGAACGACATTGAAAATCGAAATCAGCGAGCAGTTATTGGGAACAACGATGGATGGTTTAGGCCGTCCAATGTATCAAGATATTGAAATCAATGGAGATCATTTCAATGTCAATCAAAGTGCGCCTAACCCTTTTACACGGATGAAGATCAAAGATGTGATCTCAACAGGGATTAAAGCCATCGATGGCTTGCTGACAGTAGGAGAAGGTCAGCGGGTCGGGATATTCGCTGGATCCGGAGTCGGGAAAAGTACGTTGTTAGGCATGATCGCTCGCTATTGTGAAGCGGATATCATCGTAATCGGTTTAATCGGTGAGCGTGGACGTGAGGTTTTAGAATTTATTGAAAAAGATCTTGGTCCAGAAGGGTATAAGAAATCGGTTGTCGTTTGTGCGACTTCTGATATGCCGCCTTTAGTTCGTTTAAAAGGTGCTTCGGTTGCTACGGCGATCGCAGAGTATTTCAGGAAGCAAGGAAAAAAAGTCGTCCTGATGATGGATTCGGTGACACGTGTAGCGATGGCACAACGGGAAATCGGCTTAGCTACTGGTGAACCGCCGACGTCTAAAGGGTATACGCCTTCGGTATTTACGACGCTGCCAAAATTACTCGAGCGAAGCGGGATGTCTGACAAAGGTTCTATTACTGCTTTTTATACGGTATTGGTTGAAGGGGACGATATGAACGAACCTATCGCCGATACGGTTCGTGGGATCTTAGATGGACACATCGTCTTGTCTCGGAAAATTGCTTCTGAAAATCATTACCCGGCAATTGATGTCCAAAGCAGTATCAGTCGTTTGATGAAAGACATCACGGAAGAAAAGCATTATCAATTGTCAGGGAAGTTAAAAGAAAACCTTGCAGTTTATGCAGAATCAAAAGATTTAATTGATGTAGGGGCTTATCGTCAAGGCAGTAACCCTTTAGTAGATAGAGCAATTCAACTGAATCGTCCTATCAAAGATTTCTTGAAACAAAATGTCGATGAACCTTCAAGCTTTGAAGAAACGAAGGAAGCTTTGACGCAATTGTTCCAAGGAGTTTAAGAAGTTAGTCAGCAAGAGAAAAAGAGGTGCGATAATTGGCAAGTCAAACATTTTCAATGGAAAAGATATTGGATTGGCGCTCAGATCTTGAAGAAACAGCAAAAAGAAAAGTAGCTCAAGTACAAGTGAAGAGAGAAGCACAACAAGCTGTGCTGGAAGATTTGATTAGAGAAAATATCAAAGTCAAAAATGATCGCTTAAAAATCAATAAAATCAATGATATGAGACACCAGCAATTATATCAAGCGTTGTTGGATGAAAAGATCATTCATCAAAAAAACCAATTAGATTTAACGCAAAAAGAACTAGAAGCGGCTCAAGCTGAGTTGCTTGAGGCTCATAAAGACAAAAAAGTCATGGAAAAGTTGAAAGAAAAAGAATTGTGGACGACTGCTGAACTGATCAAAAAAGAAGAGCAGCAGCAATTGGATGAGATAGCAACATTGAGTTTCGGTCGAGTCTTTTATTAGGAAGCCTTTAAACCATTTGAAAGGAGGTGATACCTATGCAAGCGACACAAGCCATACCCGCTTTACATATTCAATCAGGAAGCCTGCCTGATTCCACGATTCTAGTAGACGCGGCAGAATTTACTGCTCAATTAACAGAATCGATGCAAAAAAATGGGCAGCAGTCAGCAAATCAAGCTGAAAATGAACCAGGTTTACAGATGGAAGTCTCTGAAGGTAAGATAGATCAAGAATCCGAAACGACAGATTCGTTGGAAGAACAAACTGATCCTAACATAGCGGCGTTCTTTTACCAACCCTTAAAAATGGCCGAACAACAATTGACTGCTCATCTGGAACCTGATTTAGAAACAGGAGAAGTTGCTTCAGTTTCTCGGGAATCAAAAGTTATTTCAAAAGAAATCGCTCTGGAAAATACAAGAGCTGTAGTAGAAGATGCCAACGGACAACCTATTGATCCAAAAGAAGCACAATTGCCAACAAGCGAAGATAAACTATCAGCTCAACCAGCAGTTGTGGATGATTCACTAGGCGGTAAAACAACTCAAGCAACAGTCGTTTCTCAAAACAGTGAAGCAGTGTTTAAAAAACAAGCTCAAACCTTGGAAAAAAATTCTGCTGACCCAATTCAAATAAATACCGAATCTAACATCATCAAGCCGGTTTCAACAAACAGGTTGGAGAACAGTCTTATATCTGCAATGAACGTAAGTGCTGAGAACGCTGTCTTACCAGAATTCGAACAAGTGATTGAACAAGTCATAGTAGAGCAGACAACAGAGAAGATGACAACTGGTCAAGACGATTTGGACATCCAATCTCAATTGAGAATGAAAGTGTCTGGATCCTTTACAGATCAATTAGCTGCAGTACCTGCACAGACAACAACCTCACAAAAAGAGATAGCTTTACCGGTAGTGTTGACTAGTGAGAGCAGCAGTAAGAATCAACAAGCCCTGACCCAAGCGGTAAGTGAGATTATTTTCGATCAAAGTGCCGGGATGAAAGAAGGACAACAAACTACAGCACGAATAAGTTTGACTCCAGAATCATTGGGAAATATGAGGATAGAGATCCAAATACGAGAACAGCAACTGTATACAACGATCGTCGTAGAAAGTACGGAAACAAAAGAATTAATGGACAACAGCATGAAGCAATTGACAGCTAGTTTGGCGCAGAAAAATATTCATTTGCAAGAAATGACTGTACAGATCAGTTTGCCGCAAGCGACAGATTTTTCATTTGCCGGCAGTTCACAGCATGAAGCTGAAAATCAAGATCACGCTGTTCCGGGAAGGTTCATAGAATCCTCGGAAAATCCAGATTTAACAGCTGCAGAAGACGAGACAGATACTTCAACAGGACGTCTGAGTATTTTGGCGTGAAAAGGAGAATAAAATGGATATTCCAACAAATTTTACTATCGGATCTACTGAAAGTATCAGAGGTTCAAAACAAAAAACGAACGCTGAATTAAGTTCAGAAGACTTTTTGAAAATTATGGCAGCTTCGATCAGCAATCCTCCTATTTCTTCTGGAGAAGGCGGCGGCAGTAGTGACGGCGGAAGCGGCGATTACATTTCTCAAATTGTTCAGTTCAACATGGTAGATCAATTGACTGCTTTAACAGAAACAGTAACGACAAATATGTTGATGATGCAGCAGCAGCAAGGATTAGATATGTTGGGCAAAGAAGTGAAAGTTTTGGATGAAACGACTTTTGTCACTGGAACAGTTGAAAAAGTCCGTTACACAGAAGGCTACGCGACACTTCAAATCAATGGGAAAGAATATGCTTTAAATGATGTAGTAGAAGTAGGTGTCAAAGCAAATGAACCTAAGAATTGATGGTACTCCATCACCGGGTAATGTACAGACCAAAACTTCTATAAACTCTAAGATTGACCGCACGTTCAGCACTTTTTTAACCGATGCAGCAGCGGAAACAGATAATACTAAAGAAGTCAAGATTTCGCGTCATGCTCAAAAAAGGTTGGAGGAAAGAGGTCTTCAGCTGGAAAGTAATGATATGCAGACGTTGGAATCAGCGTTTGATGAGTTGAATCAAAAAGGTTCCAGAGACTCGCTGATATTTTTTAAAGATATGGCATTGATTGCCAGTATCGACAATCGAACGATCATCACAGCACAAAAGACAAGCGAAATGCGAACAATTACCAATATAGACAGCGCAATACATATTTGATAATGAACTGGCTGGACCTAACGGAAGCCAAGACCCATGGACTGATAGAAGTGGGTACAACTGAATGGAGGAAATCAACATGTTAAAATCACTATACTCTGGTGTTACAGGAATGAAGAGCCAACAAACGAAAATGGATGTTATTTCAAATAATATCGCAAACGTAAGTACAACAGGATTCAAAGCAGGTCGTGTTCGTTTTGAAGATATGATCAGCCAAACAAATGCCAATGCTCAAGAAGGAATCAACGCACAACAAGTAGGTCTTGGAGTACAGACCGGCTCAATCGATACGATCATGACAGGCGGATCCTTGCAAACTACTGGTAGAGCTTTAGATTTCGGGATCGAAAACGGCGACAGCTCATTCTTCACGGTTAGTGGAAATGGCGGAGTAGAAGTTTCTTATACTCGTGACGGTGGATTTTATACAGGTGCTGATGGAAGTTTAGTAACTTCCAGCGGGTTGAATGTTATGGGATATGCAGCTAATGCAGATGGAACTGGAATCGTTGCAGGAAATGCATTACAAGCTCTAGAAATCCCAGCTGCTCGTGTAGTTGGAGCAAATACATTTAACTTACAAAGCTATACTGTAGACAACACAGGGGTGATTAAAGGTACATACAGCGACGGAAAATCTTACGTGCTTGGTCAAATGGCTTTAACAAGCTTTTCAAACCCAGATGGATTAGAAAAAGCCGGCAGCAATTTATACGTTGCAACAGCTAACTCTGGAGCTGCAGAATTAGGCAGACCTGGAGATGCAGGATACGGAAAAGTTCAATCTGGTTTCTTAGAAATGTCAAACGTCGACTTAGCGAATGAATTTACTGAAATGATTGTTACGAACCGTGCTTATCAAGCCAACTCAAGAAGTATCACGACTTCTGACCAAATGTTAGAAGAACTGATCAACCTGAAACGTTAAGAATAAATAGGTGAATATGCTGCTAAATGGAACAGTTTCTGTTCCATTTAGCAAGTCTTGAAGAGAGAAATGGGGTAAGCGAGATGATTGCTTTAACTTCAGTTTCAGGTAAAGAATTTTATTTGAACTGCGATTTGATTTATAAAATGGAACACACTTTTGATACGATCATTACTTTAGTAGATGGAAAAACAATCAGAGTGGTTGATCCTGAAGAAGATATTATTGAAAAAATCATTGCCTTTAAACGTAAAATTTATACTCAATTACCAGAGGGTGAGGAGAAATAATGAAAAAAAATATGGTTCCTTTAATCGGTATAATCTTAGGAATCGGGTTGTTGGTGTGGTCTATAACGTCAGGAGGTCCTATTGCTGCTTTTTTAGACGCTCCTTCACTTGTCATTACACTAGGCGGTTCATTTAGTGCGTTATTAGTTAGTTTTCCTTTAACCGATTTAAAGAAAATACCAAGTGTGTTGAAACAATTACTTTTACAATCAGACATCAAAGAAGAAGAACTGATTGCTACTGTCGTAGATATTTCTAAGAAAACTAGAAGTCAAGGGATATTAGCCATCGAGAATGACATCAAAGAGTTGGACAATGAAATGCTGGTGTATGGTTTAGAAATGGTTGTAGATGGATCTGATCCAGAAGATATTCGAGAAATTATGGAAATCAAAGCAGAAAATATTGAGAAAAGACATAGTATCGGACAAAATATTTTTAATAAATGGGGAGAACTTGCTCCCGGTTTTGGTATGTTGGGAACATTGATCGGATTGATCATCATGTTGGGACAATTAACAGATCCGAGTACTATTGGTTCTGGGATGGCAACAGCATTGATCACAACCTTCTACGGAAGTTTGTTAGCCAATATGATTTTCTTGCCAATAGCAACGAATTTGAAAATTCAAACGGAAGCAGAAATGCAATTATGCGAAATGGCTATTGAAGGAGTATTGTCTATCCAAGCTGGTCAGAATCCGCGCGTCATTGAGCAAAAATTAAGAAGTTACTTGCCTGCCTCAAATAGTGATCTTGACTCAGATACAGTCGAAGCTGATTTGACAAAGGAAAGAAATTATGGCTAGAAGACGGAAAACAACATCCATAGAAAGTAGCGGCTCTCCAGGGTGGATGACAACCTTCTCTGATTTGATGACCTTATTGTTAACCTTCTTTATTCTTCTATTCTCTATGTCGAGTGTCAGTGATTCGAAGTTCGACCAAGCTTCTGCATCTATGTCATTAGCCTTTACAGGTCAAGATGGATTACTGCCTGAGGAGACAACGGTGGTTCCAAATAACGATGGGAATTTAGAAGAAGTTGAAGGCGTCGAAACCACAGGGGAAGAGATCCCGCCAGAATTAGTCGAAATGTATAAAGAAATGGAAAAAGAATTGAAAGAACAAGGAATGGAAGGGAATATTAGTATCAAAATCGATTCTGAAGGAATTTATTTGGATATCAAAGATTCTATTCTTTTCACATCAGGCAGTGCCGAAATAGTAGGATCGGGTAAAGAGACATTAGATAATTTAGCAGAATTGATCAACCAAGTTCCTAATGAAGTGATCATCGAGGGGTACACAGATAATGTTCCAATGAGCAATGCACAATACGCAAGCAATTGGGAATTATCTACTTCAAGAGCAGTTTCAGTTTTAAGATATCTTAGTGAAGAAAAACAAGTTGATCCAACTCGATTATCCGCTCGTGGTTATGGGGAGTACCAACCAATCGCTCCCAATGATACAGCAAAAAACAGAGCAGAAAACAGACGAGTAAACATCGTTATACTATATGAAGAATTTAAGGAGGAAAGTTGATGGAAAATGCAACTCCTGAACCAAAAAATAAGTTGAAACCTGTGTTGATCGTAGTCATCATTTTACTATTGTTGACGGCTGGAACACTTTTAGGTATTGGTTTCAGTACAGGGAAAATTCAAGAAGTAACGGCAACGGTTTTTGACTCAAGCGAAGAAATTACAGTGCCTTTAGAGCAGTTCTTGGTTAATTTGACCCCTGGAGAAAACAACAAAGATCAATACTTGCAAATCGAATTGTCGATTCACAGTTCGCAAAAGGATGCGGAAGCAACTATTACAGATAAAACAGCTCAAGTAAGAGATGCCATTATTGCTGTATTAAGAAATAAGACAAGTGATTCATTGTACGCTGCTTCAGAAGACGGCGAATTGGTGATCAAAAATGAATTAAGAGAGAAAATCAATCAAGAAATCGGTTCAAATTTAGTCAATGAGGTATACATAACCAACATCGTCACACAATAGATGAAGAAAATGAGGAGTTAAAGAATGGGTTTTGGAACAGGGCTTGAATATGTGTTGAAAAGTGTTCTAGCATTAATAGTAATCATCTTTTTAGCCAATAAACTATTGGGTTATATGAATACCATAATGAATAAGCAGACAAAGGCTATTCGTATTATTGAACGGATGCCGGTCAATAAAAATTCGTCTATGTGTATTGTTGAAATGTTGGGAAGCTATTACTTGATGAGCTTTACAGAAGGGCGAAATGAGATCTTAAAAGAATTCTCTGAAGATGAGAGCGATGCGATCATAGCGATGAGAAAAGAAAAAGAACTTTCAGCCGGACAAAAAACACCAGATGCGGAACAATTTAAAGAAATCTACACAAAAATTCAAGAAAAAATTCAAACTTATACTGAAAAGAGGAAATAACCGTGTTGAAAAAAGTCTTGCTTGTAACGGGCGGAATAATAGGATTGTTTGGGTTTCCCCAACAAGTAGGAGCAACAGAGATCATGGATACTATCACATCTGCTCTAGATAGTGGAGCAGGAGAAAATGCCGAAACAGTTCAATTGTTTTTATTGCTTACCCTGTTAAGCTTTGGAACAGCCTTCCTGGTTTTAACGACAGCTTTCACTCGAATCATTGTAGTCTTGTCTTTTACTAGAAGTTCATTAGGGACACAGCAGAATCCGCCCAATATCGTCATCATGGGATTAGCGATTTTCCTTACTTTCTTCGTTATGCGTCCTGTGACAGATGAAATTATGGAAGATGCGATCAATCCGTATTTGAATGAAGAAATCACTACGGAAGTGGCGATAGAAAGAGCAGAAGGACCTTTGAAAGAATTTATGGCTGCACAAACGCGTGAAAAAGATATCCAATTGTTTTTAGATATTTCTGGAGAAGAGAAACCGAAGAATTTAGAAAATTTATCAATGACGGTCTTGACGCCAGCGTTTGCGATCAGTGAATTACGAACAGCTTTCAGCATAGGATTTTTGATCTTTATTCCTTTTCTGGTCATCGATATGGTCGTCGCGAGTATTCTGATGTCCATGGGAATGTTTATGCTGTCACCAGTCATGATCTCATTGCCGTTTAAATTATTATTGTTTGTATTAGTAGATGGTTGGTATTTAGTAGTAGAATCCCTTGTTTCAGGATTTCAGTAGAGGTGAAAAATGAAAGTAGAACAAGCATTAGATATTGTACGCGAAGCTTTTTTGGCCATTATTCAAGTAGCAGGACCAACATTAGCTATTGCCTTGATTATAGGATTGGTGATTAGTATTTTACAAGCCACTACTCAATTGCAAGAGCAGACGTTGAGTTTCGTACCAAAAATATTAGCCGTCATTGCCTCTTTGATCATATTCGGTAATTTCATGCTGAATGTAATGATTGAATTTACTGAGAAAATCTTTGAAACTATTGCGAGCCTATGATGGATAACGCCTTACTAACAGAATTGAACGGAGCTTTACTGATCTTGATGCGAGTGTCTGCATTTATCTTGATCTGTCCTGGATTTTCTTTTACTGGTCTGCCTAACTTAGTCAAAGTGGTTTTATCAGCAGGAATATCAATCGGTGTTTATTCTGTGGTGCCTAGTGTTACCACTATTGATGGCATAGTTGAATTTTTCTTTATCGGATTAAAAGAAGTTTTGGTCGGTTTTGCAATTGGCTACATTTGTCAGTTGTTTTTCTCAGCAGTTGAAATGGCAGGGAAATTGATCGACTTTCAAGTAGGGTTTTCAATGAGTGAAGTGTATGATCCCAGTCTAGGAATCAGCGTTTCCAATTATGGAAAAATCTTTTACTGGATTTCGATGTGTATTTTCTTCTTTACGGATCTGCATCATGCAGTAATCAAGACTCTTGTAAAATCATTTAGTTATTTACCGTTAGACAGCACTGATTTAGGTTCTTTTGGTACGGAAGGTATTGTAACCTTATTCGGGATGATTTTTGAGTTGGCGCTGAATTTAGCATTGCCGCTCATGCTGACATCTTTGATCGCTGAAGTGGTGTTAGGATTGATTTCTCGAACGGTTCCGCAAATCAATGTATTGATTTTAGGAATGCCGCTAAAAGTATTGGTTAGTTTACTGATGACATTAGTGGTTTTGACACCGATGACAGAAAGTATCAAAGATATAATGCCGATGATGGTGAAATACATGAATGAATTCATGCGTTCGTTACCTGGTTAAAGAGAGGTGAGTTGTCATGCAAGATAAGGATAGTAAAACTGAAAAAGCCAGCCCCAAGCGAATAAAAGATGCTCGAAAAAAAGGGGACGTCGCTAAAAGCAGCGACTTGACTTCGGCTATTTCCTTTACAGTGTTTGCCTTGATGACAACATCTCTTGGCTGGTATGTATTTGAAAAAAGCTTTGCTTACTTGAAAGGTTTCTTAGAGAATGGATTAACAATGGGAAGCCAGGTGGGTACGGAAGGATTAAGAAATAATTTGGCCAGTATTGGCGTTCAATCGATTATTATGCTGTTTACTATTGCTGCACCATTTTTATTGATTGCATTTTTTGTTTCTTTATTGGCTGCCGGACTACAGACCAGGTTCTTGTTTTCAAAAGAACCGATTAAAATGAGCTTGAAAAAAATCAATCCTGTCAGCGGATTTAAAAATATGTTTAGTAAAAAAGCTGCGTTTACCTTAGTGAAAACAATTTTCAAGCTGGTTCTCGTATTTTGGGTGACTTACAATGCATTGACAGATTCTATTGTAGTGATCGTCAATTTAAGTAAGTTCGGTACCGAAAAGATTTTTAGTACACTTTTAGAATTGATCAAAACAGTAGGTACCAATTTGGCTGTACTTTTAATGGTTTTGGGAATTGCGGATTACGTGTATGAGCGTTATGAGTTCAGCCAAAAAACGAAGATGACAAAGCAAGAAGTCAAGGATGAGTACAAAGAAAGTGAAGGAGATCCGCAAATTAAATCTCAACGGAAGCAACTTCACCGACAAATGATCAACGGAAATATAAGAGATGTAGAAACAGCGGCCGTTGTGATCACGAACCCGACTCACTTAGCGATTGCTATCAGGTATGAAAAAGGAAAAGATGAAGTGCCGATCGTAGTCGTAAAAGGAGCAGATCTGATTGCAGAGAAAATTCGAGAAAAAGCTCGTGAGTATGCTGTTCCGATCATAGAGAACAAGCCCATCGCTAGAAATTTGTATAAAAACATCCAAGTAGGACAACCCATACCGGTAGATCTTTATCAATCTATCGCAGAAATCATGGCGTTGGTTTACCAAATGGAAGAAATGAAAAAAGACAAGATTTAATCTGGTATAGAAATACCCTATCAGAGGTAGACGAAGGAGACCATGTAATGATAAGTGCTTTAAATGAAAGAATAGAAAAATTTAGTCGTTTTTCTGATATAGGAATTGCTGTTTTAGTGGTGGGAATCTTGGCAATGATTATTATCCCTCTACCAGCGCCTATATTAGATTTTATGTTGGCTGTAAATATTTCTTTATCGTTGATTATTTTACTGCTGACGTTATTCACAAAAACTGTTCTAGAATTTTCTACTTTTCCTACTTTATTATTGGTCACAACGATGTTCGGTTTGGCGCTGAATATTTCGTCTACCCGTTTGATATTGACACAGGGAAATGCCGGACAAATGATCGAAACTTTTGGGAATTTCGTAGCCGGAAATAATTTTATTGTTGGAGCAGTTATTTTTATCATTATCATTCTTGTTAATATGATGGTCGTGACAAGCGGTTCAGGTCGTGTATCGGAAGTGTCTGCTCGGTTTACGTTAGACGCTATGCCGGGGAAACAAATGTCAATTGACGCAGATATGAACGCTGGTTTGATTACAGAAGCTCAAGCAAAGAAACGCCGTAAAGATTTAGAACGTGAAACGCAATTTTTTGGAGCTATGGATGGAGCAAGCAAATTCGTTAAAGGGAACGCTATTGCAGGTATCATTATTACTTTGATCAATTTGATCGGAGGAATCCTGATTTTTTCTCTGCAACAAGGATTGGGAATAATGGAAGCCTTAAATCAATTTGGAAAGCTGACGATCGGAGACGGTTTAGTGAGTCAAATTCCTTCATTGATGGTGTCTGTTGCTTCGGGTATTTTAGTTACTCGTTCTGGAAGTCAAACAGGCTTCGGGAGCTCGTTAAGCGGAGAATTATTTGGAAATGCTAAAGTCATTAAAATCGCAGCGGGAGTTTTACTGTTGTTCGCTATTGTACCCGGCATGCCGACCATACCATTTTTACTGATCGGGTTGATTGCTTTTGCTGCAGGTTATCTGATCGATGAGAATGAAAAAATCAAAGTGAATCAAGAAAAAGATTCTGAGATAAAAGAAGCAGCAGCTCAACGTACGGAGAATGAAAAAGTCCAAGAAGAATCGATCACCGCTTTCCAAGTAGATCCTATCTCGATCGAAATAGGGTATGGATTGATTCCATTGGCGGATGAACGCCAAGATAGTAATTTAACTAGTCAAATTCCTACGATTCGCCGTCAATGCGCACAAGAAATGGGAATCTTACTGAATCCAATTCGCATCCGAGACAATTTGCAATTGGCACCAAATGACTATGTTATCAAGATCAAAGGGAATGAAGTCGCACAAGGAAGCTTGTATCTAGACAAATTTTTGATTATTGATCCAGGAGAGTCTACGTTTGAATTCAACGGAATACCAGCTAAAGAACCTTCATTTGGTTTAGATGCTATGTGGATCGATGAAAGTGATCGAGACATGGCGGATATCAAAGGATACACCGTTGTAGATCCATTGACCGTACTGATCACTCATTTGAAAGAAACCATCACGCAGCATAGTTTCGAATTATTGGGCAGACAAGAAGTGAAACAATTATTTGAAGGTATTAAAGAAAAATATAGCGTGGTCATTGATGAATTGATTCCAGATATTTTACGTTTGGGTGAAGTGCAGAAAGTGCTGCAAAGTTTATTGAAAGAACATATCCCGATCAACGATCTAGTAACGATATTGGAAACTTTGGCAGACTATGGAAATACAACAAAAGACACAGAAGTGCTGACAGAGTATGTGCGGCAAGCTTTGAAGAGAACGATCGTAAAGCCTCACTTAGATCAAAATGGTGTGTTGCATGTAGTAACGCTTCATCCAGATTTGGAAGAACGAATCAGCCAAAGCACACGAAAATCGACAGCAGGTTCCATACCAGCTCTTCAGCCAAATGAGATCACGAATTTCTTTGACAACTTGACTCACTCCAACAATCAATTGGACAGCCATGGTATACCTCACGTGTTGTTGGCGTCGCCTAAGATTCGTCCGGCAGTCAGAAATTTATTGGCCTTCAATTTTCCAGATTTGCCGATCTTGTCTCTAAATGAAGTGCCAAATGATATTCCAATCGAAACGCAAGGTATGATTGAAACATGACATCACTAATGGTGCATCCAAACAAAATGGCTAGGAGGAAGGGCAATGATGTATTATGAGACTGACCGAGAACAGGAAATCTTAAAGTATCTTCCCTTGGTCGAAAAAGTTGTGAACGGGTTAAACATCAAACGAAGCGACTATGAACGATCTGATTTGATCAACATGGGCGTGATCGGATTGATGGACGCACTGAATAAGTTTGATCATTCAAAGAAAGTCCCTTTTGAAGGATATGCTTATATCCGAATCAAAGGTGCCATTATTGATGAAGTGCGTAAAACATCTAAAGTTTCCAGATCGCGCATAACGAAATTAAATGATTTTTACAAAGCCAAAGAAAAATTGGAAAAGACACTTATGCGTACGCCTTCGGATAATGAAATTTGCGCAGAGCTGGGCATTGGAGAAAAAGAATTGGGTAAGCTTCACGAAACTATTCATCAACTGGCGTCGGTGTCTTTAGAAGATGTACTGTTTTCTGAAGAAGGTCACGATGTCGAGATGCTGGATGTATTGGAAGATAAAAATGCTGTGAATTCTGAAGAAGTTCTTTTAGAAGATGAGCGAAAAGAGATGCTGGCTTCAGCGATCAAAAAATTAGACGAACGTGAGCAGCAAATTTTAAACATGCTGTATATAGAAGAATTAAGTTTAAAAGAAATTGCATTCGTATACGATTTGTCGATTCCGCGTATTTCTCAGATCCATGGGAAAATGATTGTAAAATTAAAGAGTCATATGAAAGAGGCTTATAATGATTAGAGGATTTATTACTACAAACAGAAACTTACATATATTAGAAAAAAAGCAGGAAAACTTAAGTACTACTGTTGCTAATCTAAATACTGTTGGATATAAAGAACAAGAAATCATCCAAAGCAGTTTAGTGGAACAAAACTTGTTCAACCGATTAGATGGTCCTGAATTGAATCAGCGGTTCAATGTTGGAGGCTTGTCCTTAGGAAGTCAAATCGATGAAGTGTACCGGGATTTTAGTCAAGGTGGTATCAAATTAACCAACTCGTCAACTGACTTAGCTCTTCAAGGTGAGGCATTCTTTACGGTTCAAACGGCGAATGGCGAAACGATGTATACACGTAATGGAAACTTCACGGTAGATGCAGAAGGGTTCTTGGCAACGCAAGAAGGCCATCAAGTAATGAGTACTGCCAATACACCTATTCAAGTAGGTAGTATGGACTTTACAGTTTCAACGGATGGAACGATTCTTGAAACGGGGCAGCAACTGCAATTAACGAGTTTTGCTGATCCTGCTGGATTGACTAGCCAAGGAGACACGTTATTTTCAGGAAACGGTGGTATGATGGCTGGTGATACAGCTATTTTCCAATCAGCAGTTGAAACGGCCAACGCCAATACAGCAGACGTGATGATCGATTTGATGCAAGTGTCCAGAGAATATGAAGCTAATCAAAAGATTTTACAAGCAGCAGATCAAACCTTGCAAAAAGCGGTTAATGAACTAGGGAAAGTGTAAAGCTGTTTTAAGATAGCTGGATAAAAGGGAGATTGGAGAAATAAAATGAGTATTTCTTTAAGCACAAGCAGAAGCGGGATCCATGCCCATCAAAAAGCTATGGATGCTATTGCTAATGACATTTCGAATGTCAATACAACTGGATACAAATCAAAACAAGTTAATTTTCGTGAGTTGATGACCAATCAATTGGCAGAAGATAAATTGCTTTTATCAGATAATGCAGAAGACGGAGAAATCGGCGTAGGGTCATTAAGTGGAGTAACAACTTCGAATTTCAAACAAGGATCCTTGACTGAGAGCCAAGGGGAGTTTCACATGGCTATTGCTGGAAACGGCTTTTTTGGAGTCACAGATGCTGCTGGACAATTTTACCTGACCCGAGATGGTGGATTTCAACTGAATACTAATGGAACGTTGACGAATGGGAACAATGAATCGTTGTCAATAAATGCGACAGTGCCGGTTGATCAATGGCCTGCTGGAAATATTGCAGTACAGGATTCTGGAGCCGTCATGATCTTAGATGATAATGGCAACCAAACGCAAGTAGCCACTATTCCATTATTTTATCCTACTGTCCCAGAAGCATTGCAGCCAGCAGGAGGAAATAAGTACCAAGTACCAGCTGGAATCGAGTTGTTGATTTCAAATGGTGCGAATGATGCTTTTGGAAGCATTAAACAAGGTTATTTAGAAAGTTCTAACGTAGATTTGCCTACTACTTTTACGGATATGATCGTTACTCAACGAGCTTATTCATTGAATTTAAAAGCCGCTCAAAGCACTGATGAAATCATGGGAATGATCAATAACTTTAAGCAATAAGATAATAGAGTTTGTTATTCTATAGTTATAAAGCAGACACCTTCAAAGCAGCCGCTCAAGTCATTTCGACTTGAACGGCTTTTTATTTTCGTTAAGCAAAAATACTTCTTTTCAGCTTTTGACATTTGAGCTATGATGAAAGAGAAAAAGTGAGGGATCCGTTATATTATGTATTTGACAATAGAAAAAACCGCTGAATATTTGAATGTGCCTGTCAGTGAACTTTATCGATTGATTCGGGAAAAACAAGTACGGACAGTCCAAGTAGATGATGAGTTGTTGCTGAATAAGGAACAGTTCAATTTATTTATGAAAGAAATGGAAAAGCAAAAAGAAGCACTGGAAGAATATTTAAATACGCCTATCCCAGAAGATATTGATATCAAAGATGAAGACTAATTTTATAAGGAAGTGACTTATGAGCAATTATCAATTCATAGCCAGTACGATTGATTTGCCTGAAATTGAGAATCCGCATGTCCATTTATATTCTCTTAATGAAGCTTTAGCGCTTGGAGTCTCAATAGAGGAAAGTATTTTGGAGATGGATATCGATCCTGACGAACCCGAAGTGCTGCTTTGGTTCGAAAGCGAAGAGTTGCTAGGGGAGATTACAGTGCAAAAAGAGGAAGACGGCTATTATTCTAATCCGTATACTCAGTTACCCTACAGGTATGCTTTTGAGTGGGGCGGGTACACACAAAAAAGAGCGGAAGAAATCATCGCTTTTTTGAATCAGCATATGCAATCAAGAAGCATAGTAGAGCTTTGGGATACGTGGATGGACGAAGTTGAAAAACCAGTAGTGGAGAAGTTATCTCTTGATCAGTTGACTCCACAACATATCCAAACATTATTTGGCAACACAGAGTACGAAAAACCGACAGTTTTGACCATACAAAAAAGCTGAAACAAGCAGTTTTGAACTGCTTGTTTCAGCTTTTTTAAATTATTACCGATTAGTTAGCTGTCTCTTCACCAATAACTTCTGGATCAGCAGCATCTTCTGCAGGCTCTTCTTCTAAACGAGGAGCAGAGACCGTTGCGATCAAAGTATCAGGTTCTTCAACAATTTCTACATCTGGAAGTTGTTCTAAATCAGCAACAGTTAATGTATCACCAATTTCTAAACTTCCTGCATCCACTGTATATTCTTCTGGTACTTTATCTGCTACTGTTTCAACAGTAACTTCATGAAGTGCTTGTTCCAATACACCAATTTTTACATTTTCTGTATTTTCTAGAACTACAGGAACAAAGACGGTTAATTTTTGTCCAGCTTTTAATGTTTGCATGCTTACATGTAAGATTTGATTTTTTAATGAATGACGTTGAACTTCTTTAATATAAACCTGAAGTTTTTTACCATCTTCCATGGTAACGTCAAAGATTGCACTATCTCCTTGAGTTTTCAAAACTTCGCGGATTTCTTTTTCATTTAAGAGTACAGAAATCGAGCCTTCCTCTTTCCCATAAATCACACCTGGGATATTTTCTGTGCGACGATCTTTGTGTGACGCGCCGGTACCGACTGATTCTCTTTTCATAGCTTTGATGTTCATATTACTATTCCCCCTTAAGATAATTACCTTAATATCAATGATAACGTAAATCAGGAGATAATGAAAGCGATATGACTTTTATGAAAGTTTATGTGCAATGAAACAAGGCCGCTTTTCAGCAAATAACATGAAAGGTATTCGATGTGATTTTGAGATGCGATGAAATTCTTGATTATATTATAGTAGAAAGAGGACGATAAGAACTCTTTTTGATCAAAACAACCATTTTAAAGGCTGCAACTTGTTAGATAGAAGCCTTCTAACTCACAATAAAGAGTCTAAAAAAACTAAAACTTGTGAGTAAATCACAGTATTACTGATTCTATCAGTTAAAATACTGGTCAGCAGTATAATGCCGAACGTTTGTTTCTATAGGACAGCTTACAAAACTGCTTTTGAGGAAATATAGATTACAAAACTTGAAAAAACTGCATTTTTAGCAAAAATACCGAATAATTACGGAAATTTCTATAACATGTTTTATTTTACGTAAAACTTGATTTTGTCACACTTCTGCAATGAATACTTACTTTTAATACAAAAGTAATAAAGTACCATAACAAAAGCTCTTTTTACCAGACTTCTCTTTCGAATCATGATATTATTCATTTCGTGGCAGAGGAACGCTTAATAGAATACTTGTAGAAATAAAACAAGACTATTAAAAATACAATGAGGTTCCTTTGGAAATGCAAAAGAAAATATGCATTCAGAATAGAAAGGGAGAAAATAATGAGAAACATAAAGTCAAGATTAGTAGCTGCAGGATCAACTCTAGCAATGGTAGGACTATTCTCAGTAGCTAACCCGTCAGAAGCATCGGCAAACGAATATAACGCTAATTCATGGCAAGCACGTACTGTAACGGAGGTCAAAGAAGATATCCAAAGTGATGAAAATGGATCAAAATATACTTTCCAATGGGGAGATACATTATCAAGCATTGCTTTAGCAACAGATATTTCTGTAGACTCATTAGTTAAAATCAATGATATCAGTAACGCAGATGTGATTATTGCTGGAAACTCTATTCATTTATCAAGTGACCATTCAGTTGTAACGGTAGAAAACAACAATGAAGTGAAAACTTACGATGTAAGTGAAGAAGAAGTGAAAGAAGTAGAAACTCCAAAAGAAACAAAAGAAGAATTAGTTAAAGAAGAAGTTGCAGAAGAAGCTGTTGAGACAAAAGCACCAGCGGCTGAAACTACTCAACCAACTCAACCAACAGAACCAACTGCAGAAGAAAAAGCTGGCGAATGGGTAACTGTAGAAGCTACAGCTTATTCAACGAACCAACCAGAATTAAGCGATACAACGTATACTGGAATCAATTTGAATGAAAATCCAAACGTTATCGCTGTTGACCCAAGTGTTATTCCATTAGGTTCAACGGTGTATGTACCAGGATATGGAACATTTATTGCTGGAGATACTGGTAGCGCGATTAAAGGACACCGTATTGATGTCCACATGACTGATTTAAATGCTGCATTACAATTTGGAAGAAAAACATTAGACGTTCAAATCTTGAACTAATTGATTCATCTAAATAAGTGAAGTCAATAAAAGAAGGCAGGATCTTGGTACCAAGATCCTGCCTTCTTTTTCTATGAGATATTTTAAAGTGGAGTAAATTTGAAGCTGAAATGATTATTCGTCAATACAGCACTCTGATATAGACGATCGTTGCTCCTAGAGCTGCTCCGACGATAAAATAAAGCAGCATCTGTAAAAGTAAGTACCAATCTATCTGATTAGGAGATGTGCTTTTCTTTTTTTGAGCTGATTTATTCATCTCTTCTCGTCGAGATAAGATCAAATAACCTAGACCAACGATGATACCTACAATAGATAATAAAGATTGTGACACTTCCGGGCGCAAATATCCCATGACTAGTCCCACCAAAGCCGCAAATAATAACAAAGCATAACGTCTCATCTTATTGGACATATCCTAAACCCCTTCAATAAATAGCTTTTCACTTATTTTACCATAAACAACTATCCGCACTATAATCATTTCATTTGAATACAAAATACAAAAAGAAACGAGCAATCTCGTTTCTTTTTGTGATTAATGCTGCATATGTTTTAATTGAAGGACCGTTTCTTTATCTGAATGAGTCCCCATTTGAAATTCTTCTTTATAAGCTTCAGGACCTTTTCCTGTTAAGACAATATAATCTCCAGGTTGAGCCAGTTTTTGAGCTTCTTGAATTGCAATGGTTCGGTCCATAACAATGGTAATGTGATCCGTAAGCTGAGCTTCGGCAACCAGTGCTTCATAAGTCTGTTTCATTTCTTCTTCGTAGGTCCCATTTAGATCATCCGTAGTTAAAATAGTGTAGTCACTTAATTTATGGGAAGTTTGAAGCATCGGGACGCGCTTTGTACTGTCTCTATTTCCACGAAAGCCGAATATATGGATGATCTTATTTGCGTTACATTCTCTAATGGAGTCTATACAGTATTGTAAGGCCAAGTCTGTATGTGCGTAATCACTGATGTAATGAACTCCATCAATTACAGCAAGTGACTCAAATCTGCCAGGGATTCCACCGAAATCCTTGAGACTATCATTAATATGGTCAATAGTATATCCCATATCTACGATTACTCCGCTAGCCATGGCTAAGTTGTACACATTGTGCATGCCGATCAAAGTAGAATAGATCGGTTCAATCGAGCCTGCCATGTCTACTTTGATATCTTTGCCTTTCTTCGATAAAAGTTTAAAAGTTGCTTCTTCGTCATGACCGATAGTGATTGTTTCGACATTGTTAGCTGATAAACGTTGTGTTAAATGTTGTCCCCATACATCATCAACATTGATAACAGCTTTCCCAGTGGGTTTTAATTTGTCGAATAACAAAGCTTTGGCCTCAAAGTATTCTTCCATCGTATGGTGATAATCTAAATGATCATGTTGTAAATTAGTAAATAAAGCATAATCAAATGATATTCCTTCTAAACGATATTGAGTCAATCCATGAGAGGAGACTTCTACGATGATCACTTGATCTGTTGATTGAGCCATCATTTGATGAATGAGCAATGCACTAGGGGTAGTGTTCAAGGACTTAGTTGTTTTTCCATTTATCACGTATTCTACCGTACTAATCAGTGAAGTAGAATAACCCGCTTTTTCTAATAAATGCTTCAGCAAGTAACAGGTAGTTGTTTTTCCATTTGTTCCAGTCACTCCAATAACGATTTTATTACTAGAAGCATCTCCGTAAAAGTTTTTGCACAATTGGCCGAGCATTTTACGGCTGTTTTTTGTACGTACATAAGGGGTAACCCCAATACTGGGTTGAACTGCTTCCCCGATAATCAGTGATACACCATTTTTTGCAGCGTCGTTTATATAATGATGTCCATCAAACTGGTAACCTTTGATAGCTACAAAGAGCATCCCGGGTTTTACATTTCTTGAATCATCCGTTATACCTGTAACCTCCATTTCAAGATCAATTCCTGAAAATTCAGATAAAGAAGAGAAGGATTCAATTAATTGTTTTAATTTCATTGTAAAGTTGCCTCCTTCTATAAGACAATCCATATAGGATAAACGATTTTTTATTTAAAGTATTTTACTAAAAGAACTATTTCAATGGGGATGTCATGTCAGTTCTGATAATAAAAATGAGAAAGGATAGACGTTCTCTATTCAAGTATAGTTGAATAGAGAAGCCATATCATCAAAAAAGCTTAATATAAATAACGTTATCTACATAAAGAAGAGAGGCATGTGTTTCTTTTGCCTCAATAGAAGAGGATAAGTAAATCGAACAAAGATGGAAGAAATCTATGAGACTGCTTAGGAGGATGAAGCACTAGATGAGGTCAGTGGAATTTTCCTTAAGGTGTGCCAAATCTGAGTTCAGCTGTTTTGTTTCGTAGTCTATTAAAGTCAACAAGTCTTTTTCCAGCCATTCAGTCAATTCGTGGTGCAGAAAAGACTGAAGAACTAAAATATTTTCGTAATGATCTGTGGGAGTGCTTAATTTTCTTTGAAGTTTTTTAGCTGATTTTTGCTCGTGCTTCAAAGATTTCTTTTTCTGTTCTGAAAAAGACGAAAAACTTTTGAGGACATAACGATATTTCTTTGCCTTCAAACGAACATGATGGACTTTTTCTATATCCGTATAATCAAGTTGATTAAATTTTTCTGCAACAGTCTGGTGTTCTTTTTTGAGCCGTTTTTTGACAAAAGAAGATAAATTTTCAGTTCCTAAAATCAAAGGAGCCCATTCAACAGTTTCAACCCACTGGAACAAATGAGTGAAAATAAGACGCATTTTCTTCTGGTTGCTTGAATGAATCAGTCTTCGCTGTTCTTTTAATCGTGCTCTAGTGATCAAATCTAAAATACCTTCAAAATCTTCTAACAATTGCTGTTCTGTGCTACTGATCGACTCGATTTCTTCTAACAAGACATCCAACTCACGCAAACGTGAAAACTGTTTGAATAATTCTATTGTCGAATCTAGGGCATCTTGATAAACGTTGTCAGGCAATAAAGGCTTTAAGAAAGCCAATGCAGAACGAAAATGCCTAGTATGGACGCGCAATTGATGTACGTTTTCTTTGTCGTAAGGAGATACTAGGAAAGTTTTATGAAAGCTTTGCATCTTGTTTAAGCAGTTTCTTAGCAATACAGTTAATTGAGCCGCTGGGTCACTCGCCATTAGTTGCAAGTTTTTCAGTGATTTGGATTGATGGAACCAAGATAGTTGAGCTTCATCTGAATTTTTTATTTGAACACCTACACAAGCACCTTTACCAAATGGCAGTAAAGAACCGGTCAGCTGCTCAACCCAAGTACTTAAAGTCGGTTCATGTCCTACAAGGATAATGGTGCAATCTTTTGCTGTCCTTTCAATTTCTGCCAAAAGCCGCTCGTAATCTCCTTCAACAATAAATTCCTTTTCTGTAATGGGGAGTACGCCTAACGAGTGGGAAATAATTTCAGCAGTCTCAACGGCACGCAGTAGAGGGCTGGACCAAATCAAAACTTCTTTCTCTATATTGAGCAAATAGCGAAGATTAGTAGCAGAGTTTTCTAACATTTTTTTACCTTCAGAAGTTAGAGTACGATTAAAATCTTCTTCTGAGTCTTCTTTATTTCCAGCAATTCCATGACGAAAAAAGCATATGAATCGACTCACAGCACTCATCCTTTCTTGACGATAGAGCTATTTTAAAATAAGCGAAATGTCTTTTCCAGTTTGACAACTCTATTATCGCTTCTTTAATGGTTTATTTCCACTAATAAGACAACAAGAGAGAGACGAAATCAAATAGAATAAAAATCTCCTTTAGTTTCTATTTTGAATATGATATGATGGAATTTAATTTATGAAAAAATGATTAAAATTTTAATCAGTAGGAGGAACCAGCAATGAAAAAAATAAAAATTGGTTTAGTGCCAAAATTAATTATTGCCATTATTTTAGGGATTGTATTTGGGCAACTTGATGTTTTACCCGCTATTATTTTGCAGATTCCAATTACGGTATCCAGTTTGTTTAGTAGTTTATTATCTTTTATAATTCCACTAATGATTATTGGTTATGTAATAGTTGGGATAGCAGATCTTACACAAGGAGCAGGAAAGTTACTTGGAGCTACTACACTTATTTCGTACGGCTCAACACTAGTAGGTGGAGTAATTGCCTATACCATTGCTTCCACTGTTTTTCCGATGTTTATTACCCCAGAATTAAGTCAAAAAGTAACTGAAAGCGGGGAAGGATTGGCAGCATTATTTACTATTCCTTTAGAACCACTATTGGATGTAACTTCAGCTATTGTATTCTCCTTTTTATTCGGTATTGGTATATCTTGGTTGAGAAGTCAAAATAAAGGAGAGACGATTTATCATTTCTTTAGTGATTTTAGTGCCATCATAACGCGTCTATTAAACACATTGATTATTCCGGGATTGCCTATTTATATCTTTGGAAATTTTGTAAATTTAAGTTATACGGGTTCCATCCAATCGATTTTGTCGGTCTTTTGGAGAGTGTTCTTGATCGTGTTGAGTCTGCAATTGATTGGAGTTATAGTATTATTTGTCATTGCGGGGATTTATCGAAAAGAAAAACCATGGCAATTTGTCAAAAATCAAATACCAGGATACGTTACTGCTCTAGGTACACAATCTTCAGCAGCTACGATTCCCGTTAACGTGGAAATTGCTCGTAAAAACGGTGTATCAAGCCAGATTAGAGAGTTTGTAATTCCTTTATGTGCAACAATTCATTTATACGGCAGTATTACGACTGTCATTTCTTGTGTGACAGCTGTTTTGATCATGTACGATTTGCCATTTAATTTCCAAATGATGATGGGCTTCATACTTGTACTTGGAGTAGCTATGGTAGCAGCTCCTGGAGCCCCAGGCGGAGGCATCATGAGTGCTCTTCCATTCTTAGCCATTGTTGGGATTCCGGCGACTGGTCCAATCGCGACTCTGCTGATTTCTCTCTATTTGACACAAGATAGTTTTGGAACTGCGGCAAATGTTTCAGGGGACAATGCAATTGCTTTGATGGTGGATAAAATCTACCATACAAAAATTTTAAAAGAAAAAAACTGGAGTCCAACCAGAGACAAAACACTCAATAGGGAAGTGCTGTAAATCATATAGAATACTAGAATAATTATTAAGTATTTGCTTAAATAAAAAACCCCAATCTCCACTAGTGATAGATAACTAGTAGAGATTGGGGTTTTAGTCATTTTTTTATACTTAATGCTTAAAAGGTCATATATGAACCTGGCCCGATTGGAAGACCAGTGAAATACCAGCCAATCAACATGATTAACCATACTACTAAGAAAGACATAGAGTAAGGAAGCATAGTCGAAATCAAAGTTCCTAACCCGCTCTTTGGCTCGTAACGTTTCATGAAGACTAATACCATTGCAAAGTAACTCATCAAAGGAGTAATAATATTGCTGGTAGAGTCAGCGATACGATAAGCTATTTGCGTCAACTCAGGTGTTAAGCCTACATTGAACAACATTGGGATGAAAATCGGGGCCATAATAGCCCATTTAGCTGAAGCTGATCCCAAGAATAAATCTAAGAAAGCTGCTAAAAGTGTAAAGGCAATAATCAGCGGAATACCAGTAAAGCCAACAGACTCTAAAAATTTCGCTCCGTTTACAGATAGAATCATTCCCAAGTTGCTATAAGAGAAATAACTGATGAATTGAGCCGCAAAGAAAGCAAGAACTATATAACCGCCCATTGAACTCATTGATTGGGTCATACCTTCAACCAAATCGTTACTGTTTTTTATTTTTCCTACCGTTTTTCCATAAACGAAACCAGGAATAACAAATAATAAGAAAATAGCAAAAATCAAACCTTGGCTTAAAAAGTTGTCCATTGTCATCAGTCCAGTGTCTTCGTTAAGAGCACGAAGCGGAGCATTTTCGGGAACAAGCATTAAACCAATAATGAAAATATATACTAGTACAGATAAACCAGCAAGTTTCAAACCCTTATGTTGAAGATCAGTCAAAGGCTCGTCGTCTGGTTTATATGAACCCTTGTATTCGCCTAATTTAGGTTCAATAACTTTCTCTGTAATAATCGTTCCGACGATTGTTAACAAGAACGTTGAAACAATCATGAAATACCAGTTTCCTGTTACAGCCATTTCATAATCGATATTGGCACTTTCTAAAGCCGCATTAGTGATACCTGTTAATAAAGCATCAGTAGGACCAATTACCAAGTTGGCTGAATAACCTCCGGAAACCCCAGCAAAAGCTGCAGCAAGACCAGCAAGCGGATGTCTTCCGGCTCCAGCAAACACGATAGCTCCTAATGGAATAATGACGACATACCCAGCATCAGAAGCAATATTGGATACAATACCTGCAAATACAACTACAGAAGTCAATAATGCTGTAGGAACAGATTTAATCAGTTTCTTCAACGCATCTCCAATCAATCCAGACCATTCTGCAACTCCAACCCCCAACATAGCTACCAGTACAGTTCCTAAAGGTGCAAAACCGGTAAAGTTCGTTGTTGCATTATTAAAGATAAAACTCAGTCCTTCACCATTAAACAAAGATACAGCTTTAGTGGTGACCTCTTCACCGAGGCGAGCGTCCATATAAGTTGCGGACAAACCTGCGCGTACTGCAATTTCTGAAATAATAATAATCATAAGTGCTAGAATAACAAATAATATTGCGGGATGAGGCAACTTGTTCCCGACGTTTTCAATTATCCCCAAAAAACCTTTAGACCTTTCTTTCATAGGTCGTTCTTTCTTACTCATTTTCTATTCCCCCATTTATATATTTCTCTTTATGACACAATTTAAAAGAGAATTAGTTATCGGTCCCATTAACCGATAATTTTTATATTACAGGAATTCAAAAGGGTGGTCAATAAACTTGCGTAAGTGATTCGTCCAATCATATATTTTGTATCTGTTAACAACATTTTTAATTATGGATTTTGAAATATCCAGAATTTTCAGATAGAACCCGACTCCAACAATTAGCTGAAACTGCTATTTGTTGGAGTCGGGTTCTATCTTAGTCTTTTTGAAACAGTGTCGGCGACTTGCCGTAATATTTTTTAAATAATTTACTGAAATAATAAGCGTCTTGGTAACCCACTAATTGAGATACTTGACGAATACTGATATCTAAGTTGTCTTCAATCATTTCTTTCGCTTTTAATAAACGCAATTGGATGAGGTAATTGATAACGGTTTCACCCTTATGTTCCTTAAAAGCTCTAGATAATGAGGTCGGGCTTGTATAAAAATAATCAGCGATTTGATTTAATGTCAGATCTTCCATGTAATGATTCTCCAAGTATTGAACGACCTCTTCTATCAAGGTCAGTTTTTCTTTTTCATCTGTAGTCAGTAATAATGAACTTTCATTTACAGGAAGAGTGGGAGCGTCTCTAAGTAAGAGGACAAAAAGTTTCAAAATCAATCCTTTTAACAATAATTCTGAACCAATTCTAAACTGTTCACGTTCCTTGAGGATCTCATTGCAGCTGTCAAAAAAGTTCTGTCGATTTTCAGATAAGCGAATGATTGGTTCTTTTATGGGGAAATAGTCCCTTGGAAAAAGATCAATCGTAAAATTGCGAATACCTATATGGATTTGTCTATTTTTCATATTGGAAGGCATATATTCATAATGGCTAACCCCAGGATTTAATAAAAGTACCGTTGGTTCTGTTAAATGAGTCGTTGTTCCTTCTATATTGTAGAAAACCTCTCCGCTGATAAGGATACTCATTTCTAAGAAATCATGATGGTGATTTTTACCGTCAAATGGACCCATGGAATCTGCATCAAAAATATAAAGAATTTCTGGATTAAATGTTTTGTCGTCAATTTTAAGCATCCCTTCACCCCCATACATTTTATTGGTATAAAATGTAAACTCATATGTATTATATGCCTTTTTTAAACAGATGACTATCCAATAAGAAAAGATTTGGATACGGTTACTTGAATTATAGACTATCTAAAAGGTGAACTCAAAAAGGATGAACATTTTTTCTTGAGGAACTTAGAGATGACCTTTATATGTTGGAGATCGTAGCTAGGCACTCCACATGTTGAAATTCAGTTGCGTGCTTCAGCTCCTCGGATAAAATCATTACCTGTTTTGAGAATAAAGAGCATTCTCTAAACAGGCAATAGATTTTTCTGTCGGAGCTGAACGAGGCACTTCACATGTTTATTATCAGCTGCGAGGCCTAGCAACTGTGCAAAAAAGATAAATTTTAGTTGGGATAGAAAGTATCCCAATCAAAATTCCCTGTCTTTGCTTTATTGCTGTCAAGGCCTCTTCGCATGTTGGAATTCAGTTGCGGTCGTTTGACTCTCGAGAAAAATCATTCTCTTTTCAAGTCAGAACAACGACCTCCACATGTTGAAATTCAGTTACGTGCCTCAGCTCCTCAGATAAAATCATTGCCTGTTTTGAGAATAAAGAGCATTCTCTAAACAGGCAATAGATTTTTCTGTCGGGGCTGAACGAGGCACTTCACATGTTAGTAATTTTATCCATTGTTTTTGTTGGTTATGTCCATTTTATGTGAGGTGGTTTTGGCTTAAGATTTGGGTAAGAGATTTATTGGGGGGAGTGGGAGTATGTCTAGTTTTCGTTGGATTTGGGAGTACATTAAACCGTACAAGTTGTATTGGTTTTGGGCGAGTTTGTGGACGGTTGTTGTGGCGTTATTAAACGTGGTAACGCCATATATTGGTGGAATGATCGTTGATGAGGTCATCAATAAGGAAAGAGGATCTTTGTTGGTACCTTTGCTGGTGATTATGATTGTTGCTACTGTATTACGTACGGTATTGCGGTACGTGTATCAAATGATGTTTGAAACGACAGGGCAGAATGTATTGTTTAAAATCAGGGAAGATCTGTACACGAAGCTGCAAGAAATGGATTTTGTCTTCTTCAATACGACTCGTGTTGGGGACATCATGGCGCGTATGACAGGCGATACGGATGCGATTCGTCATGCGGTTTCTTGGGTTTATTTTAACATTTTGGACAGTGCGGTATTGTTTATTTCAGCTATCATTTTTTTGGGCGGAATTGAGTGGCGCTTGATGTTATCTATGTTGGTGGTCACACCTTTTATAGGATTGTTGACAGTGATGCTGTCTTCTCGCGCAAATGCTGCTTATTATGAAATTCGAGAAAGTTTTTCGAGATTGAACTCCATGGTAGAAGAAAATATTGGAGGAAATAAAGTCGTTAAGGCCTTCGCCAATGAAGATTACGAGACAAAAAAATTCAATAAACGAAATGAAGATTACAGAGAGCGCAATTTATTTTCTGCTGAGATCTCAAGAACCTATTTGCCGGTTTTAGAAACTTTGGCGGGTCTACTGTCAGTCATAACTATCGGATTAGGCGGGTTCTTTGTTATCAGAGGAATCATGACAGTCGGAGAATTGGTTGCTTTTAGTGGGCTGACTTGGATGTTGAACGTACCGATGCGGAGTATAGGGATGTTTATGAACGACTCCCAACGGTTTATTACGGCAACGTATAAAATCAGACAAATGTTATCTGCTAAACCTCTGATTCCAGTGGAACAACAAAGAAGAGAAAAACGAATTCGAGGAGAAGTAGAATTTCAGCATGTTTCTTTTGCATTTGCTGATGACCCGGAGAACAAAGTATTGGAAGATATTTCTTTGAAAGCTAGTCCAGGACAAACCATTGGAATTTTAGGAGAAACCGGTTCAGGTAAATCAACATTAGTAAACTTGATTTCCAGATTTTTTGACCCTACAGAAGGGAGAGTCCTGATTGATGGGGAAGACATAAAAAATTGGAATGTACGTGAATTACGGCAAAATATTTCTATCGTCATGCAAGATGTATTTCTGTTTTCAGATACGATTCAAGAGAATATCTCTTATGGTACTCCAGAAGCTCCGATTGAAACGATTCGAGAAATGGCTAAAGTGGCTGATGCCAGTCCATTTATTGAAAAAATGCCGGAAAAATATGGCACGTATTTGGGCGAACGAGGCAGCGGACTTTCAGGTGGACAAAAGCAACGTCTGTCATTAGCTCGCGGGTTGATGAAAAATCCAGCCATTTTAATTTTAGATGACACGACTTCGGCAGTAGATATGGAAACAGAAGTGAAAATCCAAGATGCGATGAGAAAAGTCAGCAAGGAAAAAACGACTTTCATCATTGCAAACCGAATTTCTTCTGTAAAAGCTGCGGATGAAATTGTGATTTTATCTAAAGGGAGAATCGTTGAGCGAGGACGGCACAGTGAGTTGCTTCAAAAACGAGGCGCTTATTATGAGATTTATAGAGAACAACTTGGCCAATCTGAAGTAGAGGAGGCGTTGGACGATGGTACAGAATAGGTTGGAGGAAGAACAACAACTAGGAACTAAATTCAATACCGAAAACTACACAAGAATAGCTAAATATTTACTCCCATATAAAAGTTCAATAGCTAAAATTTTTGGAGTGATCATCTTTTCCAATATCGTGCTTGTTCTTGGTCCTTTATTAACAAGCATCGTTATTGATGACACTATTCCGAATCAAGATACTACACAGCTGTTGTGGATCATTATTATTTATACGCTGGCGACGATAGTGAATGGTGCTGCTATCCGTTACCGATTGTACAATATTCCTTTACTAGGACAAAATGTCTTGCGAGATATGCGTTATGATCTGTTCACTCATTTGCAGCGCTTGTCTTTTTCCTTTTACGACAGCCGACCTCACGGGAAAATTTTGACCAGAGTAGTAAATTATATCAATACTTTGAGTGATTTGTTGTCAAATGGTGTCATTAATGTATTATCTGACATACTCAGTATTGTAGTGACATTGATTTTTATGTTTTCATTAGATGTCACGCTTACTTTGTATAGTTTCATTCTGTTACCGATCTTATTTGTGATCACATTAGTGATAAAGAATAAACAACGTATCGCTTATGATGAATTAAGTGCAGAACAAGCCAACTTAAATGCGTATATCCATGAAAGTATTGCTGGAATCAAAACGACTCAATCCTATACGCGTGAAGGGATGAATTACGATATTTTTTCTCAGTTCAGCGATAATCAGCGAAAAGCTTGGATGAGAGCTGTACGGGTGCAATTCTTGCTGGGACCAATCGTTCAAAATATCGCCACTATAACAATCGCGTTTATTTACTTTGCTGGGATCAATGGATTAGGCGTAAACGTTTCGACAGGTATTTTGATTGCTTTTGTAGGCTACGTCAACAACTTTTGGAATCCGATCATTAACCTTGGTAACTTTTATAACTCCTTGGTATCTGGATCAGTTTATTTGGAACGAATATTCGAATTGATGGACATTGAACCTAGTGTCAAAGATTCTGAAAATGCTTTTGAAATGCCGCCAGTCAAAGGCGATGTAGAATTTAGAGATGTAACTTTTGGTTACAAAGAAGGGCAAACAATTTTTGAAGAGTTGAGTTTTCATGTCAAGCCTGGGGAAACAATCGCTTTAGTAGGACCTACAGGAGCCGGTAAATCAACGATCACCAACTTGATCAGTCGGTTTTACGATGTACAAAAAGGATCGATTTTGATTGATGGAATCGATATTCGCGATGTTACATTAGACTCTTTGCGCAACCAAGTGGGAGTCATGCTACAAGATACGTTCATCTTTTCAGGTACGATTTTAGAAAATATCCGGTACGGAAAATTAAATGCGACACATGAAGAGGTCGTTGAAGCCGCAAAAATCGTTCGCGCAGACGAATTTATCAGCGGGATGAAGCAAGGGTATCGTACGATCGTTCAAGAAAGAGGGAGTACCTTGTCAGCAGGTCAAAGGCAGTTGATTTCATTTGCCCGAACGCTGTTGGCTGATCCTAAAGTATTGATTCTCGACGAAGCGACTTCCAGTATCGATACTCAAACAGAAGTCCTTTTACAAGAAGGCTTGGATCGATTGTTGGAAGGTCGAACAGCTTTTATTGTCGCTCACCGCTTATCAACGATTCGAAATAGCGACCGTATCTTCTATATCGGGGACAAGAGAATTCTTGAGTCCGGCAGTCACGCGGAACTGATGCAGCAAAAAGGCTTATATTACCAACTGTACCGAACACAGTCTGAGTTATTGAAGAAAATATAAAGCTGCAGCACAAAAAAGCAACTCTATAGTGAGACTCAAAATGAGCCGAACTATAGAGTTGCTTTTTTTTACTAACAGATGAACATCATTTTTTACCTTGTTTAATCCAGTAATCAGCGATTCCGCCCATTTTAGACAAGCTCCAAATAACGATCCCCAAACCAAGTAAAGCCAGCAGTAACATCAATCTCCCGTCCTTTCTATGATTTGACGTTGTTCTAAGTATTGCTACTTACTCTTCAATTTCTGCGTCTAGCACTATAAGAGAGGAGACCTCTTGTGATCAATGCCGTTCCGATGACAAATAAAAACCAAAACAGTAAAAAACGGTACAAAGAAAGATGATCCGGCACAAAGTTATTTATAAAGAAAAGAGTCATAAGTGCTGCACCCACTATAAGATGATAAATCAGTCGTTGCTTCTTCAAACTCATATAAAAACCACCTAAAGGTTAGTTGTAAAATGTTCAATCTTTATTTCGTCTAAAGTATATCATGTAGCGAATGGATTGTAACCGCTTTTATAATCAAGTTGGTTTGCTGGGAAATTGTTTTTGAACGCTCTGACTTTTTTCGCGCTCTGACTGATTTTGTGGTAATCTAGTTAGTATGAATAATTTGAAAAGAGGCTATTTTGAATGAGTGGAAAAATTTATCAAGCAAAACATTTAGTGAAATATTATGAGTGTGATACGACAAAGAAAATGACTTTACCTATGATGGTGAATATCATGGTACATACTTCCGGAGAACAGAGTCACCTTCTAGGTGTGAGTGATGAAGTGGTAAATGAGAGAGGGCTGTCATGGATCATTCTGCAATATGAAATGAAATTTAACAGAATGCCTGGATTTGCAGAAGAAATAACGATTACTACTCAAGCGATTTCTTATAATAAACTGTTTTGTTACCGTGAATTCAAAGTCTATGGGGCTGACGGAAAAGAATGTGCAACAGCCATGACGACTTTTGCTTTAATCGATACTGAAAAACGGAAAATGGCTCGTATTCCGGATGATCTTGTAGAGCCTTATGAAGCACCTTTTGATAAAAAATTAGTTCGGACTCCTAAGCCGGAAAAAGTGGGCGAGGATGCAACTTCAACAGAATACCGTGTGCGTTTCTTGGACATAGACCGTAATCAACATGTGAATAACTCAAAATATTTTGAATGGGCCATCGATGCATTAGAATATGATTTCTTGACTCAATATGAATTCGATGCTGTAAACATCAAGTTTGAGAAAGAAGTTCATTACGGAAATATGATTTCCAGTGAATTCAGTATGAAAGAGTTGGAAGATGGTAAAGTTTTGACAGCTCATCGAATTAGAACAAATGAAACTGTCAATTGTGAACTAAGTATCGTTTGGAAGAAGCGATAAGTTGGAAAAAGCGCTTTTTGTCCTTGAATCTTCCCAATTCATTTAGTATACTTATAAAAAGTAAGTTATTAAACGAATTGTAAATAAGAAAGGATACTGATATGTTCAAGTTAAACGAAAACACAAAAATAGGCAAGGTAGTTTTAAATGTAGAAAATCTGGAAAATATGAAGAACTTTTATCAATCTTACATTGGGCTGGAGATCAAAAAGGAGAGTAGTGAGGAAGTTGCTTTTGGCGCTCATGGAGAAGATAAAGTGATTTTAGTTTTAAAATCAGTGCCTGCTTCAAGTGAAAAAGGACGTTACGCAGGCTTGTATCATTTAGCCCTTTTAGTCCCTACTAGAAAAGATTTGGGAGAAGTTCTTTACCACCTGTTATCTGTTAAATATCCAATCACAGGAGCCAGCGACCACGGTTACAGTGAAGCTATCTACCTGGATGACCCAGAAGGTAACGGAATTGAAATTTATCGCGATAAACCAGTAAGCGAGTGGGAAATCCGTGATAATGGAGATATCGCTGGAGTTACAGAACCAATGGATACTGAAGGAGTTATTGCTGAAGCTGCAGAACCATTTAAAGGTATGCCGGCAGGAACTTATATGGGACATGTCCACTTATTCGTCTCTGACTTGGAAAAAACAGAAGAGTTCTATAAAGACTTACTAGGTTTCGATTTAAAATTCAACTTCGGAGCCCAAGCAAAATTCTTTGCAGCTGGCCTGTATCATCACCAAATCGGTTCAAACGTTTGGGCTGGAACAAACATTCCTGCAACGCCTAAAGGTACTCGCGGAATGGAATTCTATACGATCGAACTGGACTCTGCGGAAGATTTCGAATCGATTAAATCAAGTTTGGACGAAAAAGGTTATGCTTACGAATTAAACAACGAAGATATGCGAATCACTTTAGATGACCCAAATGGTATTCATTTGATAATCGAAGTAGTTTAATAGGAAAGAGCGTTGATTGCACTTAATAGGCAATCAACGCTCTTTTTGGTTTATGATTCACTTGGATCTCTAGGTGTCCCTGGAGAGAATGGAATGTTTTGTTCATTGGCTGTTTGTTTTTTATCAGAAGTTTCTGCAGGTATATTATCTAAGGCAGGTCGGTCATTTTCAACTGCAGGTTTTCCTCTATAAGCTTCTGAAACTTCTCCAATATTAGAGAGAGTAGGATCGCTTTTTGATTTGATTGGAGAGCGATTCAAGTCAGTGCCTTTTTCCTTTCTTGTCGCTTCCTTTTCGACCAGAATAACGTAGCCGCCGTTTTTAACGGTTTTATTGTAATGTTCAGTTGTGTATTTGTCCAATTCATATGCGGCAAGAGGATTGGTTTCATCCCCGTAATTGAAGAAGTCAGGGTGTCCTTTAGCAACTCCTTTTTTATCCGCTACCGGGTCCACATTTGCTACAGTCAGAGATTCTAAAGCACCTTTATTAGCGCTCTTTGTTACGACAACGAGATCCGATGAAGTGTAGCCATCTGTCAGCAAGTGTTCTATTTCAGCAGCAGCTTCTTCTACAGACATATATCCACCTATTACTTTTTTGACCATCGAATGAATTCCTCCTTTGATTAGCTTTGTTTCAAATTCATACTAACAAATTATGTAAGCGAACCCAAATGATTAGTTTGTGTCAGAAATGACATTTAGAAAAAGATATTTTCAAGAATGCTTATACTTCTAGGTGAAATCCTGTTATACTTGAAAAAAATGGACGACGAAAGAGGCTATTATGAACAAACAAAACAGTTTCAAAGATTTTGCAGTCAGCGATGAAATCGTAGAAGCGTTAACGGATCTGCGTTATTTTCATCCTACTTCAGTACAAGAAGAAGTTATCCCTGTAGCATTAAAAAATGAAGATATTATCGTAGAGGCTCAAACTGGAAGCGGAAAAACAGTCAGCTACGGTGTGCCGTTAGTCGAAAAAGTGGAATGGGCTGAAAATAAACCCCAAGCATTAGTGTTAACACCGACACGTGAGTTGGCTATGCAAGTAAAAGAAGATTTGACCAATATTGGGCGTTTCAAGCGTGTGAAAGCAGCAGCCATATTTGGGAAAGCTTCTTTCAAAAAGCAGCAACTTGAATTAAAGCAAAAAAATCATATTGTAGTCGGCACTCCAGGTCGATTGTTGGATCATTTGCAAAAAGGAACAATAAATGTAGATAAAGTGCGCTATTTAGTCTTGGATGAAGCAGATGAAATGTTGAATATGGGCTTTATTGAACAAGTGGAAGCTATTATTGAATACATTCCTAAAGATCGCCAGACTTTATTATTCTCTGCTACGATGCCAAAAGAAGTTGCTAGATTAGCTGCTTTTTATATGAAAGAGGAAACTACCTCAATCAAAATCGAAGCTAGTGAAACCAACAAATCAACGATCCATCAATCATTTGTTAAAGTGCAAGAAGAAGACAAAGAACGCCAACTGTTGAATTTATTGACTGTCGAAAATCCAGATAACTGTATGATTTTCTGCAACACGCAAGTAGCGGTTAACGAGGTCTATGCTTACTTGAACAAAGCTGGATTACCGATTGACAAACTTCATGGCGGGATGTATCAAGATGATCGATTTGAAGTTATGAAAGAATTCAAAGAAGGTCGTTTCCGTTATTTAGTCGCTACAGATGTAGCAGCCAGAGGAATCGACGTGGATAACGTGACACACGTAATCAATTATGATGTGCCAGTTGAAAAAGAAAGCTTTATTCACCGCACAGGTCGTACAGGCCGTGCAGGTAAAGCGGGATTAGCATTGACGATGGTAACACCAAAAGAAATGAGCTGGTGGAGAGAAATACGTGAGTATGCGCAGCAAGAGTTCGAAGAAGTTCCATTGCCGAATGCTCGTTTAGTTCAACGTCACCAAAATGCATTTGATGAGAAAATTTCTAAACGCCCACCTTTAAAGCGTCCGCGTGAAAAAGACCTGAATAAAAATATTACTAAAGTCTATTTCAATGGCGGGAAAAAGAAGAAATTACGTGCAGTTGATTTCGTAGGAACGATTGCTAAAATTCCTGGAATCAATGCAGAAGACATTGGAATTATCACTATTCAAGAAAGCTCGACTTATGTAGAAATCTTGAATGGTAAAGGACAACATGTCATCGATGCAATGAAAGATCGCACAATTAAAGGAAAACAACTTAAAGTCTACAAAGCTAAAAAATAAAGAGAACGGAACAAAGCGCTCAGACCTACTGGCTATAAGAAGGAATAGCGCCGTTGATGCTTTTTATCAATCGGGCTATTTCAGCCTATAGACACGAAGTCTGCTTTGTGCAGCTCGTCTAAAAAAACAGACAATTGTTTACACAAAAAGATGAAGCAGAACGATAGGAACAAACTATCATTCTGTTTCATTTTTTTATTTTAAGACAAAAAAAGATTGGAACAGAAACTGTCCCAATCTGAAAATCGTATAAATTATTTTGCGTAAAGTTCTGCGATTTGTTTTTGAACTGTTTCATTTTCCAAGAAATCATCGTAAGTTGTTTCTGCACGGTCAACAACTCCATTTGGCGTAACCTCGATAATGCGGTTAGCGATGGTTTGGATGAATTGGTGGTCATGAGAACTGAACAATAATGAGCCTTTGAAAGCTATCAATCCATTATTCAAAGCCGTAATCGATTCTAAGTCTAAGTGATTTGTAGGATCGTCCATTACTAATACATTGGCTTTGCTTAACATCATTTTAGACAACATACAGCGAACTTTTTCTCCCCCGGAAAGGACAGAAACTTCTTTCAATACTTCTTCTCCAGAGAATAACATACGACCTAAGAAACTACGTAAGAAAGTATTGTCGCTTTCTTCTTTAGAAGCGTATTGACGCAGCCAATCCACAATAGTTAATTTACTATCTGAAAATTCAGCCGTAGTATCTTTTGGCAGATAAGCTTGAGAAGTAGTTACTCCCCACTTAATAGTACCAGAATCTGGTTCCATTTCTCCCATAATGATTTTGAAGAGAGTAGTAAGAGCAATATCGCTTTCTCCAGTGAAAGCTACTTTGTCGTCTTTGTTCAAGCTAAAGCTGATATTGTCTAAGATTTGTTTACCGTCAATGGTTTTAGAAATGTTTTCCACACGCAACAAATCGTTTCCAATTTCACGTTCAGGTTCGAAACCAACAAATGGATAACGACGAGTAGAAGGTTGAATATCATCCAAAGTGATTTTTTCCAGTGTTTTCTTACGAGAAGTCGCTTGTTTCGATTTAGATGCATTAGCACTAAATCGAGCAATAAATTCTTGTAGTTCTTTCACTTTTTCTTCTTTTTTCGAATTTTGGTCAGCTTGTAATTTGGCAGCTAATTGGCTAGATTCTAACCAGAAATCATAGTTTCCAACATACAATTTGATTTTACCAAAGTCTACGTCACACATGTGCGTACAAACTTTATTTAAGAAGTGACGGTCATGAGAAACTACGATGACTGTATTTTGGAAATTGATCAAAAATTCTTCTAACCATTCGATAGACTTTTTGTCTAAACCGTTAGTAGGCTCATCCAATAATAGAGCATCCGGTTTGCCAAATAGAGCTTGAGCTAAAAGGACTTTTACTTTTTGTCCACCAGATAATTCACTCATTTTTTGATAGTGCAAGTCTTCAGAAATTCCTAAACCTTGAAGCAAAGTTGCTGCTTCTGGTTCAGCTTCCCAACCATCTAATTCTGCAAATTCACCTTCAAGTTCAGCAACTTTAATACCGTCCTCGTCAGAAAAATCTTCTTTCATATAAATAGTGTTTTTCTCTTGCATAATGTCATATAAGCGTTTATGTCCCATAATAACAGTGTCTAAAACTGTTTGATCTTCATAGTCATAGTGATTTTGTTTTAAAGTTGCCATACGTTCATCAGTAGCCATTGAAACATTACCGGTAGATGGGGAAATTTCGCCAGACAAAATCTTCAAAAATGTTGATTTTCCAGCACCATTTGCTCCAATCAATCCATAACAGTTCCCTGGTTTAAATTGCAAATTCACTTCGTCAAACAATTTACGATCAGGAAATTGCAAACTTACATCAGATACAGTGATCATTAATTAATTACCTCTATTCTTTGTATTATCTGCATCATTTTAGCATACTAATAGGTAGAAAGCGATAGTATTGTTGGTTTTCTCATATTAAGAGGTAACAATTTGTTCAAACAAAGTAGCTTTTAGTTGACAGTAAAATTACGTTAGATTATACTTATTATAAAGTAATAGATAATACAAAAAGTATGAGGAGGAATTTTTCATGGCAACTCAAGAAGTACAAAAGTATTTGAATAATACAGTCGCAACTTTAGGTGTTTTTTACACGAAACTGCATCAACATCACTGGTATGTAAAAGGTTCGCATTTTTTCACGCTGCACGAAAAATTTGAAGAATTATACGATGATGTAAATGAGACGTTTGATGAAGTAGCTGAGCGCTTAATTACAATTGGTGGAAAACCTTACTCTACATTAAAAGAATTTCTAGATCATTCTATTATAGAAGAAACTCCGTATACAACAGAAAAATCTGGTGAAGATATGGTCGCGGAAGTGGTAGCAGATTTAAGAATCTTAGCAGATAACTTGTCAAAAGGTATCGAATTGACAGGGGATGCCGGCGACGACGTCACTCAAGACTTGTTGATCGGTTACAAAACGGATGTAGACAAACATATTTGGATGTTCCAAGCATTCCTTGGAAAAAGCCCAATAGAATAAATTAAATAGATATTGAGTTGAGAGACGGAAGAAATCTTCCGTCTCTTTTTTTGTATAAATGGACTTGGATGTTGTACGCTGTTTATGTGAATAGTATTTTGCTGCGTCCTCACTCACAAGAATCGGTTCAAAAGACCCTGAAATGTGAGTAAGGACCAAACAAGCACCCTAGCAAGAGTGATTTCTTTTCTAATAATCAGAAAAATGACATAATAGATAAGTGAAAAGGAATAAAAGGGGGAACAAAAATGAAAGAAAAAGGAATATGGTTATTAAACGACATCAAGCCGGAACACTTAGAAAAGCTGAAAGAATTAGCTCCAGATCATGAACTTGTAAATAGCGATAGTGATTTTCCGGTAGAGAATATAGAAATTGTTTATGGATGGGATAAAACGAAAACCAAAGAAGCCCATTTGCTTGAAACAGAGGGCAATTTGAAATGGATTCAAGTATCTTCAGCAGGTGTAGATTATATGGATCTGGATACATTAAAAGAACGGTCTATTATGTTGACAAATGCTAGCGGGATCCACAGTGTTCCAATCGCCGAATCGGTTATCGGTATGTTGTTGGCATACTGCAGAAAAATTCAGCAAGCAGTTGTGGATCAATCCCAACACCATTGGAGAGAAAATCAGCGGCTTGTTGAGTTATCTGGAAAGACGATTATGATTGTGGGGACTGGCAATATTGGAAAAGAACTAGGAAGATTGTCAAAAGCTTTTAATATGAAGACTATCGGAATTAACCGCAGTGGGCGGGAAGTAGAGTGTATGGACCATATTTACCGACAACCGGATATGGTCGATCACTTAGAAAAAGCAGACATTGTCGTGAATATTTTACCTTTAACTCCAGAGACAAAAAACTTTTTTGATCAAAGAATGTTTGCTGAAATGAAGGAAGGCACTTTGTTCATCAATGTAGGAAGAGGACCGACAGTGAATACAGAAGACTTGATCCAAGCTTTAGACGATGGAAAAGTTGTTTTTGCCGGGTTGGACGTTTTTGAAACGGAGCCACTCCCAGAAGACAGCCCATTATGGGATAGGACCGACGTTCTGATCACTCCCCATATTTCAGGAAATGCGGAGCATTACAATACAAGGTTATTCAATATTTTTGAAGAAAATGTACGAGCTTTTGTTGATGGAAAAGAACTGCCGCGTAATTTAGTGGATTACGATAAAAGTTATTAAAAAATAGACCATCAGACATAAGTGGATATGCCTGATGGTTTATTTTTTTAGTGAACAGGTCTTTTCGTAGATCCTCTTTGGATCAATTTGAAATCTAAGGGCTGTACTTCTTGCTCCTTGTTGACCAATCGTTGATAAATCAGGCGGAAAGCATTCTCGGCTTGCAGATCAACTGGATAATGGATAGTGGTGATGTCCAGCATTTCAGATAAGAATATATTGTCAAAGCCGATAATCGAATAATCTTCTCCAGCTATGTACCCTAAGTGCATCGCTTCAGCGACGAAACCAGCAGCTACTGAATCAGAGGCGCACATAAAAGCGTCGGGCTTTTCTGATTGCTGATGAAACCACCGTGCGGCTTGAGCCCCATCTTTGGTACCGGCAAGATTGATAAATAATGAAGGATCATGAGAAGGCAAATCGTACTTTTGAGCGAATTCTTTAAAAGTCTTGATTCTTATTTGGGTGTTTAATCCTGATTCGTTACTGTATAAATTGATGATCTTTCGGCATCCGTTATAATATAAATGTTCCAAACCTAATAAATAGCCGCTGGATTGATCCATGTAAACAGAAGGGATAATATCAGAATCCACTCTGTTTAGAGTAACGATGGGGCCATACTTCTCATATTTCTCGATAATATCCCATTCGTTTGTTCGATAAAGCAAAAAGATACCATCTAGTTGTTTGCTTTTCAACATTTCTAAAGCATCCAATTCTTTTTGTTTATTTTGATTGGTAATGAAGATCGTGACATTATACCCTTCTTTTTGTGCTTCCATTGTAAAACTTCTTAATAAAACAGAAGCTGTATCAAAAAAGTCGGTCGAGATGATGCCCAAGGTTTTAGTAGAGCCTTTTTTCAATGAAACGGCTTGGCTGTTGGGGACATAATCGAGTTCTTGAATAGCTTGTTTCACTTTATCTTTAGTGGATTTGCTGACGTAACCATTTTTATTGATCACTCTAGATACAGTAGCGGAAGATACATTTGCCAAATGAGCAATATCTTGAATAGTCGTCATGTCTTGTTTGCTTCCTTTCATTTGACTCATGGTTTATAAGGTAAAAGCGCTTCATTCACAGTATAACAAAGAAAGCATAATTTTGGGGAAAATATTGTTGTTGTCGCAGAAGGGAAAAGACGTTATTATAAGACTATTCGAATCTAGACTGATTGAAGGGAGAAAATAATGAAAAATGAAACAAAATTAACAGCAGCCTCTTATCTGACAATAGGGTCTATGTTGTTTGGGCTTTTCTTTGGAGCTGGAAATTTGATTTTTCCAGTCCATATGGGACAACTTGCCGGAGCCGAAGTGCATTCAGCTATTATAGGATTTTTAGTTACAGGGATCGGCTTGCCTTTCTTAGGAATCGTCGCTATGGGGATCACCAACAGCAATAGTCTGTTTGATTTAGCTAGTCGTGTTCACCCTATCTATGCTTATTTTATGACGATCGCTCTTTATTTAACGATCGGTCCGTTTTTTGCGACACCGCGTTTAGCAACGACTTCTTTTGAGGTTGGATTTTCATCTTATGTACCAGAAAACTATCGCACAATCGCTCTTGCGGTATTTACGCTCTTATTTTTTGGAACAGCGTTATTGTTATCGTTAAAACCGACCAAAATTTTAATGTATGTCGGTAAAGTACTGAACCCGCTCTTTTTGGTTTTCTTAGGTATTTTGATTGTTACGGCATTTATTCGTCCGTTAGGCTCTATCAATGATGTAATGGTCAGCGAATCCTATACCGCAGCGCCATTTGTTAATGGCTTTTTAGAAGGGTATAACACAATGGATGCTTTGGCTTCCTTAGCCTTTGGAGTGATCGTCATTCAAACAATCAAAGATTTAGGAGTGACAAAACCTTCTCAGATCGCTTTAGACACTATGAAATCTGGATTTTTAAGTGTCGTTTTGATGGGGATTATTTATGCCAGCTTGGCATACTTAGGAACCATGAGTATTGGACAGTTCCCGATTTCAAAGAATGGCGGAATCGCACTTGCTCAAATATCAAATTATTACTTTGGCACATTTGGCAGTATCTTACTAGCTGTTATTGTAACGGTGGCGTGTTTAAAAACGGCCATCGGATTGATTACAGCCGGATCGGAAACATTCCACGAGATGTTTCCGAGATTACTCAGCTATAAAGGTTATGTGGTTGTATTGAGTATTGTTTCAGGAGTGGTAGCAAACGTTGGGCTGACCAGCATTATTGCTTACTCCTTGCCTGTATTGATGCTGCTTTACCCATTTGCGATTACATTGATATTACTGGCTATTCTGTCACCGTTATTTAAGCATCGTCAGATCGTGTATGTGTGTACGACCTTATTTACGTTGCCGGTTAGTTTGGCAGACTTTTTCAAAGCAGCGCCAGATTTTATCAGTGATTTCAATTGGATACAAAATAGCTTAGCTTTTCTTAATGAACATTTGCCTTTATTCGAAGTTGGACTAGGATGGATCATTCCTTCTTTAATAGGGTTCCTTATTGGATGGGCAATTAGTTTAGTGAAAAAAACTTCTTAACAAAAAAAGATTCTGCAGTGAAATGGCAGAATCTTTTTTTTCTTGACCTTCACGTTGCGTAAAGGTTTAAAATGGATATCAAGAAAGGGGGAGGGTGAATGGAGTACACTGTAAACGCATTGAGCCGGTTAGCTGAGGTCAGCAAACGGATGCTTCGTTACTATGATGAAATTGGACTGTTGCATCCCAAGCGAAAAAGTTCCAACGGGTACCGGATCTACGGTGAGGAAGAAGTGGAAAAGCTTCAGCAAATCTTATTTTACCGTTATTTAGATATGCCGCTCGAGGAGATTCAGCGTATTATGAACGACCCGAAATTTGATGCACAAAAAGCTTTGAAAAGCCATCGTCAGCAGCTGGCAGCAAAGAAAGCCCAACTTGATCATTTATTAGCAACGATTGATAAAACCTTAGCCAGCAAGAGAGGAGAGACGGAAATGACAGATAAAGAAAAATTTGAAGGCTTTAAACAAGTAACCATTGAAAAGAACGAGAAGCAGTATGGTAAAGAAATAAGGGAGAAGTACGGCAGAGAAACTGTAGAAAAATCGAATCAAAAGTTTTCTGGTCTAAGCCAAGAGGAATACCAAATGATGCAGAAATCAACTGAAAAAATCCTTATAGAGTTGGAAAAAACCATGCAGACAAATGATCCAGCCAACGAAGAAGCGGTTAAATTGGCTCGTCTGCACAAGGAATGGTTATCTTACAGTTGGCCCGCTTATTCCAAAGAAGCCCACAGAGGTTTAGCGCAAATGTATGTGGATGATTCAAGATTTACGGCTTATTACGACGAGCAAGCAGGAATCGGGGCAGCAGAATTTTTAAGAAAAGCCATTTTTCACTATACCCGATAATAAAATTCAGCTGAACGAAAAGCACAGCTGGGAAATAATTCAGCTCCTTCATTTTTACGAATATTGGTTTCATAAACCTGCTCAAAAAGACGTTTAATTTTATTCAAAAAAGCCTCTTTCGTCCCGTTCATGGATAACTTGTTCCATAAAAAATTGTTGGCTGTTCACTAAAGGAGCTTCGTTTTGGATCAATTGGTAGGAACCATCTGCCATTTGTTCTCGTGCATTTACGTTGTCTTTTAAATAAGTTTCTAAAATAGATAAGATAGTCTGATTGATGGCTTCATCTAAAATCGGAAATTCGATCTCAATGCGTTTGACCATATTTCTTGTCATCATATCCGCAGAAGATAAATACAACTTATGAACTCCATTATGACGGAAGTAGTAAATCCTGCTGTGTTCCAAGAAACGACCGACGATACTGATCACACGAATATTCTCACTCACTCCTGATATCTGAGAGCGGAGACAACATATCCCTCGAATGATCAAATCGATCTTAACTCCAGCCTGACTAGCTTCATACAACTTTTCTATCACTACTTTGTCCGTTAAGGAATTCATTTTAGCAATCATGTGTCCATTCCCAAACTGTTGATGAAAAGCAATTTCTGCATCAATATCTTCTATATAAGAATCACGGATATCAAATGGAGATACAGATAAATGGTTATAAACAGGCTGTTCAGAATAACCGCTCAAATAGTTGAAGAAATTAGTGGCATCTTCGCCTATTTCCTTATGAGTAGTAACCAACCCCATGTCTGTATATAATTTAGCCGTAGAATCATTGTAATTTCCAGTTCCTAAATGAACATAACGGGTAAGATTGTTGCCGTTCTTTTTGACCACTAATGAGATTTTGCTATGTGTTTTAAGATTGTTCATTCCGTAAATCACATAGCAACCGGCTTCTTCCAATTCTTTTGCCCATTGAACATTTCGTTCTTCATCAAAGCGAGCTTTCAATTCTACCAGCACAGTTACTTGCTTTCCGTTATCAGAAGCTTGTTTCAAGGCCTGGACGATAGGTGAATCGCTGCTGACTCGGTACAACGTTTGTTTGATCGCCAACACCTGTGGATCTTCAGCTGCTTGTTGGATAAATTCAACGATCGGATAAAAGGAATCATAGGGATGATGAAAAAGAATATCTTTTTCATCCGCTAGTTCATAAATCGTCTTGTCGATCAATTCTTTAGGATACACTGGAGAAAAAGGCGGGTAACTCAAGGTCGGCAACTTTTCTGAAAGATAGGTTGAAATATCTCCTAAAACAGTCAAATCTAAAGGACCATCAATCAGGTAAACATCTTGAGCTTTCAATTCCAATGCAGCAGTTAAATAATCGATATCTTCTTGGATGGTTTCATAAGGATCACGAAAGTCGACCTCTAAACGGACAGCCATTCCTTTTTTTCGTTCTTTCAAATAGTCTTCGATTACAATGAGCAAATCTTCAGCACCTTGTTCATGGATCTCCAAATCAGCATTACGAGTCACTCGAAAATTGAATGTACTGGTGACAGTGTAGCCGTTGAACAAAGAACCGATATAATGAATCACTAAATCTTCTGTGTAGAGGAGAGTGACGTCATCGTCCAATTCAAGTGGAACGAATTGGTCCGCTAAAGCAGGTAAAGGAACAACAGCTACTTCTGATGCACCATCTTTTTCTAAGCGGACAAAGACGTTGGTCAATTTATTCTGCAAATTAGGAAAAGGACGATAAGCATCGATGCCTAAAGGCGTCAATGTTGGGAAGATAAGATTGAAAAAAATGTTTTCTGCCAACTGCATCTCTTTGGGAGATAAGTCGTTGATGGACTTAAAAAAGACGCTATGTTCTGTTAGCTTTTGAGTCAATTTACGGTACAGAGAATATTGATATTCTATATTTAAGCGGTTTTTTATTGAAATAGCTTCTAATTGTTCTTCTGGAGATAATTGAGTTTTGCTATCTGCTTGGTTGTAGTTGGACTTTACTTGATCTTGCAACCCAGCAACGCGAACCATAAAGAATTCGTCTAAATTCGAACTTCCTATCCCAAGAAAGTTCAGTTGTTCTAACAGAGGGTTGTTTTGAGAGTCAGCTTCAGATAAAACCCGGTAATTAAAATCCAGCCAACTCAACTCTCTATTTTCGTAAAATTTCGGATTCGTGTAATCTGTTTTTGACATTCATTTCACCCCTTGATTAGCCTGTTAAAGTTCATGAATTTGATCATCAGCTTCTATAAATTGGATATCCAATTTTGCATCTAATATACGCTCTAAATGTTTTTTTTGTCTATTGGCTCTGTATTCTTCAGCTAAAATGTCGCCTTTATGAAGAATCCGAAGGGTATAACTGTTATCATCTGCTTTTTCAATAGTCAGATCGTTGACGACGTTTATGTGAGAATCGTTTAAAGCTTCGCTGAATTTTATGATACCTCCTAGGTGGTGCAGTAAATTGAGCTCATCATCCGTAAACCAGTCTTTGATTTCTTTGATGTACTGTTTCAACAAGGACTTGTTTTTATAACTCGCTAAAAGAGCCAGTACAACACGGTCTTTATGGTTCATGCCGCCTAAGTTGCTGTTGGAGATAATATAAAAAGTATTTTGGGATTGAGCATCGTTATCGATGTAGCTGCCTAAGTAGTACAAGTAGGCCCCAGAGCGCAAATACGTTTTCCAATAATCATCAGCTTTTAAGATATTCTCATTGTCTAGTACAGAGAATAGTTTATCTGCGATAGAGACACGTTGTCTAGCTACCATAGGATGGATGTTATATAAGCGAGCCGTACGTTCTACAGTTTGTTTACGAATCTCATGCAAATCGAAGGGGTGGTTATGGTGGATATTCAAATATTCCATGATAACACCTTCACGCAATCCTTTGTTGCTGAAAATAAAAGTGGGTGCTTGAACAGTATCAAATAAGGCATTAAACACCAGATTTGCCGGCAAAATAATATCTGTCCGGTCGCGGCTCAAGCCATCTAGGTCGTTCAACTCCTCGGTGTCGAGTTCTTCCAATGTGTCTAACGTCTTATTTAAATGTTCCCTTTCCATTTGGTAACCGTGGATCCCGGCAAGAGGGTAATCGATCATCCGCTGATGGATATTGGCAATATTCCGAGCACTCCCGCCCATAGCAATAACAGGGACCTTTTTTTCTTGGATCCAAGGAAGAGAAGAAAATTGTTCATGAATAAAGTTGGCCGCTTTCTTGATTGCTTTGCGGTCATTATGAGCTTTCCCGTTAAAGAACATCTCTTTCAATGTTACGACCCCAAAAGGGAAACTGGTAGAATGCAATAATTTTTTGTTTTCAAAATAAGTGATCTCTGTACTTCCCCCGCCAATATCGATCGTAACCCCATTTGGCTCATCAATGGAGTGCAGTACAGCATAATTGCCGTAATAGGCTTCTTGTTCTTCCTCTAATAAGGTGATTTTGATTCCAGTTTCTTCTTTAATATGGTCTAAAATCTCTTGTTGATTTTTTGATTGCCTGATAGCTGCAGTAGCTACCGGCATCAAAGTGTCCACTTCATATTGAATCGCTACTTGTTTAAAACTGTGCATGATATCTGTGAGCTTATTAATACCTTCTTGGTTTAAGATCTTATCTTCTGAGAGATGGAGATACAAGCGAGCAGGTGTTTTTATATTCTGCAGTTCATGGAGATTATAATAAGCATCTGTTTCAAAAATAACCAACCGAACAGTGTTGGAACCGATATCTATCAAACCAATTCTTTCTGTTGACATAATAAAACCTCATTTCGTGTAAGAAACTTTAGATAAGTTTATCTTACTGGAATGAGGTTTTTTTGTCTAAAATTTAAGATATAGCAACGTTTTTAAGTGGAAATGAATATTCAGAAAGATGTCAGTAGTATTACAAATATGACTGAATGCCTTTAAGTAAGTCAGCTGAGTTAGTGTAGATAGTTCCATTCATTTTTATCAAGCCGACTGTATAAAGATTAATGTAAGCAAATTGCGACTCTGCCGGCTGTTGCAAAGCATTTAATTTTTGTTTGTTGGTTGCACCTTGTTGACGAGAATCGCTGAATAACCCAACAATTGGTATTCCAGCTTGGTAAGCTACACCGATCTCTGAAGCTACTCCAACATCTATTGCAGGACCGTCTAATACAGCTACCATTAAAGAACTGCTCAGTAAAGCATCTGTATCGTATTTGGCAATAGCTATAGAATCTGCATAAGCATTTTTATCATTGATGTCGCCCTGTTCTTGAGGAGCGTAAACCTCGACTTCAGGATAGTGATCACGAATTTTATTTATTAAAAATTCATTATAAGTATATTCCATTTCAGAAAAAAGTGGGCTGGCATAATAGATTTTTTTAGTCATTTTTTTCCTCCTTATGTATTGTTACAGAACCATTATACTATAAATGGATATTGTAATAAAAAGTAAAAGGAAAGAAATGTTGTAATCTTGTTTATTGGGTATAATGTAGAAGGCTTAATGAAACGGAAAAAAATACAAAACATTTAGAAAGGCGTTGTCTTATGAATAAGAAAACCATAAGTTTCTGTATAGTACTTGGAATGATGATGACAGTTCTTGTTCCCACAGTAGGAGAAGCAGCAACTTTAGAAGAAATCAAAATACAACAACAATCTAAACAGAGTGAAATGATTTTGCTAGATAACCAAATCAACGATAAATTGAGTGAGGTAAATGAAAAAAATGCTGAACTTGAATTGGTCGAACAAGAAATGGCCGCTCTAGAAAATACAGTAGAAGAAACAGGAAAAGAAATAGCGATCCAAGAAGAAGTTGTTGAAGAACGTTTAGAGCAAGCAAAAGACAGACTTAAAACGATTCAAACAACTGAAGTTAATCAAAATACAGTACTTAGTTTAATTGAATCAGAAAGTGTTACAGACTTTTTGAACAGAGCTTATGTACTTGTGACACTTCAATCTGCTGGAAATAATCAAGTAGATATGGCACAAGAAGAAGCTGAAGAATTGGAAGCTTTAAAAGAAGAGCAAGCAGCAGAAATCGCTGAATTGAAAGAACAATCTGTATTAGCGCAAGAACAAAAAGAAGAGTTAAATAAAGAAGTTGCGAGCTTGCAAGAGACAATGGATGAAAATAAGGCTTTATTAGATCAATTAGATAAAGAAAGAGCAGCTGAAGAAACTCGTTTGGCAGAAGAAGAGCGTTTGGCTAAAGAAAAAGCAGAAGCTGAGAAAGCTGCAGCCGAAGCCGAAGCTAAAGCTGAAAAAGTAAAAAATGAAAAAGTTGTCGCAACAAAAACAGTTTCAACTGAAAAAACAGCTCCTGCAACAACTAAAGTTGCTGTTAAAGAAGAAACTCCAGTCACCAGCAAGAAAACAGAAGAAAAACCAGAACCAGCAAAAACTGAAAATGGTTCAACAAGCAAAACTATCGTAGTATCAGCAACTGGTTACTCAACACAACAAGACGGGTTGAGCACTCATACTGCAACCGGTATTGATTTGAGAGTCAACTCGCGCGTAATCGCAGTTGATCCAAGTGTAATTCCTTTAGGTTCTAAAGTGGAAATTCCAGGATACGGTGTATTTATAGCTGGAGATACCGGCGGAGCAATCAAAGGAAATAAAATCGATATTCACTTTTCAACTGTTCAACAAGCATTGAGCTGGGGAAGAAGAACGATCACAATTAAAATTTTAGACTAAAAATGAGCTAAACAGGTGATGAGAATGGAAAATACAATAGATATTGATTTTTATCAAGATCAAGATGAAGATGCTTTCCTAGATGCATGGGAAAAAAAGTATGGCGAACTTGAAGAAAGTGAGATAGATGCACTTTATCAAGCCATTGCTGAGGATATTCATCAGCAAGTAGAGGCGCAAGAACACAAATTAGGCAAAAAATACGTCTATAAAGAAGTGTTTGTTGGGTACTCTGATTTCAATAACTTCAATCAGCTGTATTTATTCAGTCAAAAAAAGAACTAAATATTGTTACAAAAAAACAACGACAGAGCTCACATCTGTCGTTGTTTTTCAATTACTGATATAATAGAAGTCGTACGATAGTAACTAAAATCCCTATTTTATCAAAAAGCAGATGACACATAATACAGTAGACAGGAGAATTTAGTAAATGGCAAGCGATCTTATTAACAACAAACTCATGTTACTACCTGATTTACCAGGTTGTTATGTGATGAAAAACAAAGAAAATGAAATTATTTATATTGGAAAAGCTAAAAACTTAAAAAACCGCGTACGTTCTTATTTTAAAGGAAGTCACGAAGGAAAAACTCAATTATTGGTAGAAGAGATTCGAGATTTTGAAACGATCATCACGCAGACAGAAAAAGAGTCGCTGTTATTGGAAATCACACTGATCAAAAAACATCAGCCGAAGTACAACATCAAATTAAAACAAGGTACACATTATCCATATATTAAAATCACCAATGAGCGCAATCCGCAATTAATAATTACTTCTGATGTTAAAAAAGATGGGGGTTATTACTTTGGTCCTTATCCAAACGTTTATGCTGCTTCTGAGACACAGCAATTGATTCAAAAAATCTATCCGCTCAGAAAGTGTAATGGACGACAAACCAGAGCTTGCCTTTATTACCATATTGGACAATGTATCGGTCCTTGCGATCATGAAATCCCAGAAGAAGAGTACAAAGCTCAAATTGATCGCATCAGACGTTTTCTAAATGGTGAGGTAAAAGAAGTCAAAACAGAGCTGCGCAGACGGATGAAAGATGCTGCAGAAAAGCTTGAATTTGAAAGAGCGGCAGAATACCGCAATCAAATTCAATACATTGAGACCACGGTAGAAAGACAAAATATTATTACCAATGATCCGACTCCTAGAGATGTGTTCAGTTTCTATATGAATAAAGGCTGGATTTCGATTCAAACGTTCTTTATTCGTCAAGCAACGTTGATCAAACGAGAGGCAACGATTTTCCCTTGTTACGATACACCTCAAGAAGAGTTGGCATCTTATATCGTTCAATTCTACCAAGAAAAAAATCATATCCTGCCAAAAGAAATCTTGATACCTGAAGGAATGGATAATGACGTCTTGGAAGATGTATTGCAGATTGCGGTTCGGACTCCGCAAAAAGGGCGTAAAAAAGATATGCTGGACTTAGCGACTAAAAATAGTGAAGTCGCATTGAATGAGAAATTTAAATTGATTGAGATGGATGACAAAAAGACCGTTGGAGCTATAGAAGAGCTGTCTGAAGCTTTAGGCATTCCCTACATTCATCGCATCGAAGCATTCGACCATTCGAACATTCAAGGAACAAGTCCAGTTTCAGCAATGGTTTCGTTTAAAGATGGAACGCCGGATAAGAGCCAATACCGCAAATACAACATCAAAACCGTTGAGGGCAGCAATGAGTTGGCAACCACTAAAGAAGTCGTCCGCAGAAGATACTCTCGTCTGTTGAAAGAAGGCAGTCCGTTACCAGACTTGATTTTGATGGATGGGGGTAAGATCCAAGTCAATGGCGCGATTGATGTTTTGGAGAATGAGTTGGGTTTAGATATTCCAGTAGCTGGGATGGTAAAAGACAACAAACATAGAACATCATCGTTGATTTTTGGAGAATACCATCAAATTGTTCCGCTAGAGCCGACTAGCCATGCGTTCCATCTTGTTCAAAGAATACAAGATGAAGTTCACCGATTTGCGATCACTTTCCACCGTAAAGTGCGAAGCAAAAATAGTGTCGCTTCTAGATTGGATAGAATCGCAGGTATCGGACCTAAACGGAGAAAGAAAATCATGACCCACTTTAAATCCGTTAAAAATATTCGTGAAGCAACGGTTGAAGATATCACAAGTATCGGTGTTCCACTGGAAGTAGCTAAAAAAATAAAAGAAGAGATCAACTAAACAAAACTTCCTAGAATCATATGCGATTCTGGGAAGTTTTGTTTAGTATAATTTATTGTCATTGTCATCCACAACAGAGATGTCTGGATTGATCATTCCAGCGTCACCAGTCAAAAATAAAGTGTTTTTTTCTTTTTTGTAATCTAATTTTATATTTTCATTCAAGTCGTCTAAGTGAGTACTTTGAGTGTAGACTTCTCCAATAGTAGACTCGATAGGTGTATCTAATTCTGGATGATCAGATGTCACTAATTTTAAAGAAAATTCTCCTCTGATTCCACATGCAAAACCACCTGGAACATCGTTGTAAGAAAGAGCCAATTGCCCTTTGTGCTGCTCTTGAATATGAGCTAAGCGTTCTTGAGCTGATTCTGTTACCGTTAAAAACATGGAAAGCCTTCTTTCATTCGAAATTTTATTACTATTTGTAAGTGTTCACACTATAACGCATTTTTTACAAAAAGTCCATATCTTTACTTAAAGCAACTGTTGGCCTTCTTGATCTGTTATGATGACATTCGGGTTCAACATACCAGATTCACCTTTTAATTCGAGAGTATTTTTTGTTGGTTTATAATCTAAGGTCATATTTTGGTCTAGATAGGAAAGACTCCATTTTTGTATCGGCAGTTTTCCTAGAGAAGTTTCGATTTTACCATCCATATCAGGGTTGGGCGTTTTCCGTAATTGAAGAGTGAAAATGCCTGTATTCCCACACTCGCATCCGATATTTGATTCATAATAAACAGTCAAATCACCTGTGTTGTCAAAATCAGCTTTTTTGATCCGCTCGTGAGCAGCATCTGTGATAGTTAAAAACATCAGACTAACCTCCTTTATAGATCAAATGGTAGATCTATTCTTTAGCAGCATACCAAATTCGAATAAGTATGTTTCATCTATAGTATACTATTTTTTCAACAAGTAACCAACCATCCCTAAAGCGTTTTTTGAAGGAATAGCAAGAAGAAGTTGTTTAGAGGCAGGATACTACACAAATAAGAATGTTAAACCAGATAAAAAATGATTTAGCTGTATCTCTAGTTGGATTTGTTAAACAATTACTTTTCATGTAGTATAGGTTGAAAGAAAATCAAATAATAAGAGGTGCAAAAAGTGATTCGACAAGCTGAGCTGAGGGATGCAGAAAAATTGATTGAAGGGATTCTAGCCATTTGGAGAGATATGGAAGCTCCATTTGTGACAGAGATTCCTTTAGCAGAGTTGAAAGAAATAATAAGTGAAAGTATGAAGCAGGAAGATTTTCGATTTCATTACGCGAATGGAATCGTTTATGAAATAGAGGGTGACATTGCCGGGTTTGCGTATGGATACAAAGGCGAAATGGAAGAAGGAATAGATCAAGGTTTCAAACAACTTCTGATTGATCGAGGTTATCATCATAAAATCAATTTGACGTTTGATTTGGAAACTGAGGCTGGAGAATGGTATTTAGATATGTTATATACCTATCCTGATTATCGAAAGCAAGGAGTAGCGACTAAATTACTAGCGGAACTACCTGCTGCGGCAGGTAGAGCTGGAGAGACTATTATAGGATTAAACTGTGATGTAGCCAATCCAAAAGCAAAAGAGTTGTATGAAAAGCAAGGGTATCGTAAAGTAAAGACGATTTCTATTGTTGGCCATGAATATGATCATATGGTAAAGAACATTGATTAAAACAACTTGAATTTGCACAAAACGGCATCAGAGCCACTTGACTCTGATGCCGTTTTTATAATTTTTAAAACGGGTGTATCGCAATTGTTTTTTTCTTCTTTGTTGTTAAAAAATCTTGCTGACGTCTTCGTGCATAATGATCCACGATCAAAGCAATGACCACACAAAGAGGAGCTTGATGTGGTTCGTGTACAGTTAAAGCATAAAAATCGCCTCGTGCAAAGCAACTTTTTTCCATTTCCATAATGGTAGTGGTGCCACGGCGAATGAAGTAGTGACCGCGTTCAAAGTCGCCAGAGACTATCCAATTCAATTTATGAATTTTGAAATAGGTTTTAGAAAAAGCTACATGCTTGGTAATAGTACCGATTTTTTCTCCCCGTACATACAAATCAAATCTAGGTAATAATGAGAGCGTCGCTTGTTTTACCTTTACAAGCAGCGAACCGTTCATAGCATATAGAGAAATAGAGTCTCCTACTCGTCCCCAAGTCCCTACAGCTAAAAATACATCTTCTCCAGCATGGTTTTTCACGATTACTTTATCTTGTTTTGAGACAAATTCTTCTCTCATATAAAGTCGAACCATTTTATCCACACCTCTAATGATTATGACTTAGTTTACTGTGCTAGAAAATAAGCAACACTTGTATCGTTTAGTGAAATAACGACTATTCTATACCATACTTATTATACCAAAAAAATAAGAAAAATCGAAGACCTTACTTTTACTATCCTTTATCTTACGAAATAAGAAAGTAACAGAACTTTAAATTATAAAATGGTAAACTAAGCTAAGATACAAAAAAAGTTCATCTAGGGGGAATTAGTTATGAAAGCTATCGTTACGGTTATTGGGAAAGACAGAGTAGGGATTGTTGCAGGAGTCAGTAAGAAACTAAGTGATTTAAACATTAATATCAATGATATTTCTCAAACGATTATGGAAGGCTATTTTACTATGATGGTACTGTGTGATTTGTCAAATGGTGAATTAGAGTTCAGTCAAGTGAAAGAAGAACTCGCTGCAGTGGGAGAAGAGTTGGAAATAAAGGTGCGCATCCAACGTCAAGAAATATTTGATGCTATGCACACGTTATAAAAGGAGCGCACAAAATGGAAATCACAAATATAGTCGAAACAGTTCGTATGATCGAAGAAGAAAACTTGGATATTCGTACAATAACGATGGGAATTTCATTGTTGGATTGCATTGATGCAGACGGAGAAAAAGCTCGTCAAAAAATCTATAACAAAATCACTACTAAAGCAAAAGACTTAGTCAGAGTAGGGGAAGAGATTGAAATGGAATACGGAGTACCGATCATCAACAAACGAATCTCTGTCACTCCTATTTCACTCATCGCGGGGGCTTCATCTGACAGCGAGTATATTGCTTACGCTAAAACGCTTGATGCAGCGGCAAAAGAAGTAGGCGTCAATTTTATAGGTGGTTTTTCAGCACTAGTAGAAAAAGGGTATCACAAAGGAGACGAAATTCTTCTTCGCTCTATCCCTAGGGCTTTAGCGGAAACTGAAAGAGTCTGCTCTTCTGTTAATATTGGGTCTACAAAAGCTGGAATCAATATGGATGCTGTTCGAGATATGGGAGAGATCATTAAAGAAACTGCTGAATTGACTGCAGATACTCAAGGCTTGGGTTGCGCAAAACTAGTCGTCTTCGCAAATTCGGTAGATGATAACCCATTTATGGCCGGTGCGTATCATGGAATAGGAGAAGCTGATTGTGTAGTGAGTGTTGGAATCAGCGGACCAGGGGTTGTGAAAAAAGCCTTAGAAAAAGTAAAAGGCGAACCCTTTGATGTGTTAGCTGAAACAGTGAAGAAAACAGCCTTCAAAATCACTAGAATGGGTCAATTAGTAGGTCAAGTGGCTTCTGAACGATTGAATGTTCCATTTGGTATCGTAGATTTATCTTTAGCTCCTACACCCGCAATAGGAGATTCTGTTGGTCGTATTTTAGAAGAAATGGGACTAGAGAGAGTAGGAACTCATGGGACAACAGCTGCTTTAGCTTTGCTGAATGATGCGGTGAAAAAAGGCGGTGTGATGGCTTGTGGTCATGTAGGCGGTCTGTCTGGAGCCTTTATTCCAGTATCAGAAGATGAAGGAATGATTGAAGCTGTAGAGATTGGGGCACTTAACATTGAAAAATTAGAAGCCATGACCGCTATTTGTTCCGTTGGGTTAGATATGGTAGCTGTTCCAGGTGAAACTTCAGCGGCTACATTATCTGCTATTATTGCTGATGAGGCAGCTATTGGAGTATCCAACAATAAAACGACAGCTGTGCGCATCATTCCGGCACCAGGAACAAAAGTAGGAGATAGAGTCGAATTAGGCGGACTTCTAGGGACCGCCCCAGTAATGGCCGTAAACCCATTCGGATCAGAAGCATTCATCCAAAGAGGCGGAAGAATCCCAGCACCACTACACTCATTCAAAAATTAGAGCGCTAAAAAAAGCGGTCAGCTCACCGAACAAGATCTCTTTAAGGACTGTTAGGTTCTCTTTACCTAACAGTCCTTAAAGAAATCTTGGCAGTGTGAATTGTTTTTTTTAGTGCGTTTAAGACAAGAGCGTGGAGAAAAACGTTTTGGCTTTCGTAGAGTTCACCTTTTCCTTTTTAGTTTGGTGCTTTTCCAAACAAAAAAGGAAAAGTGAAATCATAGAAAGACAGTTTTTCGCAACGCGTTTTAAACCAAGAGCGTGGAGAAAAAAGTTTTGGCTCTAAACGACAAGCCCATAAAAAGACAGCTTATCCAATAGGGATAAGCTGTCTTTTTGCTTAGAAACAATTGACTATGCGGCTGATTTGATGACGGTACTCAAATCGTGCAGTGCTTTTACCACGTCATCCAGTTTCGTTTCCATGCGTTGCAATAAAATCAATGAAATAAAAATTGGAAAGCCAACATTACTGATCAATTCTATTACAGAAGTCCACCACTGTATTTCTGTTCCCATGCACTCACTCCTTTCAAAATATACTTGTCTCTAATGAAATAACGTTCGAAACTAAAATCTGTCACCTTAAATTATCGATAATTTCGAACTAGAAAGCGGGTTCGGTCAATTTTAAGTGTCCAACTGCACATGGAGAGACAATGAAATAGATTTGTGGAAGCGTTATACTAAAAGAGCATTAATAGAAACCGATTGCGCAACAAAATCTATCTCTCTTATTTCTATAAATCTTTAAAGAAATAAAGACCTTCTATCTCCCTCTGATCAAAGCGGTTATAAAAAATGGAATGCGATTTTAAGCGTTCAGGTGACTATGCTTTTAAACAATAATAATCTAAGGACAGGTGAAGATAACATGACAAAAAAAGGTTAGACTTGGTATTATTGGGCTCGGAGCTCAAGGAAGCATGTATGCTAAATTCATCAATGACGGCATAGTACTAAGTATGGAAATTGGAGCTATTTGCGACGATGACACGAGTAAAGAAGCTGATGCAAATACAGATTATCCAGGAGTTCCTTTCTATGAAGATTATATTGAAATGATGGAAAGTGGAAAAGTGGATGCTATTATCACTACTGTTCCGCATTACCTTCACCCTGAAATGGGAATTGAAGCTTTGAAACGCGATATTCATGCATTGGTTGAAAAACCTGCTGGGGTATATACAAAACAAGTGAAAGAATTAAATGAATATGCAGCATCTAAACCGGAATTGACATTCGGAATTATGTTTAACCAACGAAAAAAAACTTTATACAAAAAAATCAAAGAGATTGTAGACAATGGCGAAATCGGAAAAATTCGTCGTACGAACTGGATCATTACAAACTGGTGGAGACCTCAACCTTACTATGATCAAAGTGAATGGAGAGCAACATGGGGCGGAGAAGGTGGAGGAGTTTTAGTCAATCAAGCACCTCACCAATTAGACTTATGGCAATGGATTTGCGGTGTTCCAGAGTCGGTTTACTCTAAAGTAGCCTATGGATTCAAACGTGACATCGTAGTTGAAGATGAAGTTACTGCAGTAGTTGATTATGGTGATGGAGCGACTGGAACTTTTGTAACAGCAACTTATGACATCATTGGAACAGACCGTTTTGAAATTTTAGGAGATCAAGGGGAAATCGTTGTTGACGGAAGCAAAACAGCCACTGTCAGCCGTTTGAAAAAGCCAGAACGTGAATTAAGCGACAGCATGGATATGGAAGACGTGAAAAATTATTCATGGGTCAAATGAACGTAGAAGAACTATACAGCCAAGAAGTCATTGAATTTGACAGTCCATGGGGCGAACAGCACTCAGGTGTATTGGAAAACTTTGCAGCAAATATTCTAGATGGCACTCCTTTATTGGCACTTGGTTCTGATGGAATCAAAGGAGTCCGCTTAGCAAATGCAATCCATCTTTCAAGTTGGACAGGCCAAGAAGTTAGTTTAGAAAATCTAGACGAAGAATTGAATTTAGAAGAATTAAACAAACGTATTCGTGAAGAAGGTAAAATTTCTGAAAGAAAGTCTTCTGTAAGCAATTCTGTTGACTAAAGAAGCGGCAATGACAAGGAACGAATAACTATGTTAAGGGTTGATTTAATTGGATTAGGAGAAGTTTCGGGTGTACACGTGAATGCAATCAATGCTAGTGAATATGGAGAGTTGGTTGCCGTATGTGATAGTGATCCGGATAAAAAAAGTGAGTGGACAGAATTCCCATTTTTTAATGACATGGAATCGATGCTGCAAAAAATGAAGTTAGACGTCGTTCACACTTGTTTACCTCATTATTTGCATCAGTCGGCAACGGAATTGTGTGTGAAATACGGAGCTCATGTCTATTTGGAGAAACCTGTTGCTATCAACTATGAGGAGTCTTTAAAACAGCTCGAATTAGCTGAAAGCACAGATCGCAAAATCTGTGTGAGCTTCCAAAACCGTTACAATAAAAGTTTCATGAAGTTGGTGGAGATCCTTCAAAATGAAAATGTCGGAAAAATCACGTCCATCAAAGGATTAGTCACTTGGTTCAGACCAGAAAGCTACTACACTTCTAAGCCATGGCGGGGACGAAAATCAGAAGCTGGATACGGATCTATTATCAATCAATCGATCCATACACTGGATTTGATTCAACTCATTGGCGGCAAATTAGAGAGCTGCAAGGCTACTTTATCTAACTTGACGGACTACGATATTGAAGTAGAGGACACAGCCAGTGCGACATTCACGTTCCAATCAGCGGTGAAAGCTTTCTTTCATGCAACCAATGCCTATACAGAAAATTCGTCCGTCGAATTGCAAGTCATTACAGAAAAAGAAAAGTTTACAATCAAAGACAGCCGTTTATACTTTACGAATGAAAATGGAAGAAAAGAAGTCATCGAAGAAGACGACCGGATTCCAGGGTCAAAATTCTATTATGGAATGGGACACCGAATCTTGATAGAGCGATTCTATAGAAGTATTTTAGATCATACAGAAGACTATGTTCATATAAGAGAAGCTGTTCCTTCAATGGAAATGATTGAAGTGATGGACCGTTCTTCTAAAGAAATGGGAAACGCACAACGCGTGAAAAGAGAGGAGCTTTTACATGGGACAAAAAGCGAAAATCGGAGCGCAAGGGTATACACTGAAGAAACAATTTAGTGAACTAGGACCTTACGAAACCTTAAAAGGAGTGAGCGAGTTAGTCTATAACGCAGTGGAAATTTCTCAAGTAGAAATGACTCCGGAAAATGTTGCAGAAATCAAACGAGCTTCACAGGAATTCAATATGGAGATTGCTTCTTTATCAGCAGGATTAAAACCTATGACGGAAGGGCAAGAATCATTGTCTACTCATTTAGACAAGATCATTGAAGATTGCAAAACATTGAATACTGATATTGTCCGTATAGGTATGTTGCCGTTTGAAGCGATGGCTTCATTGGATAAAGTAGTAGAATTTTGTCATGAAGCAATTGCAGTAGCAGAAAAGATGAAAGAACACGACATCAAATTGTACTACCACAATTACCACGTAGAATTTGTTAAATACGATGGACGCTATTTATTGGATATCATTCGCGATGAAGCTCCTTTGTTGGGCTTTGAATTGGATGTTCACTGGGTACAACGCGGAGGACGCAACCCTGTAGAAGTATTGAAAGAATATGCTGGAAAAGTGGACTTGGTTCATCTGAAAGATTACCGAATCGTTCCAGTTCCTCAAGAAGCAGTAGATGAGTTATTGAAAGGCAATGGAGGAGACTTCATGGATGCATTCACCAACTATATCCAATTTGCTGAATTAGGACAAGGAACATTGGACTTGCCAACGATCATCGAACAAAGTATCGCCAGAGGAGCTCGTTATTTGCTGGTAGAACAAGACGAGCAGTATGGACGCGATCCGTTTGATTGTTTAGCAGATTCTCGCGACTATTTAAAAGAAGCAGGATATGCAGACTTATTTTAATCATTCAAAAACACATAGAGGAGACGCTGGGAAATAACTTTCATATTTTGCATATTTACGAGTAGTGGATTCGTAAACGTGTTCAAAAAGGTAGCCCCGACGACCATCCACGAATCATGGGTCTAAGCACCTTTTTTCCCACTCTCCTCTTTTCTATTGATGAAGAATGAAAGAAGGGGAGATGAATTTATGGCAAATAATGATGGAATGAATCATGCTCCAAAAAGGAAAAGTAAATAGAGTTGTAAAAGAAGGCGAATTCAATTTTGCCGTAACGGCTTTAGATCATAAGTATATTAATGAGATGACTAACGGACTACTCGAAGCAGGTGCTGCTTTAAAATGGGTACACGATCCAGATGCAGAGAAAGTAGCTGCTTATAGAGAACAATTCCCGCAAGCGCAAGTAGCGGAATCATTAGAACAAATTTTAGGAGATTCAGATATTCATTTGGTAGCTGCAGCAGCTGTTCCGAACAAACGTAGTGAACTAGGGAACCAAGTGATGAAAGCTGGCAAAGACTATTTCACAGACAAGACAGCTTTCACAACATTGGATCAATTAGAAGAAACCAAACGTGTCGTTGCTGAAACTGGTCAAAAATTCTGGGTGTATTTCAGTGAAAGATTGCACGTAGAAGGTGCCGTATTTGCCGGTCAATTGATCAAAGATGGTGCTATTGGAGATGTGATTCAAGTTACTGGATTCGGTCCGCACCGTTTAGACAAAGAAAAACGGCCAAAATGGTTCTTAAACAAAGAACAATATGGCGGGATTTTGTGTGACATTGGAAGTCACCAAATTGAACAATTTTTATGCTTCAGAGGGAATGAAGATGCTGAGATATTGCACAGTAAGGTAGGAAATTACGCAAACCCAGATACACCGGAATTGGAAGATTACGGGGACGCTACGTTGGTCGGAGCGAACGGGGCTGCATTTACCTTTAAAGTAGACTGGTTCACTCCTGGTGGCTTAAATACATGGGGAGACGGACGTGTCTTCGTTACTGGAACAAAAGGGACGATCGAGGTTCGCAAATATATTGATGTGGCGCGGGAAGAAACAGGAGATCATTTATACTTGGTAACAGCTGAAGGAGAAAAACATTACTCTTTAGCTGGAGAAGTGGGATTCCCATTCTTTGGTGAAATGATTAAAGACTGCATCAATCGCACTGAACATGCGATGACTCAAGAGCACATCTTTAAAGCGCAAGAACTTTGCTTAAAAGCTCAAGAGCAAGCAATGGTTATTCAATCTAACATATAACAAAAAATCCTATAGAAGACACGTTGCTAGTGTACTACTATAGGATTTATTTTGTTGGTCTAAACTTTTTCCTTTATAGCATTCATAACTTGAGTTTTAATGGAGAATTTAGTTTCTCTTTGAGTCTTTAACATATTTTCAAATACCTCAACACCAATTTCTGATATTAAATATATAAAACACTAAGAGCAATTCCGCTAGCAGCAATATATTTTAACATAGATGATTTTCCCTTATGGTTGAGATTAGAAAAGCTGAGTAACTACACAAGTATTTAAATGAAAAAGTTTAATTAATTAACGTTCAATTTTTCTTCTAAGCGGTTGTTGAAAATCAAGGATATTCCTTCTGCAACACCATTTTCACTGTTGGAAGATGTCAGGTATTTTGCTACCCGTTTCGCTTCTTCAGCACCATTTTCCATAGCAAAACTGTATCCAGTGATTTCCAGCATAGATAAGTCATTGATGTTATCGCCAAACGTCATCACATCTTCCAGATCGATATCCATTCTATTAGCCAACTCACGAACGGCAATTCCTTTTTGAGCTTCAATGTGGTTGATCTCGATATTATTCTCAAAAGAAGAAGTGATAGCCAGATCACCAATCATATTTAATTCAGCTGAAATAGGATTTAGCGTTTTTGCACCGTCTTGACTGAAAGCAATGATTTTCAAGACATCTATTGTCTCATCTTCAATCAATTCATCATAATCATCGATGTAATGGATATTCATGATCTCCAAACGAGCTGCAGCTAATACGACAGCCATTTTATAAGTAGTATCAGGGTTTGTTTCAAAAAGCAAAGACGCAACAGACTCGATACGTTTTGCTTTATTGTCTGAAAATATCCCTTTACCAGTTGTGATCTCGCAGTACAAATTGTTCTCTCTGATAATCGTCAGGATTTTACGAGCTGTAGTTTTGTCGATACCAGCTGTTTTCAAAATCGTTCCATTTTCATCATAAACTTGAGCACCATTTAACGTAATGATCGGGCAGTTCAACTCTACTTCTTCTAACAAAGGTTTCGCTTCCGTGTATCCACGTCCAGTAGCTACTACAAAAGGAATCCCTCGTTTTTCCGCTTCGCGAATAGCTGATGCATTTGCTTTTGATATCTGCATCTTTTCATTCAACAATGTTCCATCCATATCCGATACAATCAATTTTACCATTTTCCAGCCTCCAGAATTGTTTGATTACTTCCAGTTTAGCATGACAAAGTCAAAATAGCACATTAAAATAAGGAGGGGTTATTTCTTGTGAAAGAAAAATAACTCTTGTAGGATAAAGGCAAGATAATAGAGATAGAAAAGAGGAATAAATGTGACAATTCCAGTTGAAAATGATTGGGCACCCATTTTAAAAGAAGCTAGTGAGACAACTAGTTACCAACAATTGAGAGAATTTTTAAAAAAAGAATACGAAACAGAAACTATTTACCCAGAAAAAGAAAATATTTGGCAAGCATTTGAGTGGACGCCTTACAGCAAAGTCAAAGCGGTTATTTTAGGGCAGGATCCTTACATTAGAGAAAAACAAGCGCATGGACTAAGTTTTTCTGTAAAACCAGGGGTAAAAGTACCGCCTTCATTAAAAAATATCTACAAAGAGTTAGAATCCGACTTAGGATATCCGCCGGTCGATCATGGGTATTTAAAATCGTGGGCAGAGGAAGGAGTATTGTTGCTGAATACTGTATTGACTGTTAGAGAAGGTCTGTCCCATTCCCACAAAGGAAAAGGCTGGGAAGCATTGACCGATTTTGTGATCCAAAAGTTGAATGAACGAGAGGAACCGATCGTGTTCATTTTATGGGGGAATCCTTCTATCAAGAAAAGAGTGTTGATTGATGAGACGAAACACATTGTTTTAACCTCGCCGCATCCAAGTCCTTTGTCAGCCAGGAGAGGTTTTTTTGGGACTAAGCCATTTTCTAAAACGAACGAAGCTCTGATCCAAAGCGGACAAGAGCCGATCAATTGGAAATTGCCTGTTGCAGTAAAAGAAACAACAACTTGAAACTGTAATAGTTTTGTCCTATAAATAAAAGTTATTTGTGTAATAAGTATAAAAGATAGTTGAAACGACTGTATTTTTTCGTGATATAGTAGTATCATAGAAACTGTAGTATAAAACGATGTTGGAGGGAATTAGATTGGAACTATTTGAAAGTTTAAAATCCAAAGTTTTAGGAAAAAATGTACGCGTGGTTTTTCCAGAAGGAACTGAACCTCGTATTTTAGGAGCAGTTGTGCGTTTACAAGCAGAAAACTTAGTACACCCGGTACTTTTGGGAAACATTGATGAAATCAAACAATCGGCTAAAAATCATGGGTTTAGCGTTGAGAATATTGAAATTATCGAACCAAGCAGCTATGGCGAAATGGAAGAAATGATAGCAGCTTTTGTAGAACGCCGTAAAGGGAAAGTAACAGAAGAACAAGCTCGCGAAATCTTGAAAGACGAAAACTACTTCGGAACAATGCTGACTCACATGGGCAAAGTAGACGCTCTTGTAAGTGGAGCTGTTCATTCAACTGGAGACACTGTTCGTCCTGCATTGCAAATCATCAAAACTAAACCAGGCGTTAGCCGTACAAGTGGTGCGTTCATCATGATGCGTGGCCGCGGACAAGAAAAATACTTGTTCTCTGACTGTGCAATCAACGTGAACCCTTCTGCACAAGAATTAGCAGAGATCGCTGTTGAAAGCGCTAAAACGGCAGAAATGTTCGATATTGAGCCTAAAGTAGCGTTGTTGAGCTTCTCAACTAAAGGTTCTGCTAAAGCTGAAGAAGTTACAAAAGTAGCTGAAGCTGCAAGAATCGCTAAAGAATTGGCTCCACAATACGAAATCGATGGAGAGATGCAATTTGATGCAGCTTTTGTTAAATCTGTAGCAGATCAAAAAGCACCAGGTTCAAACGTTGCTGGAGAAGCTTCAGTATTCGTATTCCCAGAATTGCAATCAGGAAACATTGGTTACAAGATTGCTCAACGTTTTGGTAACTTTGAAGCTATTGGACCAATCTTACAAGGATTAAACAAACCAATCTCTGACCTTTCTCGTGGATGTAACGAGGAAGATGTTTACAAAACAGCGATCATCACAGCTAACCAAGCACTATAATCTACTGGTGTTCACTCAAAAATGGACAGACTAAAAAGGCGCTCTTAGGAGCGTCTTTTTTTATGAGCTGGTTTTGAAGTCGATTAAGTTTGTTTTTCGAAAGTAAAAGACTTCTTTTCCAATCAGTGTTAAAATAATCCATAACTACTTGTCTAAAGAAAGGTGAGTTTGATGCTGACATTTTATGCAAAAGACGAACAAGAAACTAAAAAAATCGCCGCAAGCTTGGCAAAACTGTTGAACGCCGGGGATGTCGTATTGCTGGAAGGAAATCTAGGTGCTGGAAAAACAACCTTTACTAAAGGATTAGCTGAGGGGCTTGGTATTAAAAGAGTCATCAAAAGTCCCACGTATACTTTGATTCGCGAATATGACGAGGGAAGAGTGCCTCTTTACCATATGGATGTTTATCGTTTGGAAGAAACTGGTGGTACAGATCTAGGTTTAGAAGAATATTTTGAAGGAGAAGGTGTCTCTGTGATTGAATGGGCCACGTTTATCCCAGAAGATATTCCAGAGCAGCATTTAGAAGTCCAATTAAAACCAGTAGGGGAAGAGATGATGGAACGTAAAATCACTTTTATCCCAAAAGGTGAACGCTATGAAGCAATGATTGAAGAGTGGAAACAACAAGAAGGAGAATAGGTCTATGGGAGAAAAAGTAGATGTTGTCATCAGAGAGGCTGTCCCAAAAGACGCTGAAGGCATCTTAGCTCATTTAAGCAGTACAGCTCTTGAAACTGGGTATATGACGATGGGAGAAGAAGGTCCAGGCATCACAGTAGAAGAAGAACAAGAGCAATTGGCGAAATTGTATGAGTCCGATAATAATGTCTTGATGGTAGCCATGATCGACGAGAAAATCGTTGGTACAGCTTCTATCCACGGTTCCTCAAGCCCTAAGCTGAAGCACATCGGTGAAGTCGGTATCGTTATTGCAAAAGAGTATTGGGGTTTCGGTTTGGGAACAACGATGATGGAAGAGTTGCTTTATTGGGCCAATGAACAATCCAAGCTCAAACGATTAGAATTGACAGTACAAGCCAGAAATAAAACAGCGCGCCATTTGTATGAAAAACTAGGGTTCCAATTAGAAGCCATCATGCCACGCGGAGTGAGAGACAATGGAGAATATTTAGACGTTTGTTTGATGAGTATGATGATTGGTGAGATAGACTAAATTAGTCGTACATAAGGCTAATTTCGAGTAAAAGAAAAAAGCAAAGATTTCCTGCAGGCCAATATACATCAGTAAGCTATAAACATTAGGCAATGCAGATACAAATGATAAGAGGGATAAAATGAAAAATATTAAAATGACGATCGAGTACGATGGCGGCAGATACTTAGGTTGGCAGAGGCTTAGTGACTCAGATAAAACTATTCAAGGAAAGATAGAGAATATCTTAACAAATATGACAGGAACCAAAGTTGAGATCATCGGATCAGGACGTACAGATTCAGGAACTCATGCTAAAAAACAGATCGCCAATTTCAAAACGGCTTCGAATATGGACTTTTCAGCAATGCTGGATTATCTCAACCGTTATCTTCCGCAGGATATTGTGGTAAAGAAATTAGAAGAAGTACCGGAAAGATTCCATGCACGATACAACGCTGTTGGAAAGACATACAGTTATCGAATCTGGAATAATGCGATCCCGTCTGCATTTGAGCGGAATTACAGCTTTCAGTATCCAGAAAAATTGGATATCGATAAGATGAATAAGGCGTGTGAAAAACTTGTCGGAACACATGATTTTATTGGTTTTTCTTCGCTTAAAAAGTCGAAAAAATCAACTGTCAGAACGATTGATGAAATAAAGATCCAAAGAGAAGGCAGCATCATCCACTTTACTTTTACGGGAAATGGTTTTCTTCATAAAATGGTCAGAATCATCATGGGAACTCTTTTGGATATTGGAGCCGGAGTGATGGAACCGGAATACATCGACACGATTTTTAAAAGCGGCATCAGAAGCAATGCAGGAATGACAGTACCTTCTCAAGGGCTGTTTTTAGATGAAGTTTATTACGAGCAATGATGCTGGTCTTACTGGTCATCGGACAACCAAAATACTGAATGCATGTCCTTACTCTCTCTTTAATAGAGGGAGTTTTTTTGTACAAAAAAATGACAAAAATTTTATAAAAAAAAAGATTGTTTCTCGCCCTTTCACCGTATATAATTTGATTTGCCGCAAAGATGAAGGGAACTACATAACCAAAAACTTGATCCTATAGAGTAGACAGACTAGATGGTTCGAATTGGACTTGCGAGTAGAAAATAGGTTGACGAAAGTCACAAAAAAGGAGAATTAAAATTGTTAAACGTAACCTATATTATGCCAAAAACTGGTATTCGCAAAGCTGCTCTTTCAGATTTACCAGACATAGTAAGAATTTATAATGACGCTGTTTCGTTAGGCGGAATTACTTGCGACATTGATCTATTCACGACAGAAGAAAGAGTTCCTTGGTTTGAATCACATCAATCCAACGAATATCCATTGTTTGTCTATGAAGTGGATGGAGATATTGCAGGATACAGCCATTTAAGTGCTTATCGAGCTGGAAGAAGAGCTGTAGAAAAAGTAACAGAGATCAGTTACTACGTAAATAAACAGTACCGCAAACAAGGAATCGGATCACTTCTGGTCAGTCATACGATCAATCAAGCTATAGAGATAGGATACGATCAAATTATTGCTATGATTGTTGAAGGAAATCACGGAAGCGAAAATATGCTTCTGAAACATGGTTTTTCTCAATGGGGACGTATGCCCAAAGTAGCTGTATTCAATGGAAATAGACATGATCATATCTATTATGGATTAGATCTTACTCAATAGAGAAAAACTTTTACGTTTTGTTTTAACGTAAAAGTTTTTTTTATTGACTACTACCTAAACTTTGTTATACTTATTATATAACAAACAGAAGGGTGATGAATAATGATTATCGAAATCAATCCCCATGATGAAACACCGATCTACACGCAATTGATGTATCAGATCAAAAAAAATATTATTCTGGATCGACAAGCAGTAGAGGATGGATTGCCGAGTGTTCGAAGTCTGGCAAGCGACTTGGGAATCAATATGCACACTGTAAACAAAGCATACAACCTGTTAGTAGATGAAGGCATGCTGATCAAAAGCAAAAGAGGATATTTTATTCAAGATAAAGCTTCTTTGAAGCCGCATGATAACGTGAAACAAGCGATGTTAGAAAAGTTGGCACAAGTACAAATCGATGCGGAAATTTATGGTGTGTCTGAACAACTGATTGAAGAATGGTTGACGGATATCAAAAAGCAATTGAAAGAAGAGGTGAAATAACATGTGGCTATTTTATAGTATAATGATAGGTATTTTTCTGATTTTAGGTTTTGTCAATGGATTGACTCCTTACTATAGTAGAAGGGGAACACCATTTGGGATAACCGTTCCAAGTTCTCACCAACAAGATTCGTTTATTCAAATGCGAAAGAAAAGATTTTTCATCCATAATGTTCTGCTGAGCATTCTTTTATCTATACCTATTGTGTTCTTTTCCAATTTTGAAGATCAAACTGCACAAGACATGTGGATCAGTATCTATGTAATAGGTGCTATGTTGGTGTTTTTTGTACTAACTTTTATATTGTATCTGCAAAATAGAAAAGCTATCCAACTGTGGAAAAAAGAAGAGCAGATTATTGTAGAAACTAAAAAAGAACGCATTGTGGTGGATACCAACTATCATAGAGACCTTAACGCCGTTTCTACTCGAACCATAGTCATTGTCCAATTGGTAATCGTCTTGATATCGGTTGCTGTAATAGGATTCTTCTATGATCGGATTCCAAATCAATTTCCGATTCATTGGAATAGTCAAAATATTCCGGATCGGTCAGTAGAAAAGTCGCCATTATCAGTTATGATGATGCCTGCAATGCAATTGTTGATGATACCAGTTTTAGCTTTCAGCCATTATGCTTTTATCAAATCAAAACAAAAATTACTAGTAAATTATCCTCAAATCACGAGCTATCAAAGCAAAAAGTTTCGTCGAGCTTGGTCCATCAATTTTTTAGTAACATCAATAGCTACCCAACTGTTATTGACATCGACGAATTTCTTTTCTCTGTTTTTCGCGGAAGATATGGCTTTTGGATGGATGGGACTGTTGATTGGCATATTCATCTTAGGTATTGTGGGTTATAGCTCATTCTTAACATGGAAATATGGGCAAGGCGGAGAAAAGCTGGTCTTTTCGGAAATAGACGAACCTATAGAAGAAGTGACAGAAATGGATGAAGAAAAGTATTGGAAATTAGGCGTCTTTTATTATAATCCAGAAGATCCGTCCATTTTTGTAGAAAAAAGATTCGGTATCGGCAGTACAATCAACTTGGCAAGATGGCAAGCTTGGGTCAGTATTGCAGGATTAGTACTTTTTTGTATTTTTATTGGAGTTATTCCATTGATTATGGAATGAAATTTACACAGGGTTTTACCTGAGAGTATTCATTGCAACCTTGCAGTGAATGCTTTTTTTTGTTTATTTGAGTTCGATAGGTTTAGTAAAAATTTACTTTTTAGGAGTCTTGTTTTTTGTATTTCAGGATTAAAAGAAGTTATAATAAGTCTGTAACAATGAAACCGATTTCTAATAACTGGAGGATGATACTATGACTTTAAAAAGTACAATAGAATTAGCTAACGGAGTAGCCATGCCGACATTTGGTTTAGGCGTTTGGCAAATGAAAGATGGAGAAGAAGTTTCTAATGCAGTTAAATGGGCAATAGAAGCAGGCTATATCAGTATTGATACAGCTGCAGAATATGGCAATGAAGCTGGAGTTGGAAAAGGTATCAAAGAATCTGGTATCAACAGAGAAGACCTTTTTGTAACGACCAAGGTCAGAAGTGAAATGCAAGGATATGAAAGTACTTTGCAAGCGTATGAAGACAGTTTAGAACGTTTAGGACTCGATTATGTTGATTTGTACTTGGTGCATTGGCCAGTTGAAGGAAAAACAAAAGATACATGGCGTGCATTAGAAAAATTATATAAAGATAAAAAAGTAAGAGCTATTGGGGTATGTAATTTCCACGTCCATCATTTTGAGGAATTGTTGAAAGATGCCGAAATCGTTCCAATGGTTAACCAAATTGAGCTTCACCCCCTATTATCTCAAGAACCGATTCGCGAATACTGCAAAGAGCACGATATTGTAGTAGAAGCTTATTCCCCACTAGGAAGCGGAAAAATCTTAAACCACCCAGTGATTCAAGAAATTGCTGCAAAATACAATAAAACAGTGGCCCAAGTGTTGCTGCGTTGGGACATCCAAATTGGTGTTGTGACGATACCTAAATCAACCCATAAAGAAAGAATTTATGAAAATGCTGATATTTATGATTTTGAATTGACACAAGAAGATATGGATAACATCAATGCGTTGAACAAAAATGAACGTGTTGGAGGAGATCCAGAAAACTTGCCAATCTAAAAAGATTGGTTTTCTTTGGGCAAATTTTAGTTTTTGAAGGATCGAGTTGGACAGGTGAATAATCATTTTATAGGAGGATAAGAATATGAAAAAAGTATTGTTGTCTACTTTATTAGTAGGTTCGCTATTTTTAGCAGCTTGTGGAAACGGTTCTGGCGGAGGAAATGCCAATGAAACTGAAGATGGTAAAGTGCAAATCACTTTCTTAAACGGCTTTACGGGCGGTGATGGTGGTTACATGAAGAAAATCACGGATGGGTTCAACGAGTCTCAAGATGAATATGTGGTAGAAGAAGTACAAGATAAAGATCATTACACAAAATTTAAAACAGGAGATTATGATTTAGTGGTGATCCATGCCAACAACCTTGAAACATATAAACAAGATGGCATGATCCAAGATATTAATCCTTTAATGGAACAAGCTGGATTAAGTATCGGTGACTTTCATGAAGCTGCAGAAGATTTAGTGACTTTTGATGATGGTACCTATGGTATTCCATTAGACATCCATCCGTTAACTGCATTTTACAACAAACAATTGTCTCCAGAAGCTCCAGAAAACTATGAAGACTTGGTAGCTTTGACAGAAGAATTGCAAAATCAAGATCCTAACTTGTACGCAGCAGGTGTCCCTAATGCAGGACTAGTAGAATATTATATTATGACAGCTGCTATTCAAAACAATGTTGAGCTGCTTGATGGAAATCATTTGAATTTTGCTCAAGAAGACTTGGCAGATTCATTAATGGTCTTCCATGATATGGTTTGGAAAGATAATATCTCGCCAGCTGGATTAGGATTAGATGGTGAATTCCAAGCCTTTATGAAACAAGTAGAAGAAGGAAATACCGGTGTTCAAACAGCGGTAGCACTTACAGGACCATGGTACTATCAAGCTGTTTCTGAAACGTATGGTGAAGATCTAGGTATCACTTCTATGCCGCAAATTGGAGATGAGCCTGGTGTATACGGAGGATCACACACGATCGCTTTACCATCCTCTGTTACAGATGAAGAGGAAATGGCTGCTATTTCCGCATTCGTTGAATACATGTATCAACCAGAAAACTTAGCTAATTGGGCAGAATCCGGACAGGCTCCGCTGCACACAGCAACGTTGGACCTGATTGCAGAAGACACAGAAAAATATCCTTTGGCTAACGAAAATGCTAAACAATTCGATACAGTAACTGGTGCTCCTCAAGTTTATCAATTTGGAGAACAAATGAGATACATGATTGAAAACGTGTTTAGTATGTTAGTGACGGAAGAAAACTTGACGAGGGAAGACTTGATGGCTGAACTGCAAATCGCCACAGATAACGCGCAGCAAATTGCCGATACAGCTCCTGAACAGTAATTTAAATTAAATCTATGCACTACATTGTTTGGAATTGGGAAATCACTTTCAGATTTGCACATTTAGGAATATTGGATTCGTAAACGTGCTCAAAAAGGCAGCTTCGACGTACATTCACGAATCACGCTCGGGTGGTCGATGACCATTCGAGCATGATTCGTGGATGAACATGAGGCTAAGCGCCTTTTTTCCCACTCTCAAATAGAAAAGGAGGATTCAAATGAAGATTTCTAAATTATGGTCAACAGTGATGTATTTGCCTTTTTTTATTTGTTTTGTCCTGTTCTGGGCTATACCGGTTTTTTACGGTGTTTATATTAGTCTTCATGACTGGTCGCTCTTTGGAGGAAATGGAGGTTTTGTCGGTTTAGAAAACTATACGACTGTACTGTCTGGAGATAATATGTTCAGTATTTCTTTTTATAGAGGCTTGGAAAATACATTGGTGTTTGTAGGGTTTAGTGTGATTCCCTTAGTATTAGTCAGTTTAGGGTTGGCCTTATTAGTAAATAATATTCCTAAGAAACTAAAAGTTTTTTTCAGAACAACCTTTTTTATTTCCTATGCTGTTTCTGTCACAGCCGTATCAGCTATTTTTAAATGGTTGTTCACAGGAAATGGAGGATATATCAATAATGTTTTGAATACGCTCAATATTGCTCCTTTGAATTGGCTGAATGAACAACCGTATGCTTGGATAACGATTTTGATCGCTACAGTCTGGTGGACGATCGGATATAACATGATCTTATTTATCAATGCTTTAGACGAAGTGGATTATAATTTATATGAAGCAGCAGGACTGGATGGGGCCAACTGGTGGAAGAAATTTCGCTATGTTACCTTCCCCTCTATAAAAGGTGTTTTTATCTTTGTGCTGATGACGACAATTATTGCTTCATTCAACCTATACGGACAAACATTGCTTATTACTGCAGGAGGACCGCAGCAAAGTACACAATCACTTATCATGGTTATCCAACAAGTGGTCTTTTCTCAAAATAATCTAGGCATCGGTACGACTATGGCAGTTATTATGGGAGTTATCATGATGGTGATAACAGGTGCACAATACTTGTATGCCTACAGAAAAGACTAGGAGGGGATAGAAAATGAAATCAAAGAAAAAAGACATTACTGTAACGCTGATCTCTACAGGCGTGGCTCTGATTTTTCTATTGCCGATCGTCTGGATGATCTTCACTTCTTTTAAAGAACTAGGTGAATCATTGTCTACTTCATCATTAATACCGAAAAGTTGGACAATAGAAAACTACACGAGTATTTTTGGAGCTGATGCGGATGCTCCCATCTTAACTTGGTTAATGAACACAGCTATTGTTACTACAGCGGGGACAGCCTTGGTGGTTTTCGTGGATGTATTAGCAGCTTATACATTAGCTCGATTGAATTTGCCGGGGAAAAAAATATTTTTGAGTATTGTTGTGGGTGCTTTGACCATCCCTGGAATTGTCACACTGTTTCCTGCTTTCTTTCTATTTAGAGAAGTTGGATATCTGGATACCTATGCACCGTTGATATTACCTTACTCAGCTGGAACGATGGGCGTTTTCCTGATTTATAACTTCTTGCGGGATTTTCCTCGGGATTTGGAAGAAGCGGCAATCATTGACGGAGCAAGCTTATGGCATATCTTGAGACATGTAATCATGCCTACGATCAAACCAATTGTAGCAACTTTGACAGTCATTACTTTTTTAGCGATTTACAACGATTTCCTATGGCCTTCTCTGGTAACGAGTTCGGATGATATGAAGACAGCTACAGTAGGACTTGCTAACTTGATTCAAGGGTCAAACTTTGTCAATCCTGGTAAAATGATGGCTTCTACAGTGGTCGCCACGGTGCCTGCCTTGATTATCTTTATTTTTGCCAATAAATACTTTGTTCGAAGCGTGACGAATACAGGAATCAAATAATTTACGTAAGAAACGCAATACCTTGAGTTTAGAAAGAAGGGTATTGCGTTTTTTATTGAATAATAACTTCGTTTTTTATGCGAGAAAGGAGCAGACTATGAAATGGAATAAACGGAATAAGATTATTGTTTTCATTGTTCTGAGTATCATTCTGATTGCAGGAATGGTTTTGATTTATACTCAAAGTCGCCCGACTTATCAAAATCCTATCGGAGAAATGACAGATATTGGGGACCCTTATGTGTTAAAAGTCGAGGATCAATATTATATGTATGCCACATCAGAACCGCATGTTGGTTTCAAAGTATGGCAGTCAGATAATCTCGTCAATTGGGAAGAACAGGTAGAGTTAGCCTACGACCACGAGCTACAAGAGGACAAGTGGGCAATAGGAGACTTTTGGGCTCCTGAAGTGATTGAATATGAAAATCAATTTTATATGGTCTATAGTGCTAGAGAATATGTCGGCAGCTTAAAAATCGCCATAGCGGTCAGTGATAGTCCGTTAGGTCCATTTGAAGATGTGGCAGTAGACATTATCCCTGAGGAAGGTTCTTATATCGATGGGCATATCTTTATAGATGAGGGCTCAGGACAACCATACTTATATTATGTAAAAGACAATTTTGAAAACATTATTGATGGAGACCATGTCAGCCAAGTTTATGTTAGAGAAATGAGTGACGATTTGCTGACAGTAGAAGGGGAAGAGACATTATTATTGACCCCAGATCAATCTTGGGAGACACCATATGGGGAATATCAATGGAATGAAGGACCCTATGTATTGGAAGAGGATGATACTTACTATTTGATGTACTCTGCCAATTACTTTGCCAGTCCTTTGTACGCTGTCGGCTATGCCACAGCAGATAATCCGCTGGGACCATTTGAAAAAGCCGAAGAGAATCCTATTCTGTCGGAAGATGTAGATAACGGGATTTCGGGACCTGGGCATAATAGTGTAACAGTAGGGTTGGATAACGAAACGCTATATACCATTTATCACATGCATACGGATCCCACGAAACCTAGTGGCGACCGAAAAGTAGGGATGGATCTGATATATTTTGAAAATGGCAAATTGATTATTGAGGGACCAACTTATACAGAGCAGGAATTGAAGTAAAGTGATGGAATTAGGATATACAATTTTGATTATAGTTACTAGACAAGTTTAGTTTCCTTAGCTTGAACTGGTTTAAAGATGCTGTGTAAGGGGGTTAATGGTTCTACTTGATAAGCCGGCACAAAAAACGAGTTAGGATGATAAGTAGACAGGTCCTACTTGATGAGCCGGCACAAAAAACGAGTCAGGATGATAAGTAGACAGGTTCTACTTGATAAGCCGGCATAAAAAATGGGTCAAGATGATAAGTAGACAGGTTCTACTTGATAAGTGGTCACAAAAAAAGAGTTAGGATATCAAGTAGACAGGTTCTACTCGATAAGTAGGCACAAAAAATGGGCCAGGATGATAAGTAGACAGGTTCTACTTGATAAGCAGGTACAAAAAACAAGGTAGGATGATAACTGAAAAGGTTTTACTCGATAATTAATGAAAAAAAAACAAAGAGAACGCTCATTGGATGCTGATCCAATGAGCGTTCTCTATTTATAGAAAAAATTTTCTTTCTTAGAGAAGTATTAAATCAATACTTTATCTAGGAAGTCCTTTGTACGTTCGTGTTGTGGATGGTTGAATAGTTGATCTGGTGGTCCTTCCTCAACAATGTAACCACCGTCCATGAAAATAACGCGATCTGCAACCTCTTTAGCAAATCCCATCTCATGGGTAACTACTAACATCGTCATTCCCTCACTAGCTAATTTTTGCATAACTTGCAGAACGTCTCCAACCATTTCAGGGTCAAGAGCACTGGTTGGTTCATCAAACAACATAATATCAGGCTGCATCGCTAAAGCACGAGCAATTGCCACACGTTGTTTTTGACCACCGGAAAGAGATTTCGGATAATCGTCTGCTTTTTCAGCTAACCCAACAGTTTCCAACAAACCTAAAGCTCTGTTGCGAATCTCTTCATCTGATTCGTCTTTTAATTCTTTAGGAGCCAGCATGATATTTTCGATAACCGTTAAATGCGGAAACAAGTTAAAGTGTTGGAATACCATTCCTATATTTTCGCGAATCTTATTGATATCTTGAGAAGGGTCAGTCAGGTCACGATCATTGATAATGACTTTTCCGCCGGTAATTTCTTCTAAATTATTTAAGCAACGAAGGAAAGTACTTTTACCAGATCCAGAAGGACCAATGATGCAAATAACTTCTCCTTCTTCTACTTCTGCGTTTAAATCTTTTAAGACTTCTAAATCGCCAAAACTCTTTTTAAGGTGTTCTACTTTTAATTTAGTCATTTGACAATCTCCTTTCCAATACAGATGAAACCCATGTCAGAAGTGTGATGATCAGAATATAGATGATTCCGACAATCAACCACATACTACCTGATGAGTACGTACGAGCAATAATGATTCGTCCTGTTTGTGTTAATTCTACTATACCGATTACCGAAAGAATAGAAGTATCTTTCAGAGTAATAACAAATTGGTTGATCAATGATGGAATCATGATTTTAATAGCTTGCGGTAAAATGATTTTTCTCATTGAAGTATTGTAAGAAAGCCCCAAACTTCTACCGGCTTCTAATTGTCCTTTGGCAACAGCTAAAATACCTCCACGTACTTGTTCAGAGATATAAGCGGCTGTATTCAACGTCAATGTTGACACACCTGCCACAAAAGCTGTCATTTTAATATTAAACAATTGTGGTACTGAGAAGTAAATAAAGAAAGCCAATACGATCAATGGAATACCACGCATGATTGTAATATAAATAGATGAAATGGCATTTAATACTTTATTTGGGCTGGCATTGAATAGACCAAGAATAGTTCCCAATACTAAGGCAATACCAAATGAAATCAATGTTAATAATAGAGTTTGACCTAAACCACGAGCTAAATCTGGCCAGTTACTCGCAATTAAGCCAAATATCCCATTTCCTGTTGATTCTTCTGCATCTTCACTAATGTAAGTGTCAATGATCTCGTCATAAGTTCCATTTTCTTGGATATTTGCCAAACCTTCGTTGAACATTTCTAATAATTCAGGATTTTGGTCTTTGTTTACAGCAAATCCATAAACATCTCCTGCTTCGGGTTCAAGCGGGAATTTCAAAGCTAAGCCTTGTTGAACAGCGTACGCCATAACAGGGTAGTCATCGAATACGGCATCTGAGTGACCAGCGATAACGTCTTCGTACATTGTAGCAGAGTCATCGAATTGGTTGACTTCAATATCATATTCTTTTGTTAACTCATTGACAAAATTTGCACCAGTCGTTCCAACTTTTACAGCTACTGTTTTGCCTTCAAGGTCTTCATAAGTAGCGATTTCGTCATTGTCCTCAGCGATGGCCATTACAGTTCCCGCTTCAAAGTAAGGATCAGAAAAATCAAATGATTCCTCGCGTTCTGGTGTAATACTCATAGCAGCGATCATACCATCAACTTGATTAGTCTCTAAGGCTTGCAAGCCGGCACTAAAGTTTAAAGGTCTTAATTCAATTTCAAAACCTTGATCTTCTGCAATAGCTTTTATGATATCAACGTCAATTCCGACGTATTCGCCGTCAGCATTTTGAAATTCAAATGGAGTGTAAGTAACATCCGTTGTAATGAGGTATGGATTTTCGGGGGTTCCTTTGTTGCTTTCTGTTTCTGTTGCTTCCGCTTGTAAGGGAATAAAAATGGCAGCCATACTGGCTAAGGCCATCATAAAGGTAAATAATTTCCTTTTATATTTGTACATGGTTCTCTCCTCCAATTTTTTTATACCCTTAACATTACTTTATGAATGGCGCCTTTTCAAATATAATGCCTTAAAACATCCAGATTTTCTACAAAGTAAAATATATAGTAAATCAATAAAAGGTTTTCTAATGCTGCAACAAAGGGATACCCAACAAACGAAAAAACCTATATCAGTTCCATTTAGGATTCTGATATAGGGGAATGATGATTAAACATATTTGACGAGCTTTTTCAATGGATCAGTTCCAAAGTGTTCTTCTAAATACAATAAGATATTTGCACAAGCAACGCTATCGGCTAAAGCGTTATGATGATTGTCTAGTCTGATGTCTAAAGCACCGCAGACGGTATTTAATTTGTGATTAGGCAATTCATACAATAATTTTCGGCTGGACTGAACAGTACACAAGGTTTGGTAATTTGGACGTTCGATACCGTAATAATCCAAACAACCGTGAAGTACGCCTCGGTCAAAAGGAAGATTATGAGCCACGATCAACTGGTTTTGAGTGAACAAAGGTTGAATCTCAGGCCATATTTGCGCAAAATTTGGCGCATCAATGACATCCCGTTCGTGTATGCCGTGTATTTGGATGTTTTTTTGATTGAAAAAAGTATCTGGTTTCAAGAGTGTATAGTAATTGTCTACGATCTTACTGTCACGAACGATCGTAAGAGCTACAGAGCAGGCACTATGTTTCTGGAAGTTGGCTGTTTCAAAGTCGATAGCTGTAAAATTCATTTCTTCCCTCCGCTTTCTGACACATTAAAGATAAAGATATTGTAGCACAACTTTTTTAAAGAAAAATCATTATTAAAAGAAAATGATTTTTCTGCTTGAATGTAATCCATTACACAAGATATAGTCTATTTGTGAAAGCGGTATAAACTAAGGAGGATGAATCATGAAACATCAAACATTGAGACCATTTCCAAATGACTTCTTATGGGGAGGATCCACTAGTGCTTACCAAATAGAAGGAGCATGGAATGAAGGCGGAAAAGGACCTTCAGTTCAAGACACAAAAACCATTCCTAGTGACACGTCAGATTTTAAGGTAGCTGCTGACCATTACCATCACTACAAAGAAGATGTAGCGATGTTAGCAGAAATGGGCTTTAAAACGTACCGGTTCTCGATAGCTTGGACACGCATTGTTCCAGATGGCGATGGAGAAGTGAACGAAGAGGGGATCCGATTTTACGATAACTTGATCAATGAATTGTTAAAACATCGTATTGAACCTTTAGTAACAGTTTACCATTTTGATTTACCTGCAGCGCTTGAAGAAAAAGGCGGCTGGAGCAGCAGAGAAACGATTGATGCTTTTGTACGTTATTGTGGAATTTTATTTGACCGCTTTGGGGATCGCGTTAAATTCTGGCAAACGATCAATGAACAAAATATGATGATTTTATCTGCTGGAGCAGTTATCGGCGGCGGAGCAACAACGATGAAAGAAACTTATCAGCAAAACCACCACATGCTATTGGCTCAAGCTCGTGTGATGAAAGAGTGTCATGACAAATTGCCAGATGCTAAAATTGGACCTGCACCAAATATTTCAACGATTTATCCAAAAACCAATGATCCATTGGACATCCAAGCGGCACAAACCTTTAATGCAGTCCGCAACTGGTTGTATTTAGATATGGCTGTTTATGGAAGATACAATAATGTAGCATGGTCTTTCTTAGAAGCAAATAATGCCACTCCAGATATGGAACGAGGCGATGAAGAGACATTGAAGTCTGGATTAGCGGATTTCATTGCTTTTAATTATTACAGTTCCGGTACCGTAGAATATTACCCGCTGGAAGAAGAAACAGATTCTATGGAAGCTGATCAGCAAAAAGGGCAAGGTGTACCAGGTTTTTTCCGACAAGTAGAACATGGAGCACTTGGCAAGACCGAATTTGGCTGGGAAATAGATCCAGAAGGATTGCGTATTACTGCAAATGATATTTACTCTCGTTATGCTTTGCCGTTAGTGATCACCGAAAATGGTTTAGGCGGACGTGATGCATTGACAGAAGATGGGAAAATTCATGATACTTACCGAATCAATTACTTGCGAGATCACATCAAGCAAGTTCAATTGGCCATCACAGATGGAGTAGAGTTGTTTGGTTACTGCCCATGGAGTGCAATTGATTTAATCAGTACTCATGAAGGTTTCCGCAAGCGATATGGATTTGTCTATGTAAACCGTTCTGACTTTGATTTGAAAGATCTATCTCGATTACGCAAAGACAGCTTCTATTGGTATAAAGATGTTATTGCATCAAATGGTGAAAATCTAGGATAAACCAAAAGCAGTTTAGAGACGAATTCGTCTCTAAACTGCTTTTATTGTTTATAAAAAGGATTTATTTAGAATATTTTTCTTCAATTCCGCTGAACCAGTAAGAAAAAACAATACCGATGATGAGCATCACGATAGAGAATACCAGTGTCATAGCAAATGAAAGTCCTGATGAAGCCAAACCTTCAGTTGAAAAAGCAGGGAAGATGACAGTCGGGAAAATAGCTACCGATGAACCGATGACCATGCCTAGAATAAAGTGGTACATTTTAGCGTAAAAGCGATCGAATAACCAACTGGCTAATTTTGCTAACAATAGTACACACAATAAACCGCCAAGAGCTAATGGAATGATAACGCTGAAATCAAAAGCGCTGATACCGGCAGACATTTTTTCATATAAACCAAAATAGATCAAGAAGTTGCTGGGGCTCATTCCGGGAACGATAACACCAAGACCAATCAAAGCACCAGAGAACATCCAGGTTAAAAAGCTGGGAGCTAATTGAGTCAACGATTGTCCACCAATCACCATCAACAAGAACAACCCAACAGCACTGACAGCAAGAATACTCATGTCTGCTGCACTGCGACCTTGTTTTCCGGCACTCTTCCATAAAGAAGGGAAAGTCCCTACAACGAATCCGATAAACAAACAAGTAAACATAGCTTCATATTGCCCGAATGCTTTCTCAACAAATGTTGCAAATAAGACGACACCTATGATTCCACCGATACCAACTGGCAGAAAGTATCGTACGTTTTTTATAAAATTTTTGGTGATATTTGCTAAAAAATCAATAATTTCATCATAAAGACCAAAAATAACGGCTAATACACCACCAGATAAACCTGGTAAGATTCCACCGATTCCGACAGCAGCTCCTTTAAGTAATCTAATAAACCACTCTTTCGATGAGCTCTTCTCATTTATCACTAGTTTTCTCTCCTTTAAGAATTACAATAAGAACTACATTTTTTCACTAAGGCTTATTATAAACAGATTTTGAGAAGATACACAAGTATTTATGAAAAACGTAATAAAACATTAAAAGTATATGGAGAAACAAATTTTCTTAAAAAATTATACGAAAACGCTTGCTAAAATTATTGAGTTATATTAAAATCAAATCAGATAAAAGTAAGCGCTTACAAAATGAGGGGAGGTATAACATTAAGCGCAAAGGAAGCCTGTATTTTTTTGTCGCGTTTTTCTGTTACTCGTTTGTTATAAGGCATGATTAATGCATTTATTAGGAGGAAAAACAATGGATAAGGTTATGAATTTTCTAGAAGAAAAAATGGCGCCAATTGCTTATAAATTAGATTCCAATCGGTATTTAACAGCTATTAAAAGTGGTTTTTTTGCAGCAATGTCTATCTTGATCATTGGTTCGATTTTTTTACTATTAGCTAACTTGCCAATCAATGGATACGCAGATTTTATGGCCAATATTTTTGGTGACAACTGGGCAGAATTCTTCATGGTCCCTTATAACATGACCATGAACATCATGACACCTTTTGTAATTGTAGGGATAGCTAAATCATTGTCAAGCCATTATAAAGTAGATGATGTAGCAGGTATCGTATTATCTTTAGTAGCATTCCTTATTCTTACACCTAGTTTAGTAACACCTGAAGGAGCAACTGGAATTCCAGCTTCTAATTTAAGTGCCAGCGGTTTGTTTGTGGGTATGATCACAGCGATCTTAGCTACTGAAATTATGAGAGCTGTCGTACAACGCGGTTGGGTCATCAGAATGCCTGAGTCTGTTCCAAGTAACGTAGCTCGTTCTTTCTCTTCATTGATTCCTGGACTTTTTGTTATTCTATCTTTTAATATTATCAGAATGTTGTTTACTTTGACTCCATTTGAAACAGCGCACAACTTTATTTTTGAAGTGTTGCAAACACCTTTGTTAGCTTTAGGCGGATCACTTCCAGCTATGATCATTGTCCTACTATTTGAAGCTATTCTATGGTCATTTGGTATCCATGGTTCTCAAATCGTATCTGGTGTAATGTCACCGATCTGGTTGTCTTTGACCGCTGGAAATGCTGAAGCTTTTGCAGCAGGACAAGCATTGCCTAACATCATCAACTCTCAATTTTATGATAACTTTATCAAGCTTGGGGGAGCAGGAAGTACATTAGGATTAGCTCTTTGTGCATTATTCTTTGCAAAATCTAAACAATTCAAAACATTAGGTAAACTAGCTATCGGACCCGGGCTATTCAATATCAATGAGCCATTAGTATTTGGTATTCCGATTGTATTGAACCCAATCATGCTGATTCCGTTTATTATCAACCCAATCATTATGGCGGTTATTGCATATGTTGCGATGTCTACAGGTTTGGTTAACGTTGCTAATGGTGTCAATATTCCTTGGACAACTCCTCCGATCTTCTCCGGATTTTTAGTTAGTGGTTGGACAGGGGCTTTATTACAAGTCTTCCAAATCGGATTAGGCGGATTAGTATATTATCCATTCTTCAAAATGGTTGACCAAAAAGCTTATATGGTAGAACAAGGGAAATCTGAAGAAGAGATTCTTGCAGAACAAACTTCTGATACTAATGCACCAACTGGAACACCAACTGCTTAACTTCAAAAGATAAAAAGACGATTCATTCTAGTGAAATAGAATGAATCGTTTTTTTTACTCTATTATGATTTAGATGAGTCATCAACGAACTTTCCATTACTGGGAACAGCCAATTCATCAAAATGATCCGCAAGTTGTTTTAATTTCTCCGTTAATTCAGCGCCTTGCATTAGAGGACCATGTCCGGTCACTGCAATAATGGGTTCTAATGAAGCTAACTTCTGTACAGATTCTTTAGCCGCTAACCAATCCGTTGTTAAATATCTTGGAGGTCCGCTCAATTCTTTCTTTTGTGTCAGTACATGGTAAAGAGATTCTTGTTTAGTCGTTACGAAAGCATCAGCTGCTATTAAGAGACGATCTTTTTCTCTAAACAAAGCCACTTGCCCTGGGGTATGTCCGGGAACGTGAATCCATTTGAACTCAGATAAATGAGGAACAGAACCGTCGTTTGGCAAAGGATGGATATGTGAAGCCAAATTGATTGGTTCGACAGGGAAAGCTGCTGACATTTTAGCAATTAATCCACCTTCAACAGCAGAATCTCCCGTAGGATAACTTTCTTCACCTGTGAGGTAAGGAAGTTCCAATTCATGAGCGTATACGGGAACATCCCAATAATTTACCAGCTCAATGACTGAGCCTACGTGGTCGAAATGGCCGTGAGTCAAAATAATGGCTTTTGGACGACTGTTTTTTCCAAATCGGTTTTCTACAGCTGCAATAATGTCTTCTGATCGATTAGGTGTACCAGCATCAACGAGAACAAAATCACCACTTACGATATCTCCAATCATATACAAATTAACAAATTGAACGGTGTACAAATAAACATCAGGGGTCACTTCTCTTCCTTGATTTCTTTTGCGAGAGGTCATAGGAATAGTTTTATAATCTTTTCCATAATATATAGATGAATCCATAATTAGCCTCCTTATAATAAAGTTTTAGACATCATTATTCTAACAAGTAAATGAAAAAAGTTCAGTTGATACCTCTTGGTTGGCTATAATTTTCTTGAGGAATTCTTTTGCTGAAGATTCTTTTAGAATAAAGCTTGACTGTAATGGATTACACAAATTATAGTGAAGACGTAGTTAAAAAGAAAACGTTTTCTAAGGAGGATAACAATGACTAAAGAAGCTTTGAAAATTGTTACAATTGGTGGAGGTTCAAGTTATACACCTGAATTGATCGAAGGATACATCAAGCGTAAAGATCAATTACCTATCAAAGATATCGTGCTGGTGGATATTGAAGAGGGTAAAGAAAAGTTGGAAATTGTTGGTGAAATGGCAAAACGAATGGTGAAAGCTGCGGGACTAGATTGGAATGTTGAACTGACATTAGACCGTAAAGCAGCTTTACAAGGAGCTGACTTCGTGACCACTCAATTTAGAGTCGGTTTACTGGATGCACGTGTAAAAGATGAACGAATTCCTTTATCACATGGCGTTTTGGGACAAGAAACAAATGGAGCAGGCGGAATGTTGAAAGCTTTCCGTACAATTCCGGTTATTTTAGATATTATTGAAGATATGAAAGAACAATGTCCAGATGCTTGGTTGGTCAACTTCACGAATCCCGCTGGAATGGTCACTGAAGCAGCGATCAAAGTAGGCGGATGGGAAAGAACGGTTGGTTTATGCAACGTGCCTATCGGTCACTGTTCATCAGCTTCTGAAAAACTAGGTATTCCTGAAAATGAATTGTTCTTTAAATTTGCAGGAATCAATCATTTCCATTGGCACCGTGTATGGGATAAAACTGGTAAAGAAAGAACAGCTGAATTGATCGACATTCTTTACGGACCAGATCAAAATGAAGATGACAATCATTTGAAAAACATTCATAGTGCTTCATTCCACTACGAACAAATCAAAGACTTGGGTATGCTGCCATGTGGATATCACCGTTACTACTACATTGAAGACGAAATGCTGCAGCATTCGATCGAAGAATTTGAAAGAGGAGAAACAAGAGCTCAAGTTGTAAAAGAAACGGAAAGACGTTTGTTCGAGCTTTATAAGGATCCAGCATTAGATTACAAACCGGAAGAGTTGTCTCAACGGGGTGGAACGCACTATAGTGATGCAGCTTGTGAGATCATCGCTTCTATCCAAAACGACAAACGTACAGAAATGGTCGTGTCGACTCAAAACAACGGAACAATCACTGATTTGCCATATGACAGTATCGTTGAGGTTTCAGGCGTGGTTACTGCTCATGGAGTAGAACCGTACAATTGGGGAGCATTCCCGTCAGGAGCAGCAAGAGGAATCATCCAAAACATGAAAGGGATGGAAGAGACGGTTATCCGTGCAGCAGTAGAAGGCAATTACGGCGCTGCATTGCAAGCCTTCACAGTTAATCCTTTAGTACCAGGCGGAACGATGGCTAAAACGATTTTAGATGAATTGCTTTACGCTCACAAGAATCACTTGCCGCAATTTGCCGATAAAATCAAAGAGATAGAAGAGACACAACCTGAGACAGTCGCTTATGTAGATGAATTGATGAAAAGCAATACTCCAGATTTAGTAGGAAATGTAGAAAACTAATCAAAAGAGAAACAAGCAGCCGATTTTAGTAACTTGGCTGCTTGTTTTATTTCGACAACAGAAAGAGAGACTGACATTAAGCAAAAGGGTTCTGTTTTAGGCCATGGTGATTAAGAATGATGAGCTCATGGCCGATAGTAATTGATGTTCAGCCGTGAACTCTGTTTTGTAATGGCTCATGGCTGAAAAACGATTCACAGTCAGCCATGAGAGAGAAAAATCAGCTGTTCTTGGCCGAATTTTTGTTGAAAAGGAGCAACACAAATTTAGGCAAACGAAAAACCTCCGACAAGAAATGTTTTCTTGTCAGAGGTTTTACATCATGAACAAATTATTTATCTTTTGGTGGGAAAACAATTTTTCTTAATTCCATAAGGACAACTGCAGCTAAGGCTAAACCAGCAGCAATTCCCCATTGTTCTAGACCGAAGTCAGCAGGAATATCAAAGATCGAACGTACACCCGGCAACATTGTGACACCATATAATGCCATACAGAAGATAAAGGCATAAATAGCATACATATTAGAGAAGAAACCTGCACCAATAGATGTTTGTGTGTTTGAACGAGCTGGGAAAACTTGCAATGTACGAGATAAGATCAATGTCGTAAAGGCCATTGCAACACTCATTTCGTCAGAGTAACCTAAACCAATGTATTGAGAGATGATAACAGCTGTACCAATCAAGACACCACGGAAGACAACTGAAGTGAACGTACCACCTGCAAAAATACCTTCATTAGGATCACGAGGTTTACGTTGCATTACGTTTGGTTCACCAGGCTCCATACCTAAAGAAATAGCTGGGATAGAGTCGTTTACTAAGTTAATGAACAATAATTGTAAAGCAGTGAACGGGCTGACCCAGTTCATCAATAAAGCTGCGATGATTGCGATGATCGCACCTAAGTTACCTGAGAACAAGTAAGCAATAGCTTTTTTGATGTTGTCATAAACATTACGCCCAACTTCAACAGCATTGATGATTGAAACAAAGTTGTCGTCAGTCAATACCATAGCTGCAGAGTCTTTCGCAACGTCAGTACCACTACCCATAGCAACCCCGATATCAGCTTGTTTCAAGGCAGGAGCATCATTAACACCGTCACCCGTCATAGCAGATACTTTATCTTGATCTTGCCATGCGCGAACGATACGAATTTTGTTTTCTGGAGAAACACGAGCGTATACAGAAATGTGTTCCAATTTGCTGTGTAATTCTTCTTCGCTAAGAGCATCTAACTCTTGACCAGTTAAAGCAATGTCGCCTTCTTCAAAGATACCGATATCACGAGCAATAGCACGAGCTGTTGTTTTGTGGTCACCAGTGATCATAACTGTTTTGATTCCAGCGCTTTTAGCTTCTGCAACCGCACCATATACTGCTTCACGAGGAGGGTCGATCATAGCCATCAAACCAGCTAAAATCAAATCATTTTCATCGTCGAAGCCTAATTCATTACCTTCAGGAAGCGGCTTGTAAGCAAATGCCAACACACGCAACGCACGGTCTGAGAAAGATTCGTTTTGATCTTGTAAAACTTTTAGACGTTCGTCCGTCAATTCAACGACTTCGCCATTCAACAACATTTTAGTGCTGCGGCCAAATACAACATCTGGACCACCTTTAGTCAATAGAAGACGTTCGCCATCAATCGTGTTGACTGTTGACATCAATTTACGATCAGAGTCAAATGGCAATTCAGCTTCACGAGGATACATTTTACGTACATTTTCGTATGGCTGATTCATTTTGTTGCTGAAAGCAATCATAGCTATTTCAGTAGGATCGCCTAGCTCTTGTCCCGCTTCATTGATGTTAGAGTCATTAGCTAAAACAGCAATTTCCATAAGACGTTTTTCATCAGCTGACCATGATTCAGGAGAAGCATTAAACTCGCCAGATTGACCGTTTGGCAAGAAGTAATCTACGATCGTCATCTTGTTTTGAGTCAATGTACCGGTTTTATCCGTACAAATGATACTTGTTGATCCTAAAGTTTCTACAGCAGGTAATTTACGGATGATCGCGTGTTTCTTAGCCATCTTATTCGTTCCAACTGATAATACGATCGTTACGATTGATTGCAAAGCTTCAGGGATAGCAGCAACTGCGACAGCTACAGCAAACATGAATGCATTCAATAATTCAGTTTGAACATCTGCAACATCACCGAAGAAAATACGAGCAGCTTGGATACCGAAAATCAAGATACTTAATAGTAAGATACCGACACCCAATTTTTTACTGAATGAATCTAATTTCTTTTGCAACGGTGTTTGTTTAGTTGAAGCGTCATCGATCAAGCTGGCAACTTTACCCATTTCCGTGTTGTTTCCAGTTCCAGTAACAACAAACAGACCACGTCCATAAGTTGTTAGTGTTCCACTAAATACCATGTTTGAACGGTCGCCTAAAGGAACGTCTCCGCTCAACTCTTTAGTATCTTTCTCAGAAGCGACAGACTCACCTGTCAGCATACCTTCTTCGATTTGCAATGAGCCGGCTTCGATCAAACGTCCATCTGCAGGAACATAATCTCCGGCATCTAGACTTACGATATCTCCAACAACCAATTCTTTTGCAGGGATAGTTTCTTTTTTACCGTTACGTTGTACTTTGGCAGAAGGAGCCGACATATTTTTCAAAGCATCTAATGACCCTTCAGCTTTTCTTGTTTGAACAACACTTAAAATCGAGTTGATCATCAATACAGCAAAAATGATAAGTGATTCTGTTACTTCACCTAGTAATACTTGAATGACTGCGACAATTAAAAGAACGATAACCATTGCATCTTTAAATGTTTCTAAAAACAGCTTCAGAACTGAGTCGCGTTTCTTTTGCTTTAACTCATTAAGGCCATCACGTTCTTGTCTGCGTTTAACTTCCGCATCTGATAGCCCCTCTCTTGAAGCTTCGAATTCCTGAAAAATTTCTTCAGTACTTTTTTGATAATTTTCCAAATTTTACACCCTTTCTTAATTTCGTAGCAGTATGTTGATAAGTAGTGCTAAGGAGAACTTTTACTACTATTGAGATAGTTGTATTATATTTATACATCTAACATACTATTCTAGCTGTTTTTTCACAAGAAACAGAACTTGTAGTTGAACTGTCAAAATGCCTAACTGAACTTATTTTGGCAGCTGATCAGCTGGATTAAAATGTGCTATCTCTTCTATCGACTCCTCCTTAATAAATTTGACAATAAAATCGAAAAAAAAAGAGACTTATGCGGAATTGTTTATGGTTCAACAACTGCATAAGTCTCACTATTTAAGACAACACCAGTAGACCGTTACCTCTACTTGCTGGTGATGTTGCCACAGCATCTGCTGCCAGTTACTCCCTTATTGGTTCTTATCGATTTCATCGTTATTTAGTATATCGTATTCTGAAACACGACGCAACAAAAAAAAGACAAACTGTTTACGTAAAAATCTTTCCAGGACACAAAAGAAAAATGAAAACGATTTAATTTTTTTTGAAATATGCGAGACAAATCAAATTTTTTTTGTTATGCTTTAAAAGTATAAAGGTTAAAAAATAAAAGTATAGTCATTTAAAAGGAGCTAATAAACATGCAATATACATTTCCCGAAAATTTTTGGTGGGGTACAGCAGCAAGCGGTCCACAAACTGAAGGCGTTTTTGAAGGCGATAACAAAGGAGACAGCATCTGGGATTACTGGTATAAAGAAAGCCCAGAACTATTCTTCAATCAAGTAGGACCAGAAAAAACTTCTGTCTTCTATGAAAAATTCAAAGAAGACATTCAATTAATGAAGGAAACAGGACATACGACATTCCGTACATCTATTCAATGGAGCCGATTGATTCCAAATGGTACAGGAGAAGTAAACCAAACTGCAGTCAGCTTTTATAATGAAGTCATTGACGAATTGATTGCTAATGATATTGAACCGTTTATTAATCTTTATCATTTCGACATGCCGATGAAAATGCAAGAAAAGGGCGGCTGGGAAAGTCGTGAAACAGTAGAAGCTTATGTTGCTTTTGCAAAAGTATGTTTCGAATTGTTTGGAGACCGTGTTAAAAAATGGTTTACACATAATGAGCCAATTGTACCTGTAGAGGGCGGTTACTTATATCAATTCCATTACCCAGCAGTAGTAGACATGAAAAAAGCTGTTCAAGTAGCTTTCCATGAAATTTTAGCAAGCGCTAAAGCAATCAATGCTTATCATGGAATGAACTTAGACGGAGAAATCGGGATCATCTTAAACTTAACTCCAAGTTACCCACGTGATGAAGCAAATCCTGAAGATGTAAAAGCAGCTAAAGCAGCTGACGCATTCTTTAACCGTTCATTCTTAGATACAGCTGTAAAAGGTGAATTCCCAACTGATCTAGTTGAGATCCTAAGTGAAATCGATGTTTTACCAGTGATCGAAGAAGGCGACTTAGAAACAATAAAAGAAAATACTGTTGATTTATTAGGTGTTAATTATTACCAACCTCGTCGAATCAAAGCTAAAGAATCAACAAAAAAATTAGCTGATGGTCCAATGCCGGATGACTTTTTTGACAACTACGAGATGCCAGGACGTAAAATGAATCCTTACCGTGGATGGGAAATTTACGAAAAAGGTGTTTACGATATCTTGACGAATTTGCGCGAAAACTATGGCAATATCAAATGCTACATTTCAGAAAACGGAATGGGTGTCGAAGGTGAAGAGCGATACGTCAATGATCAAGGAATTATTGAAGATGATTACCGTATTGAATTCGTACAAGATCATTTGAAATATGTGCATCAAGCTATCCAAGAGGGAAGTAACGTGCGAGGATATCATATGTGGACATGCATGGACAATTGGTCATGGACAAATGCCTATAAAAACCGCTATGGATTGATTGCAGTAGACTTAGACAACAACTACAAACGTACAATCAAGAAAAGTGGACGTTGGTTTAATGAATTGGCAAAAAACAATGGTTTCGAAGCTTAATATACAATTATTGAGAAGCAACAAAAAATGCACTTTGCCGTATTGGCATGAGTGCATTTTTTGTCCGCTTAGGCAATAAAAAACTTTAGTGATCTATTGAATTGTGAACGATCTGTGAAACATACAAACTTCTTTTATAAAAGACTAGACATTTAAGGTAGAAGTGTTATACTTTGTTTTGTAAACGTTTGCTATAATAATCAAAATTATTCAAAAAATCAAAAAAGGAAAAGAGGATTTTACTTATGAATGGCTTTATTGATAAGTTAAGTGAAAAATTGTTACCGATTGCAGGAAAGCTGGGTCAAAACAAATATTTACTAGTATTACGTGACGCTTTTATGTTGGCTTTCCCGATTACTATGTTTGGTTCATTGGTTGTAGTAATCAACAACCTGCCTTTCTTCAGTGATGAAATGAAAAGTACTTTAGGAACATTGTTTGGTAGTGGACAAAACGCTACGATGTCTATTTTGACTATATTCGTTACATTTGGTATTGGGTATTATTTATCTAAAACACATGATGTGGATCCTGTTTATGGAGGAGCTGTATCCCTAGCTTCATATTTAATTTTAACACCTTTTGTTATGACACTAGAATCTGGTGAAGTAGTATCAGGAGTATTGACACTTGACCGTCTAGGTGCTAAAGGTATGTTCGTTGGTATGATCGCAGCATTTATCGCAGCTGAAATTTACAGCCGAATCACTAAAAAAGGAATTATTATCAAAATGCCGGACGGTGTTCCGACAGCTGTTTCTAAATCATTTGCAGCTATGATTCCTGCTATCATTACTTTAAGTGTCTTCACTATTGTTAACGCTATCGTAACTGGTGCATTTGATACTAACTTGCATGACTTTGTATATAACGTAATCCAACAACCATTAACTGGTTTAGGTAGTGGATTGCCTGCAACATTGATTGCAGTATTCTTTGTTCAATTGCTTTGGTTCTTTGGATTACATGGACAAATCATTGTCAACTCAGTAATGGATCCAATCTGGAACACTTTGATGTTAGAAAACCAAGAAGCATTCAAAGCAGGAGAAGAATTACCGCATATCGTTACAAAATCATTTATGGAAATGTATACAGTTGGTATGGGTGGATCAGGTAGCACGTTAATCGTGGTTATCTTGATGGCATTCGTAATGAAGAGTCGTCAGATGAAAGATGTCGGTCGTTTAGCTTTAGCTCCAGGAATCTTCAATGTTAACGAGCCAGTAATCTTTGGTATGCCGCTTGTATTGAATGCTTCAATCTTCATTCCTTGGATCTTAGCTCCATTAGTAACAACAACTTTGAACTATATCGTAATGGACTTAGGTATCTTCCCAACTCCAACAGGGGTATCAGTACCATGGACAGTTCCAGTGTTCTTTAACGGTATGTTAGCAACCAACTCTGTAATGGGTGGGGTTCTGCAATTGATCAACATGGCTATTATTGGTGTGATCTGGTTCCCATTCTTGAAAGTAGTGGACAAAGCAAACCTTCGTTCAGTCGATTTAAGTACAGCAGAATAATCAACATTTATTAATTAAATAAAAAGCAGTTCTGAAGATTTTATTTAGAACTGCTTTTTTTATACAAAAGTATACACTTTTTTTCATATAAGACATATTGTATGTTCAAAAAAACTAGTCTTTTGTCTTTTGTTAGAGTATGCTAGGTATAGAGAATAATTGATGGAGGTAAATGATGATTAAGTACGAAATGATAGCCAATAAAATTAGACAACGTATCCAAGATGGAGTCTACCTAGTAGATTCTCTCATACCTGATCAAGTTTCTTTAGCTAAAGAATTCAAGGTAAGCAGAATGACTGTAAAAAAAGCTATGGATGTTTTAGCATTTGAAGGGTTGATTTTCAGGAAACGCGGGTCCGGGACTTATGTAAAGAAGACAGCTTTTAAAAATGGATTGAACGCGAACTTGATGGAGTATGAAGGGCTGACCAAACAATTATCTGGTCATGAAGTAAAAAGCCAAGTGATTTCTTTTACAGTGGAATTTCCAAATGATGCAATAAGAGAAACGTTGATGCTGGACAAACATGATCCGGTTTACAAAATCATACGCTTGCGTATTGTTGACGGAGATCCATATATTATCGAGCACACTTTTATGAGTGTAAAATGTATACCAGGATTAAGCGAAGAGGCTTTAGATACTTCTGTATATCAATACATCCATAATGAGTTAGGCTTGCAATTTGGAGGAGCCTACCGTAAGATTCATGCGGCTAAATCTTCTGAATATGATCAAGAATACTTAGGGTGTGCTGTGGATGATCCTGTACTGGAAGTAGAGCAAGTCGTTCATTTAGAAGATGGAACACCATTTGAATATTCCAGAAGCAGAAACCGCTATGACAAACGCAGTTATACAGTAGTAGATTTGCAAAAATAAAAATTTCCAATTAAAAAGGATTGTTTCATCGCGAAACAATCCTTTTTAAATCCTGATATGCAGTTGCTGTTTATTTATATATTCAGAGTCAATTCAACTGGACAGTGATCGGAACCCATAATAGTATCATGGATTTTTGCATCTTCAAGTTGAGAAGCTAGTCTTTTTGAAACGCAGAAATAATCAATGCGCCATCCAGCATTGTTTTTGCGTGCGTTGAAGCGGTAATTCCACCAGGTGTAAGTGCCTTCTCTTTCTGGATAAAAGTAACGATAAGTATCGATGAATCCTGACTCCAGAAGGGTGGTAAATTCAGCTCTTTCTTCATCTGAGAAGCCAGCATTGCCTCGATTGCGTTGCGGATTTTTTAAATCGATATCTTTATGAGCAACATTCAAATCACCGCATAAGATAACGGGTTTTTCCTTATCTAATTTCTTAAGGTAGTCGAGAAAATCTTTTTCCCAACGAATTCGATAATCCAATCTTTTTAGTTCCGCTTGTGAATTGGGTGTGTAACAGGTCACTACATAATAGTTATCGTATTCCAAGGAAACGACACGACCTTCTGTATCGTGTTCAGGAACGCCAATTCCGTAAGCAGCACTTAACGGTTCATGTTTAGTAAAAATAGCTGTACCAGAATAACCTTTTTTCTCGGCGTAATCCCAAAAAGAGTAATAGCCTGGGATATCCAAATCTATTTGCCCTTCTTGCAGTTTAGTTTCTTGCAAGCAGAAAAAATCTGCATCAAGTTCTGCAAAAATGTCTAAGAATCCTTTTTTAACGATAGCGCGTAATCCGTTTACATTCCATGAGATTAGTTTCATTTTAATGGTTTGCTCCTTTAACGTAAAATGGTACTATTATTGTACAGGAAACAAGAATAAACATGAAGCAGCTTAACTTGTAAAAAAATTAGTAAAAATAACAGAAAAAGAAAAGAGGAAGAAAATGAAAATAGGTGTAGTTGGTTTAGGAAGTATTGCTCAAAAAGCTTATTTGCCAGTAATGATGGCAATGAGTGAGAAAGTAGAATGGCATTTTTACACGCGGGATCAAGAAAAATTAGCTAAAATCGGCAAACAATACCGCGTATCAAATCTACACCCGACGGTAGAATCAATGATCGACAGTGGTGTAAAAGGAGTATTTATCCATACAGCTACACACACACATGCTGCTTTGATCCAACAATTTCTAGAAAATGGGATTCATGTTTATGTAGATAAACCAATTAGTGAAAATTTGGATGAAGTGGAAGCCTTGATGGCATTGGCTGAAGAAAAAGAGTTGCTGCTGGTAACTGGATTCAACCGTCGTTTTGCTCCAATGATACAAGAATTGAAAAAAGTTTCGAACAAAAATATGATTTTCATTCAAAAGAATAAACCTAACGGATCAGGAACGGTTCAATTCGGGATTTTCGATATGTTCATCCACGTGATTGACACAGCCGTTTACTTATTAGATGAAGAAATTCTAGAAATGTCGCATACCGTTACTGAAACTGATGGACAATTAGAAAATTGCGTCGTTCAATTAGAAACTGAAAACACGGTTTGTATTGCTTCTATGAACTATAAAGCAGGTGCAAACCTTGAATTAGTTGAAGTACAGTCGCTTGAAGGAACGTATAAGGTAACAAATTTGACAGATTACGCGAGCGACTCTTACGGAGAACAAGAAACAAGAATGTTTGGCGATTGGGACAATACTTTAGAAAAACGAGGATTTGCTCCTTTGATTCGTCAATATATTGAAGCTATCAAAACAGGAGGAAAGAATCCTGTTAGTTTAGAATCTTCTTTCTTGAGTCACCAAATTTGTGAAGAAATCGTTTCTGAAAACGAATAGAAACAACTAATAAACAAAAAAATAGACAGGATATCTGTCTATTTTTTCGTTTATCTATGTTATCCTACATTTACTATTGCTGAACTATGAATCGGACAACAGATTAAAAATCAGCAGAAAGGTATCAACAAGAAAGGAATGTACTGAATGATCAGAGATAAATTTCGCGTATTATCGCTGTCTACAAAAATTGCGGTAAGTTTCTTGGTCATTATCTTTACAGGTTCTTTGTTATTATCTATGCCAATCAGTCATATGCCCGATTCAAACGTTGATTATTTTGATAACTTATTTACGTCAGTCTCAATGGTCTGTGTAACTGGACTCTTACCCACTCCTATTGTGACCACATACAGCTTATTTGGGAAAATCATTTGTATTCTATTGATGCAAGTAGGTGGACTGGGATTGATGACTATATTAGCGGCATTTATTGTTAGAGTAGGAAGAAGAATGAGTTTTAGAGATACTATTGCAGTCAATGAAGCTCTTAACAGGCATAAAGTTGGAAATTTTAAAGATTATTTAACATCTATTATTAAGTATACAGCTATTATCGAAGGTGTTGCTTTTGTTCTGTTAGCTTTTCGTTTTGTCCCTGATTTCGGCATGAAAAAAGGGTTGTTTCATGCCTTGTTTCTTTCTGTATCTGGATTCAGCAATGCGGGTTTTGACAGCTTTGAAGGAAACAGCTTGCAAAATTATGTTCATGACCCTCTAGTTAATGGTGTTATAATGGGATTGATCATTCTAGGAGGGATCGGATTCTCTGTCTGGTTTGACGTAACGGAAAATATACACTCAATTTTTAAAAACGAATCAAAATCGGTTTTATGAAAGATTACAAACGGCTACAAGTGCATACCCGCTTGGCATTAAACACCTCACTTTTTTGCTAGTCTTAGGAACGTGGTGTTCTTGATTCTTGAATGGGACAATCCTGAAAGTATCGGCACGTTTAGTGTTGGAGATAAAATACTTGCTGCTTTATTTCAAACAACGACTTTTCGAACAGCAGGTTTTACGACGATAGATTTTCAAAAGTTCAACCATTTATCCCTGTTCTATCTTTTTCTTACTAGTTTTATCGGCGGGTCTCCAGGAGGGACAGCTGGAGGATTAAAAATAACGACTGTGGCATTGGTTGTTTTGTTGATGTATAACGAAGTAAAAGGACAACGATATGTAAATTATACTTACCATACTATTCCAACTGAAACGGTGCGTCGTGCTTTAGTAGTTGTTATTACATTTTTTTTCTGTTTCATGCTGGGGACTAGTTTATTATTGTATTTTGAACAAGATCAACAACCTTTCCATCTCATGTTTGAAACGGCTTCTGCATTGACGACTATTGGACTGACGATTAATTTGACGCCTGAATTATCAGCAGCTAGTCAGGTAGTGATCATGGTGCTGATGTTCATCGGACGGATAGAACCTATCACTATATTTTTGAGTCTTGGAAGAAGTCACAAGAAACATAGAAATCACAAGTATGCTAAAACGAATATCTTGATTGGATAAAGATAAAGTGTATAATCCAAGTTCGCTTTTAAATAAGGGGTTTATGCACTAAAAAGAAGCTGGATAGAGAAGAAATTGCAGCAATAAAAATATTTTGTTTTTTTGATATTGAAACCTCTTTACTTTTACACTAGAAAGATTATAATACATTAGAACTTGAGAAAGAAATTATTATAAAGGAGGACGACATGTCTGCAAAAAAAATTAGGGAGATGTCCCCTGCTGTCAAGATTGCAATTAGCTTTGCTATGGTTATTTTTGTAGGATCCCTACTATTATCATTGCCTATAAGCAACCTTGACACTTCTGAAACTACTTATTTTGACAATTTATTTATGGCTGTTTCAATGGTGTGCGTTACTGGATTATTTACTGTACCTGTTGCAACATCTTATACTTTGTTTGGCCAAATAGTAACTATTTTATTAGTGCAAATCGGTGGTCTTGGATTAATGACCCTGTTGGCTACCTTTGTTTTAAAATTAGGTAGAAAGATTAGCTTTTCTGATACTTTAGCAGTAAATGAAGCATTAAACAGAAATGAACTTAGCAATTTCAACCATTATTTAGCTTCAATTTTGAAATACACATTTATTATTGAAGGTACAGGAATGTTCTTGTTGAGTTTTAGATTTGTTCCAGAGTTTGGTTGGGGGAAAGGGTTGTTTACTTCTTTATTCTTAGCCGTTTCTAGTTTTTGTAATGCAGGTTTTGACAATCTAGGAGCGCTCAGCCTTCAAAAATATGTTCATGACCCCTTGATCAACATTGTTATTGTAACATTGATTATTTTAGGCGGAATTGGTTTTTCAGTTTGGTTCGATGTCACTCATAATATCCAATCTATTGTAAAAATGAAAGTCCGCAGTGGCTGGAAACGTTCTTATCGTCTGCTCAAAACACATACTCGCTTGGCTATTAACATGACGATTGGGTTAATATTTATAGGTACGCTTATGTTCTTACTGGTAGAATGGAATAATCCAACATCCATTGGAACTTATTCAGTAGGAGAAAAGATATTAGCGGCTATATTCCAAACGGTAACGATGAGAACTGCTGGATTTGCTACGATTGATTATGAACTTGTTAAACCTTTTACATTGCTATTTTTTATTTTTACGATGTTTATCGGCGGATCTCCAGGTGGAGCAGCCGGTGGTATCAAAACGACTACATTTGCGTTAATATTTTTATTGATCATTAATGAAGTCAAAGGTCAAAAGCATGTCAATTACGCAAATCACTCGATCCCGATTGAACTTGTTAGACGGGCAATCGTTGTAGTAGCTACTTTTTTTGGTTTTCTTATGGCAGGAGTCAGTATCTTGATGCTTGTTGAAAATCAACCATTTTTATACTTGTTATTCGAATCAGTTTCTGCGCTAGCAACTGTGGGGGTAAGTGTCAATTTGACACCTGAATTATCTCCAGTTAGTCATGTGGTATTGATGTGTTTAATGTTCGTAGGAAGAATCGGACCGATTACAATCTTACTAGGATTGAACCGAAACAACAAAAAAACAAAAGACAAACTATTTGCAAAAACAACAATTTTAATTGGATAGGAGAAAAGTTGAAATGGCAGTTAGAACAATTGGTGTATTGGGACTTGGAGTATTTGGTTCTTCGATAGCAAAAGAACTGAGTGAATTTGATTGCGAAGTCATAGCAGTTGATATAGACATGGATAATGTCGAACGAGTTGAACCTTATGTTACTCAAGCGGTTCAAGGGAATATCACAGATTTGGATTTCTTACAAAGTATTGGGTTAGAAAATTGTGATGTTGTAGTAGTTGCAACAGGAACAAGTTTAGAAGCTAGTGTTTTGGCTGTTATGAACTGTAAAAAGCTGGGCATCACAACTATCGTCGCAAAAGCTAAAAACAAATCATTTATGGAAGTGCTGCTTGAAATCGGAGCTACTAAAGTGATTCGTCCAGAAAAAGAAGCTGGAACACGTGTAGCAAAAAGTGTTATTAGAAGACACATTACCGATATTGTCGATTTGGATGAGGACTATGCCGTTATTGAGTTTATTCCGCCAGAACCATGGATCGGGAAAACCTTTGATGAATTAGACTTAAGAAAACGCTACGAAATCAATATTATCGGAGTTCGCAGAACTGGTCAAAAACGGATGGATGTTTCATTTAGTCCTGATTATCGTATTGAAGGCGGTACGATACTAGTAGGAATTGCTGAATCAGAAGTGTTTGAACGCTATGACTATTTGAACAAATTAAAATAATTGTTAAAAGGTATGATGGGCGAAAAATTCTGTCATACCTTTTTTGTTCAAAAATTATTCTAAAAAATTGCTAAAATTTTACATATTTCGTAAAGCAAACTACTAAAAGACAACATTGCATGGTAAACTACAAAATGAGAATGAAAAAGTTCTTTTCAGCAATAGAAAAATTGCTTAGATTATTATAAAGTGGAATCTTTGTTCTATCCACACGAAAGGGTATTTTAACGCGATGGTAATTGAAGAATTTAAGAAACATTTCCCTAATTTGATTGTAAAAGAAAATGAACCTTTGTCTTTATATACGTACACTAAAACTGGAGGTCAAGCCGACATTTTAGTTTTTCCTACCACTATAGAAGAAGTGAAAAACGTAGTGGAATGGGTCAATAGAGAACAGCTTCCTTTAACAGTTCTAGGCAATGCCAGCAACTTGATCGTTAAAGACGGAGGAATCCGCGGAGTTGTTTTGATATTAACGCAAATGAACCAAATCAACATTGAGAAGAAAAAAGTAGTCGCACAAAGTGGAGCACGACTGATCGATACGTCTTATGCAGCTTATGAAGCTGAACTGACGGGGTTGGAGTTTGCGTGTGGTATTCCTGGAAGCATCGGTGGAGCGGTCTATATGAACGCTGGAGCTTACGAAGGTGAAGTCAGTGAAACGATTGAGTCGGTAACTGTTCTAACGCTTGCAGGCGAATTGAAAGTCTTGAAAAATAAAGATCTAGACTTCAGCTACCGTCACAGTGCTATTCAAAAAAGTCACGATATCGTTCTAGAAGTCGTTTTTGATTTAGACCACGGAAAGAAAAAAGAAATCAAAGAACGCATGGATGAATTGACGTTTTTAAGAGAGTCTAAACAACCCTTAGAGTTCCCTTCATGCGGGAGTGTCTTCAAAAGACCTACCGGATATTTTACCGGCAAATTGATCCAAGAGGCTGGTCTGCAAGGCTTGGTTTGGGGCGGAGCACAAATCTCCGAGAAACATGCCGGTTTTATCGTGAATATCGACCATGCTACTGCAACGGACTACATTGAGTTGATCGATCACATCAAACAAGTGATATTAGAGGTCAATCAAGTCCAATTAGAGACAGAAGTCCGGATTATCGGTGAAGACTTAGTGAGAGAGTTTTCCTAGAATTCATTTCGGATAGTTAAATTAAATAGCCAAGAAAAAAGCCATTTCATTGAATTGAAATGGTTTTTTTTGTGTATAAGGAACGATTTGTGTGAGAAAGAGATGCTTACATTACCTTTTCGAAGTCTCAGTGACAAAAAGGTAACGTAAACTCAATTAAGAATGCTGATTTGATGAAATTAATAGTCACAAATTATCATTCATAAAGTATTGCAATCTGAACAGAAATCCCTATAATAAGAAGAGGTTTTACTAAACAAAATAATTAGTCACAGAAAACTTTTGTGCTTTTTAGTTTAATGAGAGTAAACAAAAAAGAGGATGTATAACTATGGAAATCGGAAATCGAATCAAGAATTTACGTATTCAAAAAAATTTGACTCAAGAAGAGCTTGCAGAGCGTACAGATTTGAGTAAAGGGTATATCTCTCAAGTAGAAAGAGACTTGAGTATGCCTTCGATGGATGTGTTTTTTGATATGTTGGAAGTGTTGGGTTGTAGTCCGAAAGATTTTTTTGATGAAGAACAAGAAGAACAAAAAGTAGTGTACAAAAAAAGTGACCGTACCCATTTTGAATCGGTGGACAGCCAATACACTATTCAATGGCTGGTACCCGAATCGAATGAGAATGAGATGGAGCCAATCGAACTGACGTTAGAAAAAAATGGAGCCTTTAAAGAGTTTCCACCATCTATGGCAGAAACATTTGCCTATGTGACTAAAGGGGCTGTCTGTATCGAAATCGGTTTGAATCGTTACTACGCCAAAAAAGGGGACGCGATTTATTACCACGCGAATGAGACTCATCAAATTTTTAACCAATCTGATGGGGAAAGTCATTTGTTGATGGTTGTAACAGAGTCCTATTTGTAAAAAAAATTAAAAGATGTTTTACTTGTGCTAAAAAAATATAACCAATAGATTGAGACAAAAAGGAGTCCAGAAAAATGCCAGAAAATCCAATTATTACTTTTAAGAATGTCAAGAAACAATATGAAGACGATGTTGTGTTAAAAAACATCAACTTAAAGCTTGAACGCGGCAAATTTTATACATTACTAGGACCTTCTGGTTGTGGGAAAACGACTATTTTAAACTTGATAGCAGGCTTTACTGAAGTAACAGAAGGCACTGTGACGATCAATGGAGAGAAAGTCAACGATGTGCCGCCAAATAAACGAACAGTCAACACTGTTTTTCAAGACTATGCGTTATTTCCTCACATGAATGTATTTGAGAATATTGCTTTTGGATTGCGGATCAAAAAACTGGATACTAAAACGATTGAAGAAAAAGTGGCATCTGTATTAAAAATGATGCGTTTATCTGGATATGAAAATCGTGCAATCAGTGAAATGTCAGGTGGACAGCGCCAACGTGTAGCAATCGCTAGAGCTTTGGTGAATGAACCAGATGTATTGCTGCTGGACGAGCCTCTTTCAGCCTTGGATTTGAAATTGAGAACAGATATGCAATACGAATTGCGTGAATTGCAGCAACGTCTAGGTATTACTTTTGTCTTTGTTACTCATGATCAAGAAGAAGCATTGGCGATGAGTGATGAGATTTTCGTCATGAAGGACGGAAAAATCGTTCAGAGCGGGACTCCTGTGGATATTTATGATGAGCCGATCAACCGTTACGTAGCGGATTTCATTGGTGAGAGCAATATCGTTGAAGCAACCATGATCCAAGACTATGAGATTTCTTTTGTAGGAAGAACATTTGAATGTGTGGATGCGGGAATAGCGGCGAATGAAAAAGTAGAAGTGGTCATTCGTCCAGAAGATTTAGTTCTTACAGCACCTGAAAAAGGAAAATTGACGGTCAAAGTAGACACGCAATTGTTCCGAGGCGTGCATTATGAAATCATCGGCTATGACAATGAAGGAAATGAATGGATGGTCCATTCAACGAAGAAAGCAACAGTAGGCGAAATGGTCGGTTTATTCTTCAATCCTGAAGATATCCACGTAATGCGTATTGGAGAGACAGAAAAAGAGTTCGATGCACGTTTAGAAAGTTACGAAGAGGAGTAGGAGGGAAAAAATGAAACAAACGAAAACTTTTTATTTTGTACCTTATTCGATTTGGCTGCTCCTATTCGTAGTAGCACCGCTGATTTTGATTGTGTATCAATCATTTTTTGACATCCAAGGAAACTTTACCTTTGGGAATTATGCAACGTACTTTCAGTCGGGCACATACTTGACGATGACGTTCAATTCAATCTTTTATGCGTTTTTGATTACATTGTTCACTTTGTTGATCAGTTATCCAACAGCGTATTTGCTGGTAAGAACGAAACATAAGCAATTGTGGCTGTTGTTGATCATCTTACCGACTTGGATCAATTTATTGTTGAAAGCTTATGCATTTATTGGAATTTTCAGTATGAATGGAACGGTCAATGATTTCTTGAGTTTTACTGGGATCGGACGTCAGCAGATCTTGTTTACAGATATGAGTTTCTTATTGGTAGCTTCTTATATTGAGATCCCGTTTATGATTTTGCCGATCTACAATGCTTTGGAAGAAATGAATCCTTCTTATTTAAAAGCCAGCAATGATCTAGGGGCAAATAGTTGGGAAACATTCAGACGTGTAATCTTCCCATTGTCTTTAAACGGCGTAAAAAGCGGTGTGCAAGCCGTGTTTATCCCATCTCTATCCTTATTCATGCTGACACGATTAATTGGCGGCAACCGAGTGATTACGTTGGGAACAGCTATTGAGCAGCATTTCTTAGTAACAGAGAACTGGGGAATGGGTTCAACGATTGGGGTCGTTTTGATCATAGCAATGTTCTTGATGATGTTAGTGACAGGAGAAAAGAAAAAGAAAGGAGCAGTTCATAAAAAATGACAAAGAAAAAATTTAAATGGTCGAATTTATACTTGTTGTTGGTTTTTGTGGTCTTATATGCTCCAATCATGTATTTGATTTTTTATTCTTTTAATGATGGTGGAACGATGACTTCGTTCACTGGATTCACATGGGATAATTATGCGGCTGTATTTGAAGACACCAGATTGATGGGAATCGTCCTAGACACCTTTCTTGTAGCGTTGTTGGCGTCTTTGTTGGCAACTGTGATAGGGACTTTTGGAGCAATCGGTATCTATTACGTTAAAAACCGCAAAATGCGCAACACCTTTTTGAGCATGAACAATATCTTACTGGTTTCTCCGGATGTTATTATCGGGGCCAGCTTTTTGATTCTGTTTACCTTTATCGGTTTTAGATTAGGCTTTACATCAGTGCTGTTGTCTCACGTAGCGTTCAGTATTCCTATCGTTGTGTTGATGGTACTACCGAAGTTGCAAGAAATGAATCCGACGATGTTGAAAGCGGCCCAAGACTTAGGTGCAACGAATCTGCAAGTATTGACAAAAATCGTTTTGCCGGCGATCACACCTGGGATATTAGCTGGTTACTTTATGGCGTTTACGTATTCGTTAGATGATTTTGCAGTAACTTTTTTCGTTACAGGAAATGGATTCAGTACGCTTGCAGTAGAAATCTACTCGCGCGCGCGTCAAGGTGTGTCTTTAGAGATCAATGCATTGAGTACATTGATGTTCCTGTTCGCATTGATTTTAGTGATTGGATACTACTTTATCCAACAATACAATATGAGCAAAAAACATAAACAGGGCGGTAAAAAGAATACTAAGGCGGTGACTTTACTATGAAACGATTGGTAACGTTGGCAGCCGTTATTCTAGCAGCTTGCGGAGTCTTGTATTACTCTTCCAACAAGTTGGATCAAGCGCAAGGAATTACCGGGGAAAACACATTGAATTTATACAATTGGGGAGATTATATCGATCCAGAGTTGATCACTAAATTTGAAGAAGAAACAGGTTACGTGGTTTCCTATGAGACGTTTGATTCGAATGAAGCGATGTACACTAAAATCAGTCAAGGCGGTACAGCTTACGATTTAGCCGTCCCTAGTGAATATATGATCGAACGAATGATTGAAGAGGATATGCTGATTGAATTGGACCATTCTAAAATTAAGGGAATGGAGCACTTAGATCCTGATTTACTGGATATGGCATTTGATCCAGGCAACCAATACTCGATGCCATATTTCTGGGGAACGCTAGGAATCGTTTATAACACCAAATTTATTGAAGAAGGTTCTATCGAACATTGGGATGACTTGTGGAAACCTGAATTTCGAGACAATTTGATGTTGATAGACGGCGCTAGAGAAGTGATGGGGCTGTCGTTAAACAGTTTAGGGTATTCAGTCAATTCTAAAAATGATACGGAACTAGCTGAAGCAGCTGAAAAATTGGATACATTGACACCAAACGTCAAAGCAGTCGTTGCTGATGAAATCAAAATGTACATGATTCAAGAAGAAAGTTCGATTGCGGTAACCTTTTCTGGTGAAGTTGCGGACATGATGTGGGAGAATGAAGATTTACAGTACGTTATTCCGCCAGAAGGATCGAATCTTTGGTTCGATAACTTTGTTATTCCTAAAACGGCTCAAAATACTGAAGCTGCTTACGCGTTTATCAGCTTCATGTTAGATCCAGAAAATGCTGCTCAAAATGCTGAGTATGTCGGTTATTCAACGCCTAATTTATCGGCGATGAATATCATGCCGGCTGAGATCACTGAAGATGAACAGTTTTATCCTTCAAAAGATACGATGGAGCATTTAGAAGTTTATGAAAACTTAGGACAAGAATACATTGGTATCTACAATGATTACTTTTTAAGATTCAAAATGCACCGCAACTGATAGTTTTATAGAGTGGAGCTGGGAGAATAACTCCCAGCTTTTTCTTGTTTAAGAATATTTGGTTTGTAAACGTGCTCAAAAAGGCAGCCTCTAAATCCATTCACGAATCACGCTCGGGTGGTCTATGACCATCCGAGCGTGATTCGTGGATGAATATGAGGCTAAGCTCCTTTTTTCCCACTCTCGCTCTTTTTTGGATGAGAGAAACTTTAACGGAATCACATGCTTAATAAGTTTTCAAATCAACTAAAAAAGAGTATGATAGTAGACGGTAAAGGTTTAAAGAAACTATGTGTTGCCTCAGTTGCAGCAGATAGATTTATAGATAAGGTTAAGGTGTAAAAATGGAGAATGAGTCAGCAAAAGATTTGTGGGAGAGTTTTCAACAGCAAATTTCTAATTTGCCGGAGAAATACGATGTTTGGTCTTTTGGAGATACGAAAGAAACTGCAGATGAATTGGCAGCTTTGGTTTTAGCAGGTTTAAAAACGGCTACGTGCAGCCTAAAAAGAATGTATGAAATCGACGGCGCAGATTTGCCGCAGGTTGGGACATATTCTGTTATTCTTGATGGAAATGATCAAGCAGTAGGGATCATCCAAAACGTGGAAGTAAAAGTTTTTCCATTTGACGAAGTGACGGAAGACATTGCCATAGCTGAAGGTGAAGGAGATCGTTCAGTAGAATATTGGTCAGACATTCATAAAGAATTTTTCAAAAGAGAATGTCAATCGATAGACGAATCTTTTTCTACTAAAATGGAAGTTGTGTTCGAACGCTTTGAATTGGTGTATGCTGCTTAATCAGCAACAAGAATACTAAAGATGAGGAGAAGTTATCTGATGAACTTGAAAGAAATGGTTGGAGAAAAAGCTGCAGAATATGTAAAAGATGGAATGGTAGTAGGGTTGGGCACTGGCTCAACAGCTTATTATATGGTAGAAGCCATTGGAAGACGTGTGAAAGAAGGCTTGGACGTCGTTGGAGTAACTACTTCTAACCGTACAAAAGAACAAGCTGAAGGACTAGGTATCCCATTGAAAAGTGTGGATGAAGTTGACCGTATTGATCTGACAATAGACGGAGCAGATGAAATCAGCAAAGACTTTCAGGGTATCAAGGGTGGCGGAGCGGCTCATTTATTCGAAAAAATAGTTGCCGATAACTCGGATAAAGTAATTTGGATCGTTGATGACAGTAAAATGGTTGAACAGCTAGGCGCTTTTCCATTACCGATAGAAGTTATTCCTTATGGAAGCCAGCAATTGTTCCGCACATTTGAACAAAAGGGTTATAAGCCTGCGTTCAGAAAAACAGAAAGAGACGAAAAATTGCTGACAGATGCAGGGCATTACATCATTGACTTACATATGGAAGTGATCGAAGAGCCTCATTCATTAGCAACATGGCTGGACAGCTTGACAGGTGTCGTTGAGCACGGCTTGTTCTTAGACAGCGTGAATACGGTTATTGTCGGACGTGAAAACGGCGTTGAAATTTTAGAAGCTAGATAATCTTGAAAGATGAAACAGGTCCAAACTGGTCAATCGGTTTGGATCTGTTTTTTTATTTGTTAAGGATGATTCAAAAGAAGAAACTTCTCCTTTTAGGATAAAATAAATATGCTATAATAACTTAGGTAATCGTTTTCAAAAGATGCTTACATAAAATTCAAACTATCGGGGGGATAAGATGAGTCCTATATATACATTATACTGGTCATCATTTCGGTTTATTTTTGTACTTCTAGCCATCACGTTAACCATCGTGTTAGCTTCTGCGTTTATCAAGAAAGTGAAAGAGAATAAATTGATTGCTTTAGCACTCTGGGGAACTTCTTTCAGTTCATTCGTCACAGTGATTTTTGCTTCTTATTTTTCAGGTATCCTATATGATGAATTAAACATCCCGACTGATAATCTCATATTATTTTTGATGGGCTATGCATCTGTTGTATTTATCATCCATAGCGGATATTTTTTGTTTACATTGATCCGCAAAAAGAAATATTCTTCGGTGAATTCTGTTGGACGCGGTTATTATCTGTAAAAATGCAAAAAGGTCGAAAAGGAAACTTTTCGATTTTTTTTGCATTAAGAAAATCCGTTATTTTACTAGAAATTTCTCATAATTGATAAGAAAGAAAACGCTACCTTATTGAAGTGTGTTACACTATTCTTGTACTAATGATAGGGAGATGATATTGAGTGAGAATGGTAGATTTGATTCACAAAAAACAACATCAAAAAGAATTGAGTACTGAAGAAATTCAATGGATGATTGAGCAATACACAAACAATGAGATTCCTGATTATCAAATGAGCGCTATGTTGATGGCGATTTATTTTGAAGATATGACAGATGCTGAACGTGGTGCGTTAACCATGAGTATGGTCAAATCAGGTGATGAAATCGATTTGTCTCAAATTGAAGGGGTAAAAGTAGACAAACATTCCACAGGTGGTGTGGGTGATACAACAACTTTGATCTTAGCTCCATTAGTAGCCAGTGTTGGAGTACCGATCGCTAAAATGAGCGGTAGAGGATTAGGACACACAGGCGGTACGATTGATAAATTAGAAGCAATTCCAGGCTTCCATGTGGAATTGAGTCAAGAAGAATTCGTGAAACAAGTAAACGAACATAAAGTAGCTGTCATTGGACAATCTGGGAATTTAACTCCAGCCGATAAAAAATTATACGCCTTAAGAGATGTAACTAGTACAGTAGATTCTATTCCATTGATCGCTAGTTCAATCATGAGTAAAAAAATCGCTGCCGGAGCAGATGCCATCGTTTTAGATGTGAAAACTGGTGCCGGAGCATTCATGAAAACTCCTGAAGATGCACGCAATTTAGCTGATGCAATGGTGAAAATCGGTAATCATGTAGGACGTAATACAATGGCTGTTATTTCCGACATGAGCCAACCTTTGGGATTTGCTATAGGAAATGCTTTAGAAGTCCAAGAAGCAATCGATACGTTGAAAGGTCATGGACCAGCTGACGTTGTGGATCTATGCTTGACATTAGGAAGCCAAATGGCTCACCTTGCAGGTGTTGGTAAAGATCTTGATGAAGCAAGAGATCTATTAGAAGCTAATTTGCACAATGGAAAAGCTTTAGAAGTCTTCAAAACATTTGTTGCGGCACAAGGCGGAAATCCTGATGTAGCAGATGATCCAGATCTAATGCCTAAAGCAGCTTATCAAACAGAAGTTTTGGCACATAAAGACGGCTACGTAGCTGAGTTGGTTGCGGATCAGCTTGGTGTAGCATCTATGATGTTAGGTGCTGGTCGTGCAACAAAAGAAAGCGAGATCGATCTAGCTGTCGGATTAGTTTTACACAAAAAAGTTGGGGACAAAGTTGCTAAAGGTGAACCGTTGTTAACTATCCACAGCAACCAGCAAGAAATTCCTGACGTAGAAGAAAAAATCTGGGAATGCATTACGATCGCGGATGAAGCTAAGCCATTGCCGTTGATTTACGACATTTTAGCTGGTAAATAAACGTTCAAATCAAAAAACTTCCACAGATGAGTAATACCTGTGGAAGTTTTTTTCCTATCATTCACTGGTCACAGTGAGGCGATCAAGTGAATCACTGCCAAGTGAAGCGGGTAGTAGACATAACCTAAATATTTAGGGAAACGCGCTATGTGAGGATAGCCATTGAATAGTATCAACACTAATGATAGTACGGCATATATTTGAATAGATGGGAAAACAGTCAACTGTATAAAAAGATAAGCGATTATTCCAAGAGTACGGTCTTTTGAAACCAACCAATAAATCGCCCATCCTAGAAGAAAACCATAAATTCCGTATTCCACAAAATAACTGGCGATCAAGCAAGGAATAAAGAAGCGTTTGTCTTTGATAGATAAAGCTAATAAAGAAAGAGCGAATAAAATATTGATCCTGCCTAAAGTGACAGGGATAGAAATAATTCCAAATACAACCAATTGAAAAAGGTACTTTTTAAAGTCCCGTGTTCTTTGGGTCCCAAGGACAGTTGTGTATAAAAATAGTGGGAAAGAAATTCTGCCGATGATTCGAAGAATAATGTATTGAGGAAAGAGATATGCCCCAATATGGTCAATCGTCATGGTCAAAATCGCCAGCCATTTGATAAAATTGGTTTTCTCGTCATATGTTTTTTGTGGATAAGTCTCCATTGCTTAGCTCCCTCTTAATAAGATGAATTGTCCCCATACCTTTGTGGATAGAATCAGAAATAATCGAAAAGGTACTTTTACCTATTATACTAGAGAAAACCATTTTCTTTAACTGAAAAAGGAGTCTGTTATGCTATAATAATTTTTAATCTTTATAAGCGGGGTGAAGGAGTGGAAGAAAAAACTTGGTCAAAAGGTTTTAAAGTAGTCTTTCCAGTCATGTTGAGTTATGTTCCATTAGGAATGGCTTGCGGGATGCTGCTTTATGAATCAGGAATAAGTGTTATTGGTATTGGCTTAATGAGTACATTGGTTTTCGCTGGAGCTGGTCAATTTATGGCTGCATCCATGCTGACAGCTGGAGCAACTGTGCCATCCATCATCATCATGACATTCTTTTTAAATTTACGGCATTTATTGATGAGTTCTAGTATAGCGCCATTTTTCAAAAAGAAATCGTTGCCTTTTTTGATGTTGTACAGTCATACATTGGCAGATGAATCGTATGCGTTGAACTACACTCAATTCAGAACAGACAAAGAATGGACTCCAGATAGCGCGTTGACGACGAATTTGTTAGCTTACTTTAGCTGGGTATTTAGTACGATTCTTGGCGGATACATAGGCAGTTCATTTACCTTCAATGCAACGATCATGAATTACGTATTGATCGCCATGTTTATTTGCATGTTGGTGAGTCAATTCGTATCACGCATTTTTGTTATTGTAGGATTGGTAGCAGGGATTTTATCGGTTCTATTGATGGTATTGCTGAATCACAATATTGCTTTAGTAATTGCAGCGGTCATTGCTTCATTTGTAGGGTATCTATTAGATGAGCGAAGAGAAAAGAAACAAGCAGCGGAAGGAGAATCGGTTCAAAATGAATAGTAGCATAGCGATATTGATTTTAGGAATGGCTACAGTGACTTATTTGCCGAGATTCGTACCGATGTTGGTGTTGAGCAACCGAAAAGTACCCGAAAAACTTGTCAAATGGATGTCTTTTATTCCAGTATCTATTTTTTCAGCGTTGGTGTTTTCAGATGTCTTCTTTTGGAATAGTGAAGTGAATGTGCATCCATTGGAAAATGTGAAGCTGCTGCCGACATTGTTAGTTTTTTACATAGCTTATAAAACACAAAACTTATTATGGTCGATGGCATTTGGGATTCTGGGAATCAGTGTGATGATTTTATTTACGAGTATATAGATAGCTGCAAACAAACAGGACCTGATGAAATATATTCAGGTCCTGTTTATTGATGTTTATAAATCTAAGTATTGGTATAAGCGTTTCTTGAAGAAGAAATAAGGAAGTAACCAGAAAATGATGTATACTAAAGAAAATTTTAAAAGAAAGTTATCAGAAGGCCATAAGATAAAAGCAAAGCCAATGATGTCTAACATTTCGCTAAGGATAATTAACCGAGTGATTTTTAGACGAGTTGATTCTGTTACATAATCTGTATTTATGGGTTCGGCAGGGAAAAAAGACAGGTGTCGAACGAAACAAGAAGAATAGTCTCCTTTACTGACTTTTAAGATAGTTATGATTCGAAGTGAAAGAAACAGCACACACAAAATAATCGTTAAAATGACTAAATAAGTGTTCATGAGATCCCCCTATTCTTAAGTTTAGTAAGTTAACCTCTATTAGTTGAGTTCTGTGGATTCAAGTACTGACCCAATCGTTTCCTTAAGAATAGATCTGGAAGATTCCAGAAAAGTAGAGCAATCAACATATAGATGACATTAGAATGAAATGTAGATAGGATAAAAAGTACATAGCTAACAACATTAAATATTGCACTGATTACAGCTAGTTTACTGATTTTTTGATGGTCTGATTCTGTTAACTGGTCTGTGTTTACTGGTTCGGTAGGGAAGAAAGTACCATATCTTACAAATCGCGAAGAATAATCCTGTTTATGGATTTTAACAACGCCTATAAACTGAAGTAAAATGTCTAAACTGATTAGAATCACTACAACATAATTCATAGTATCCCTCTATTCTCAGATATGATGATAATTTCTGTTGAGTAAATCATACCATAAGGTGAATCGAAATAAATCGGTTACAAATAAAAAATATACAGGACTAGATAAGTGGAAAAATGATTGCAATAGAATCGTGTTATAATAAGCACAGTAATAAATATGGAGGCTTTTAGAATGACAAATCAATCTCGAGAAGTAAAAAAATGCTGGGAATCAAAAGTGGTACAGACGCACCGTGTCTTTCCTGGAGACGTAAATTCCCATCGGACTTTATTTGGAGGGAGATTAATGAGTTATATTGATGATACAGCATCGATTTCTGCTTCTCGTCATAGTCGCAGCGACGTGGTAACGGCATCAATGGACACACTTGATTTTTTACATCCCATCCACGAAAACCATTCTGTTTGTATCGAGAGCTATGTAACAGGTGCAGGAAATACTTCCATGGAAGTATTCTGTAAGATAATGGGAGAAGAACTATCCTCTGGCGAGCGGTATTTGGCAGCGACAAGTTTCATTACTTTTGTGGCAGTATCGAAAGTTCCAGGCGAAAAACGAATGGTTCCATTGGTCGAGCCAACGAGTAAAGAAGAACAATTTATCTGCAGCGGCTATGAGAGCAGAAAAGCTAAACGCATGTCCAGCCGCTCATTTCATGAAGAATTCGCCAAGACAATTGAAAATAAATTACCATGGTCAGAATAAAGTAAACAAAGCCCTCTGCGGATGATTCCGTAAAGGGCTTATGCTTATTTTACTTTAACAAGTGTGCGTCCAGTCATTTTTCCAGCAAGAATCTTTTCAAATGCACTCGGCAATTCTAGAAGAGTCACTTCTTGGTCAATCAGTTGTTCTAGATCACCAGGTTTCCATTCAGAACTCAACAACTCCCATAAACGACGTCGAAGGTCTAATGGACAGTTAACAGAATCTACTCCAATCAAACGGATGCCGCGTAAAATAAACGGCAAAACAGTTGAGTTAAATTTGATACCGCCAGCGTTACCGCTCAATGCGATAGCACCAAAGCTCTTGATTTGAGCAAATAAGTGCGGCAATTGTTCTCCACCTACAGGATCCACCACGCCTGACCAACGTTGTTTGGCTAAAGGTTTTAAAGGATCCAAGCGAACTTCGTCAGGATGCAAAATGGTGTCTGCTCCTAATTCTGTTAAATAAGCTGCCGAAGAATCTTTCTTGCGGCTCACGGCCTCGATGTTGTAGTTCAATTTTCTCAAAATCGCTATCGCAAAACTGCCTACACCGCCCGTTGCGCCTTGAACCAAGACAGGTCCTTTTTCAGGAAACATTCCCGATTCTTCCAAATAATACACCGATTGAGCCGCAGTAAAACCAGCTGTACCTATGATCATTGCTTCCTTTAGGGATAATCCTTCCGGCAAAGGCACTACCCATTCGTTCGGGACACGTGCGTATTCACTAAAGCCGCCAGAATGATTGACACCCAAATTGTAACCCGTCACCAAAACTTCGTCGCCAGGGTTGAAATCAGATGACACTGAAGAAACCACCACTCCGCTCAAATCGATCCCTAAAACCATCGGGTAGTTGCGAATAACACCAGTACCAGCTTTAGAAGCTAAAGCATCTTTATAGTTCACACAAGAATAATGTACTTCGATGACGACATCTCCTTGAGACAAGTCGTCTATTCCAATAGAACGCAATTCTGTATAAACTTCTGAATCTTTTGAATCCACAATTAAACTCTCGAAGTCTTTCATACATTTTCCTCTTTTCAATTTAGTGATAAATGATTAATATACAGTGTAAAAACTGATTTGTAAGCGGTACAATAATATACTATACCATAGAGGAGGCAATTTGATAAGAAAAGAGTATAATTATCCAAAATATGCAGAAAATTGATTGTGGGAAGATAGGGGAGAGGCTTTAGATTGACGGATAAACATCTTCTATTAATCAAATGAACGTTCAAATTGTGCTCACTTGATTAATAGAGTATGTCTATTAATCAAACGGGGCGATACAAAATGCTCATTTGACTAATAAAGCCATTCTATTAATCAAGTGAGGCAATAAAATATGCCCAATTGATTAATAGCACCTAACTCTCATCACTTCAGATAGACAAAAAAAGTGAGACCACTCATAAAAATCGAGTGGTCTCACCTTTATTTAAATTACGATCTCAGTTGATTTCTGCGCGCGTAAGAACGGTAATCGATGCCTCTAGCCTCGCACCAATCTTTTACAGGTCCAGAAATGATGACGTCGGCATATTGCAGCTCAGCAATCGTTTCGGCTCCTAGTAAAGTCATGATCGCAATGATGTGTTCTTTCAATTGTTCGATCTCAACAATCGTTTCTTCCACGCCATTTTTCAGGACAGAATGTAAGAAGTGTCCAGACACACCCACTGCTCGCGCGCCAAGAGACAAGCTTTTCACGATATCCATTGACGTACGGATACCTCCAGAAGCCAGGATTTCTGACGAGTGGATAAAAGATTGAGCTTCTAGAAGAGAGATCGCAGTAGATTGACCCCAACCTTCTAAAAAGTCCAGCTTGTTTTCTTTACGTCGGTAATTTTCGATTTGGGCAAAATTTGTTCCGCCCATACCGCTGACATCAACAGTTTTGACACCAATAGAAGTCAGTTGCTGGATCGCTTCATGGCTCATTCCAAAACCAACTTCTTTCACGATAACGGGAACATCGACACCATTAACGATGCGTTCTAATTCTGACATCCAAGTTGAAAAGTCCCGGTCGCCTTCTGGCATAACGATTTCTTGAGGCGTGTTCAAATGAATCTGCAATCCGTCTGCTTGAACCAAATCGATTGCTTTTTTAGCATTTTCCAGCGTTTGTCCACCGCCTAAGTTGGCTAAGACAAGACCATTCGGATTCGTTTCACGAATAATCGTAAAGCTATCGGCTACAGAAGGATCTTTCAATCCAGCACTCAATGAACCGGATGCCATCAACATGCCCGTTTCTCTAGCAACAGTGGCCAGCTTTTCGTTCACTTTTTTAGTCCACGTACTGCCGCCGGTGATCGCATTGATATAGATGGGCTGACCCATAGAAAGTCCAGCAAAAGAAGTAGAAATGTCGATTTTTTGCGTACCTGTTTCTGGTAAGGAATGATGAACGAAACGAAGGTGGTCAAAATCTGTTTGATGCGTATCTTGATAAAAATGTTCGGCCAACGAAACGTGTTCGTTCTTCCTATTATTTTTTTTCTCCATAATAAGCCTCCTGCTGGATAAGTATAATGTATCATTCATTTATTTTTTTGCGTAAACATGCAAGGGCAAATTGGTGATGCCTTGTTCTTCCCACGCTGTGATCAAAGATAATACGCCGTCTTTACGGTCAAAAATCACAATACCGCAATCTCCGCCGCCAGCTCCAGATGATTTAGCAGCCCCATTGAAGTCCTCTGCCAATTTGCACAAATGAGTTAACGCGGGCGTTTCGATTACGACTCCGGTTGTTTGACTCATTTTTTTCAACAGCACACGGTTGTGACGTATTTCTTCTTGGATCTTTTTGATATCGCCTTGTTCAAATCCTCGAATCATTTCTTTCACGCAAGCTGAACTAGCAGCTAAGAATTCATCATAAGCTAGTGCGTCTTGTGTTCGTTTGCTGGTCACTTCATCTACTAAATGAGAAGTAGATGCTGGAGAACCAGTCCAACCAATCAATAAACGCATTTCAGCTGGGGGAGTGAGTAGTTTGAAAGATAAATGAGGCCACTCCAACTCGATGACTTCTCGTACAGATAAAGCTTGCTGTTGTTGCAATACCCATTTGCGATCAAATGTCGTAAATGCCAGCCAGCCCCCAAATACGCTCGCCGCCACGTCACCGCAAGAACCATTGCTCTTAACGGACAAATGAGCTAAGGCAGCCAATTTGAAAATCGTTTCATTGGATTCGTCTTGCAGACCGTAAAAGCGCAAAACGCCCTTAACAGTAGCTACAGTTACAGCAGCACTGGATCCTAGACCGTATTTTCGTCCATTGGAGCTGTCTAATTCGCTGTCGACAGATAAATGATAGAAAGATAGTCCTTTACCAAAAGATTTTACGTAGCTTTCTGTCACTTCGATAGCTGCTAGAATGTAATGGAAAGGATTTTCTCGTTTATCCAAGACTAAACGGTCGTTTTCGCGTTTCCATGTGACCGGCAAGTTTCCATATTGTGTAGATTGAATGGTTCCCATATCCGTCGTTCGTTCAAGAGAGACGGTGATGAATTGATCAACAGCCACTAAAATAGCTGGATGACCAGGTTCTACCACAGCGTATTCCCCTGCGATATATAATTTTCCTGGTGCAGAAGCACTAATCATGTAAGACACTCCTTAAAAATGTTTTCAGAAATAAGAAACAGTGCTGCTTTGATTGTTTAAACGCTGATTTCTTCTAAATCTTTTCCAGGTCCAGAAATCACGATTTGTTCTGGGTTGAATGTTTGAACTAAGTAGTCTTTGATTTTTTGACTGTCAGACAAGCGGCACAGAACTTTGACGTTCGGACCGGCATCCATCGTAAAGTAACATGGAATACCTGATTGACGCAAATTTCTCACAGCTTGCATCGCACGAACGCTGTCCGGTTCCCAGTAAGATAGGGGAGGGTTCGCACCCAGCATAGTCGCATGCATTTTCATGCCGTTGCTTTCAGTGATCATGCCGACTTGTTCAAAGTCTTTTGCGAGGATAGCTTGTTTGATATTCGCTAAATCGACCGCCGTAGATTCTAACCAGCTTGGGTAGAAAGGAGAAGTGGCAACTGTATTTTTCATGCCTTCACGACTGGAAATCGATTTTTGCTTGTCATTGACGATGATCGTTACCATACCGATGTCCCACGAAGCGTCATCGATTTTGATTGCACAAGAATCTTCATTGTTCGTTCCTTTTTCCCACTCTACGAATCCGCCGAACATACTGCGCGTTGCAGATCCTGAACCGCGTCTAGCATAAGTAGATAAAGTCGTTTTGTCCAAATTCAATCCGCTTGCTAAATTAGCAGCTCCAGCTAAAGCAGCCATCCCAGAAGCAGAAGAAGCTAATCCTGCAGCAGTAGGAACAAAGTTGGTGCTTTTAACGACAGCTGATGAAGTAATTCCCGCTTCTTGACGGAACAAGTCCAGAAAACGGCTCACTTTTTGTGTAGCTTTAGTATCTTGCAATTCATCGTTTAAATAGAAGATGTCGTCTTCACTAGAGTCTTCAAAAGACACAGAGGTTTCGGTATAGAAAGAATCTAATGTCAAAGAAAGACTGCTGTTCATCGGCAAGAAGAGTTTTTCATCTCGTTTGCCCCAATATTTGATCAAAGCGATATTCGTATATGCGCGTACTTTTTTTTCATTACTCAAAAGAGTCATCCCCCAATTGATAGATCCACGTGTTGGAAGTTCCCGTTTCACGCAAGGTATCTGATATTTGTTGTGCAGTCTTTTCGCTGTCTGCTAAAGCGATCATACAACCGCCTCTGCCGCCGCCGGTCAATTTGGCGCCTAAAGCCCCATTTGCTAAAGCAGCATCAACTAATTGGTTCAACTGCTCATTGCTGACACCTAATTTATCTAGAAGAAGGTGAGCTTGATGCATGTAAGATCCTAGATCAATCGGATTGTTTTGTTCAATGGCTGTTTTTGCTTGGTCAGCTAGGGCACCGAGTTGGTGAATGTCCTTCATGGTCTCTTCAGGATTTTTTGTCATCAAATCAGCGATACTGCCGACTGCTTCTCTAGTTTGTCCTTTAATACCCGTATCTGCGACAACTAAATAAGCATTTACAGACAAATTGAAAGGAACGAATGGTTTCCCTTTGATGTAATACAAAGGTTGCTCGCCGCTGGTCATGGCTGCATCTAAGCCGCTTGGATTTCCATGAGCAATGACTTCAGATACATTAACTAATTCGAGTAATTGGTCATGAGTCAGTTCTTGCTCAAAGTAATTGAATAACGCACGGACAGTCGCTACAGCTACAGCCGCACTGGAACCCATTCCTCTTTCAGCGGGAATAGAACTTTCGATTTTTAAAGTAAAATCTTTCATTTCTTGTTTTAAAGCTTTTAAACTGACTTCTACCACAGTCAATAAGTTGGATAGTCGTTCAGGGACATCTGTCAATAGCCCTGTGTGGTAAATGCAATCTACTGTAATCGGTCCAGTTGATTGTGTAACAGTCGTTTGGATAGTCGCTTTTGGAAAAGGGATCGCTAGAGATGGTTCTCCATAAACCACTGCATGTTCTCCCATTAAAATGATTTTTCCTGTCGCTCTCCCAATAGCTTGGTTGTTTACTGTCTGCATTGGTACGTACTCCTTAAAGGTTGATTTGTATTAGATAAGCGCCAAGTATTGAACGATAAAAGGCGCAGCATATAAGGTCATGAACTGTATACCATAGTTCACACCCATTTTATTTAATGTTCCGCTTGTGATCCCAATCAATAACACTCCAAAAATATTGATTAAGCCTGCATCCATATAGGAAAGTAAAAGGATGAAAGAAATAAATAATCCTAAAATGGCTTCGTGGGGAATCTTTTTCAGAACAAATGTAGAGATTCTGCCTGCATACTTATTAATAATAACATAACTTAAGGTGGATGCTATAGCTGCACCTAAAACGATGGCAATCGCTTTTTCTCCTGTAGATAAAATATGAAACAAGTTGTTTTCAACTGTGTAAACAGGAGGGGCATTAAATAACGCGCTTCCCGGACCAATAGCAGTAGGAGACAAAGGAATACCAAGAGCTACCAAAGGAATGATGATCCCTGATATGTAAGTCGACTGGGATAAAGCACTCATAGTAGTGATCGTTGTTGTCGCCTTTTCTTCGGGGTCTTTGATTTTACTAGATACTGTTTCTCCAAATAACAAGATCAATCCTACTGGACTCAAGACGAAGAAAATATTGGAAATAAGTGCTGAAAAAGACGCAGCTTTCAATTCTTTTCTAGACAAGATCTTGAAAGGGTTCAATCTTTTTTCTTTATCTAAATCACTTGGGATGGTGATTTTCTTGTAGCTGTCGGTCAACATTGTTTTGCGTGTTTCTTTATTCAATAATTGCATCAATGACACGATCAATGGTCCAATCGTGATCCCTAAGAAAAATGAAGTAGTGATGTTGGCGTCTTCCGGAACAACTCCAGTGCTCCAATATAAGTGGCGCAAGCTTTGAAACAAGATCGCTAAAGGAATAATGCTTAATAAAGAAAGCATTTTGTGCTTGCTGATCAAAGACAGAAAGACGGCTCCTACGACGAACAGTAATGATGCATATGGCTGAATAGCTTCTGCAAATGGAATCAATAAGTTTGCCAATAAAAACGATACTGGAATTGAGATCAACGTTCCAATCAAAGCTCCAGCCGCCATTTTTTTAACGATGACACTGGACTTTCCTTCATTCTTTAAGTAGATAGCATGATCGATCATTGGAGCAGACAAAACGCCACCAGGTAATCCGACTAGAGCTGTTGGCATCAAGTTGGTTAAATTCAGTGTAATAAAAGAGGCTACGAAAAACGTTAAGATAATCATGGGATCAGCTCCTGAGAGAATCAATGCCAATGATACCGGCATTAGAACAGAAGTTTCATCTGTCCCTGGAATAAATCCGATAAACGTGTATAAAACGACCGCACTTAATGCAGCGAAAAACATTTGAACAAGCAATAAAACATCCATTTCTTAATCTCCTAACTAATGTGTTGGTCTTCTTCTTGAGACGAGCTGATGATGCGTTTTGGTTTCGTCATTAATGCTGAGATAATAAAACCAAGTACTGCTCCCCCTAGACCGAAAAATAATTGTAATGTTCTGTTTCCGTCTGGAGCTAAGAAATACAGGCCCATAGTGGAGACGGCAGAGATTAAAATGGAATGGACAAGGTCACGCAATTCGACTACATCGCCCCATATTTCAATATAGTTCTTTTCTTCTTTCATTGTCGAACTCCTTCCTATACGAATTTCTTATAGTTCCTTTAATGATTCGATAACTCATTTAAAACGCATTCTCACTTACAATAGTACAGTAGATGAATAACTTGTGGTAGTTAAGCTTCACTAAAACTCATTAAATTTTTTTAAAGATTTAGCCGGATTTTCATCTTACACAAAAGGAAAAACTATAATTAAGACTGAATATCTGATACAATTATGCGAAACTTTCAAAATCAGGAGGGACAAATACCCATGAATGAAACGGAAACTCATCACATTATTTCTCGTGATGATTGGAAAGAATTAGGACATGATACATCCATCAAAATGACATTTGAAGAATTGGAAAACATCAGAGGATTGAACGATCCGATTTCTCTAGCAGACGTAAAAGAGATTTATGTACCTCTAGTTCAATTAATCAATCTGTTTATCAAACAATATGAAAAACTGCAAAAAGAAAAGACCTTTTTCTTAGAGCACCGAACTGAGACAAAACCATTCGTGATTGGGATCGCAGGAAGTGTGGCTGTTGGAAAAAGTACGACAGCACGTTTATTGACTCAAATGCTGGCCAGCTACTTCACTGATTTGAGTGTAGAAATGATCACCACAGACGGATTTTTGTATCCAAACAAGGTCTTAAAAGAAAAAGGTATCATGAACCGAAAAGGATTCCCTGAAAGTTATGATATGAAAAAATTGATTACATTTTTGAGCAAAGTAAAAGTTGGCGAGACTGATCTTGCTTTTCCAGTCTATTCTCATGAAGTGTATGACATTATAGAGGGGAAGACAAACGTTTTGCACCGACCGGATATTTTGGTCGTGGAAGGCATCAATGTATTGCAATCACCCGCGAACGAGCAGATTTACATAAGCGATTTTTTTGACTTTTCGATTTATGTGGATGCAGAACCAGAACAAATCGAAAAATGGTACATTGAACGATTCGGACTATTGCTGGAAACAGCGTTTACTGATCCGAACAACTATTATTATGAATTAGCACAAAAAGGACCTGAAGCAGCATTTGCACATGCCCATGAAGTATGGAGAACAATCAACTTGGAAAATTTGAAAAACTTCATTCTTCCTACCCGTAAACGGGCGGACTTGATTTTACGTAAAAGCGAAGAGCATTACATCGATAAAGTTCTGTTAAAAAAATACTGAGTAAATAGGTAATCAAATAGTCAATAATGAAGAAAATAAACTTTTCATTAGAAAAAGCGCTATCATTTTTTTTGAGCTAACAAATCTATATCATTCATGATACTATGATAAGAAAAATATAGAAGAGGTGTAATGTTTTGACAACTATAACAGATACAAAAGAATTGGAAAAAATGATCGTACTTGATTTTGGAAGTCAATATAACCAATTGATCACACGCCGTATTAGAGAATTTGGAGTTTATTCAGAGTTGATGCCTCATACAACAACAGCTGAAGAGTTGAAGGAATTAAACGTTAAAGGAATCATCTTTTCAGGTGGACCGATGAGTGTTTATGATGAAGGATCATTTTCAGTAGATCCAGAAATTTTTAATTTAGGTATCCCAATTTTTGGTATTTGTTATGGAATGCAATTGATGACGAAAATGATGGGAGGAGAAGTCAGCCCAAGTACAAACCGAGAGTACGGTAAAGCTGAGATTCGCATCGAAGATCGTACAGCACCTCTTTTCACTACTTTAGATGAAGAAGAAACGGTTTGGATGAGTCATGGAGACTTGGTTACTCAAGCTCCTGAAGGTTTCGTTGTCAGTGCGACAAGCGCACACTGCCCGATCGCTTCTATGTTCAACGAACAAAAGAACTTCCATGCCGTTCAATTCCATCCAGAAGTTCGTCACTCTGTACATGGAAACGACATGTTAAGAAACTTTACGTTTAATGTCTGTGGTTTTGAAGGAAACTGGAGCATCAGCAACTTTATCGATTTAGAGATCGCTAAAATCCGCGAAACTGTAGGAGACAAAAAAGTCTTGCTAGGTTTATCAGGCGGGGTAGACTCAAGTGTAGTTGGAGTTCTATTGCAAAGAGCAATCGGCGACCAATTGACATGTATCTTCGTCGATCACGGTTTATTGCGTAAAGGCGAGAGCGAACAAGTTATGGAAAGTTTAGTCGGCAAATTCGGCTTGAACATTATCCGTGTTGATGCTAAAGAACGTTTCATGGCTAAATTAAAAGGCGTCAGCGATCCAGAACAAAAACGTAAAATTATCGGAAATGAATTTGTGTACTTATTCGATGATGAAGCGACAAAACTTGAAGGTGTTGAGTTCTTAGCTCAAGGAACACTTTACACTGACATCATCGAAAGTGGAACAGCTACTGCTCAAACGATCAAATCACATCACAACGTAGGTGGACTTCCTGAAGACATGCAATTCAAATTGATCGAACCATTGAATGCTTTATTCAAAGACGAGGTTCGTGAATTAGGAATGGAATTGGGTATGCCAGAAAGCTTAGTTTGGCGCCAACCGTTCCCAGGCCCAGGTCTAGGAATTCGTGTCATCGGTGAGTTGACAGAAGAAAAATTAGAGATCGTTCGCGACAGCGACTACATTTTAAGAGAAGAAATTGCTAAAGCCGGCCTTGACCGCGACATCTGGCAATACTTCACTGTTCTTCCAGGCTTCCGCAGTGTCGGAGTAATGGGAGATGGCCGTACGTATGACTACACAGTTGGAATCCGTGCTGTAACATCTATCGACGGAATGACAGCTGACTTTGCACGTATCCCTTGGGATGTATTGCAAAAAATCTCAGTCCGTATTGTAAACGAAGTAAAACACGTTAACCGTATCGTGTATGACGTAACGAGTAAGCCACCAGCTACTGTTGAGTGGGAATAACATAAAAGAAGCCTGTATGTATTAGTAAAAATACATACAGGCTTCTTTATTTATAGTTTAAATCATAGCTTCAGTTTTTAAATTTTCTTCTAAAGCTAATGTTTGGTTATATTCTTCAGCGAACATAGTAGCGTTGAATTCGGCAGTTGGGTCGATTTCTTCAACTAATAGCTCTAGAGTGGCGATATCCGTCTTAAAAAACTCTTTTCTATAATTAACTTTATTTACTCTTTGATTTGAAAGTTTTTTATGAAGTTCGTTTTCTAAGCTTACTGCGTCATCACTAAATATAAGAGCATGCACATCAAATCTAAATGGAACAGAAGCGCTACCTAGTTCATCTACTCGTTGTTGAGGTTCCATTCTTCTAGTCATACCTATTTTAAAAGTACTGTTACCAAAAGAACCCATATTCGAAATTATGTATACATAACCAGCTTTCCCAAGAGCTAAACTAGCTATCTCTTCTTTCTTATTTTCAACGCTATCCAATTGTAACTCCAGTTCCAGTAGTCGACTTTTTAGTTGTTGTATTTTTATTTCATCAGTTTCTAACTGTAAGATTTCTTTATTTCGTTCAATTTCTGTTTTAAATTTATTTTCTTCCTGTTCTAACTTTTTACGTTCTGCTTCAAGAGCTTTTCTTTCCTCAGCTTCTTGCTTCATCTGCTCTTTAATTGCTTTCTGCTCTTCTTTTTCTCTCTGTCTATAAATATAGTATCGGTATTCAATATCCACCAATTCTAAGTACAACGGTTCAATTTCAGAAATAAATTTTGTAATAGTTGGGAGGATTGCTTTGTTTCCTTCGGCAGCAATCACTAAGTATTTCGTCATTATGTCTTTAACTGATTGTTTTGTAATGTCTAATTTTTCATAGGTAAGCTTATATAAGAGAATTTGCATTTCAGATTGAAGACCAATAATCATTAAATTATAAATTGTTTTATTAGCTTTTGTTGTGTATCTATTTTCATAGTTTATTAATAGATTAGTTATTTCTTTTTTTGTAGCATTGGATAATTTTTTTAGTTCTTTAGAATTATCTGAATGCAAATGAAGTCTTATTATAGTACCAACAAGACTCTCATCATCTAATTCAGTGTGTAGTTCCTTCACAATGGAATCCACTCCCTCTAGGTCAATAGTATAAGGGAATCTTTCTTCAAAGTTTTTTAAACCTGCCAACTGTGATTTGAATTTACGAGCTTGATTCATATAACGACTTATTTCTTTTTGCAATTTGGAATTTTCAATATTTAAATCTTCATTTTCTAGTTTGCGTTGATTAATTGTCAGCAATAATGATGAGAGTTCTTCGTTAGCTTCTTTTTTTATGTTTTCAGCTTCGACTTCGGCAGCATTGATAATTAGCTCTTTCTTATTTTGATTTTCAGCCTCGACTATATTTTTGAAGTCTTGTATAAGTTTTTCTTTATCATCTAGCAATTTGTTTTTTGTATCGATTTCCGTTTGTAAAGAAGATTCCTCGAAAATCAAATTTTCTAATTCCAATTTCTTAATATCGATACTTTTCTTAAGGTATATGTATTCTTTCAGTCGTTGAAAAACTCCCATTGTTAATTTCCTCGTTTCTATATAATAGTTTGTAGGTTATGGATAAAAAGAACTGGTTCTTCTCTAGTATATAATAAAACAACAGTATTAATACTAAATAAAAAATAAATATTCAATATAACCGAACAATTATTAAATATACACGATATTACGCTGTTTGTTTTGACCATTTTGATCCGTTTATCGTGTTTAGAATATATAGCTAAATGTTAAAAATACTTGCTTCAAATATACAAAATCTACCTCAGAAATAAATTCTTGATTTTTGTAACATATAAATTGATACATCTTTTTTATTTGCTAAAATTAGTATAACAAGTTTAATATTCTAGAAAAATGGACGAGTTAAATAATACAAAAATAGGAAGTGCTATTGAAATGCCTAAACTAATTTACCCGATTAACGTATCTTTGGACGGCTATATAGAGGATAAAAGTGGAAATCTCGAGTGGTCAATTTCTGATGATGAGATTTTTGCATTCTGGACGGACTTTCAACGTTCGATTGGCACTTACCTATACGGGCGTCGAATGTACGAGTCTATGGTGTATTGGGAGACAGAAGACCCTCGAACACCAGCTAACTTTGCTAGCGGTGAGCAGCCAAAGGTGATGCAGCAATTCTCTCAAATTTGGCAATCGGCTGATAAAGTTGTGTACTCCCGGACGCTTGAAGGGGTTTCAAGTGACAAGACTAGAATTGAACGTGAATTCAATCCTGATACTATTCGGCAATTGAAGAAGTCATTTAGTACGGATATTACCATTAGCGGTGCTGATCTTGCCGGGCAGGCTATGAGAGCTGGCTTAATTGATGAGTGTCATTTGCTTATTCATCCGATTATCTTGGGTGGGGGAAAACAGGCGTTACCGAATAATCTTAGTTTGCAACTCAAGCTTGTCAGTGAACATCGCTTTAAAAGTGGTGTTGTTCATCTGCACTACCTTATAATGGATTAAACATTCTAATGAAAGACCAACAAACTTTTAAACTGGTTTGTTGGTCTTTTTATTTTAGCTGAAAAACTAATTATAGATTTTTTTATGAGTGCTACTTAATTGACAGAATAAAATCATGTGTATTCTAGTTTACAAAGATTGTATTGCGCGCTTTCCAATCTTCCAATTTAATAGTGACCCAGAAGCTGTATATGCCTAAAGTAATAACTGAAAGCAAGAACCATTTGATCCAATGACTAAATAAACTTACAGCTGAACCATGGAATCTCATTCGTTTTCCTTCAATTACTGTATGATTGATTTTCCATCCATAGACCATACACAATGCCCAGGGATAACCAATTCCTAAAGTAAAGAATGTGATAATTGCTCCTAAAATACTCCAACCGATTAAACTTAAAAGACTTCCATCAAAAAATGAACTTCTACCTTTATGTACTTCCAACTTTTATTTTCCTCCTAAAACGATTTATAATATTAGTTTATCACATAAAAAAGTTGCTGTTATCGTAATCAGCAACAAGTTGTAATATTGTCACTTTCTTGTAGCAGCCAATCAGGTTTTACTTACTAATTAATTAGGATTTCTTTTGCTATAGAGAAAGTATATTAGGTAAAATGTACTTATTGACAAGGAGCATGCACAATGTCAAAAGGGCTGATTCATCATATCGAGATATATGTTTCAAATTTAAAAAGATCTACTAATTTCTGAGGTTGGTTATTAGAAGAGCTGGGGTACGAAGACTTCCAAACTTGGGAACTGGGAAAAAGTTGGAAATCAGGAGAGTCCTACATTGTTTTTGTGCAAGCTGAGGAAAAATACTTGAATGTGCCTTATCATCGATGTCGAGTAGGGTTGAATCATTTAGCTTTTCATGCCGAATCTAGAGAACAAGTAGGTGAAATGATAAAAGAGTTGAAACAGAGAGGTGTCAACATTCTTTATTCGGATAAGCATCCTTTTGCTGGCGGAGAAGGGTATTACGCTGTTTATTTTGAAGACCCGGATAGAATAAAAGTTGAATTAGTTGCGCCAGAGTAAGTGAGTTATATACTATGATTGCCAACTATTTTTTCATATATAAATTGATAGGAGAAAGGAACCGCTATGAATTATTCCATCAAGCCATTTGAAATGAAAGATCTACCGTTCTTGTGGGAAATGTTGTATCAATCTATTCATGTTCCTGAAGGGCAAGAAGCACCTAGTTTAGCTATTTTGAAAGAACCAACGATAGAAAAATATTTAAGCCATTGGGGTAAAGAACATGACCATGCTTTAGTAGCGGTGAATGAGAACAATTATCCTATAGGCGCCGTGTGGATAAGATTATTGGATCAAGAAAATGCTGGTTATGGTTTTGTGGATAACAATACACCGGAACTTGGAATGGCGATTGAAACTTCATATAGGAGTATAGGGGTAGGGAAAGATTTGTTGTCTAAAATGATGGATTTAGCTGAAGATTTAGGATATTCTGCTATATCATTGAGTGTAGATCCACGGAATAAAAACGCCTTGAGACTCTACGAAAATAGTGGATTTAAAAAAGAATACCAAGACGACGGCGGTTCTTGGACGATGAAAAAAGATTTGCAGCACCAAAAATGAGAGAATCACTGAATAAACTGGGGGGATAATGATGAAAAAAATCGTACTTACCGGCGGAGCAAATGGAATCGGACGAGCGATTGTGGAAAGTTTGGCAGGGAAAGCAGAGTTGTATGTAATTGATCGTGATCGAGAAGCAGGAGAGGCTTTAGAGAAAGAGTTGTCTTCTTCTCATACTCATTTCTTTTACGGAGATTTGGCAAGTCAGACTGTTTTAGAAGAGTTTGCCCGTTTCGTAACGGAACGAACAGATCAGATTGATGGATTTATCCACAATGCGGCTATCAACAATGGTGGATTAGTTTCTGGAGCAACGTACGACGAATTTATGGAAGTATTGAAAGTCAATGTGGGAACGGCCTATTATTTAACGCAGCAATTTGAGGAATATTTTTCTGATTCTGCCAGTATCATTTTGATGTCTTCTACCCGAAATCGCCAAAGTATGGAAAACAATGAGAGTTACAGCAGCTCGAAAGGAGCATTGCTTTCACTTGCCCATTCCATGGCGAACAGTCTTCGTAGTAAAGCCAGAGTAAACGTCATCAGTCCAGGATGGATCGAAACCAACGATTTCCAACTTGAAAAACAAGCAATGGCATTGTCCACAAGCGACCACTCCCAGCACTTAGTAGGTAGGGTAGGTTATCCAGCAGATATTTTCCACATGGTGGAATTCCTATTAGATGAAAGCAAATCAGGTTTCATCACAGGACAAGAATTTGTAGTAGACGGCGGGATGTCGAAACAAATGATTTACCATGAAGAACATGGGTGGAAATACACCACTGATTAAAGTTAAGGTTGAATCCTACAAGAAAGCTGCGCCAACATTTATTGTTGGCGCAGCTTTCTTTAACTATCCATGCTTAATCAACCGAACCAAATCGCTCTTTCTCGTTTGGAACTTTCTGTTGAATCGGAGGCATGAACGGTATTTTCAGACATGCTTTTTCCATAAAGAGCGCGGATCGTGTTGTCGGGAGAATCTGCAGGATCAGTAGTTCCGTTCAATGCTCGTACGCGACTAATAGCATTTTCTCCTTCTAACACTAAGGCAACTAAGGGGCTTCTTGTCAGATAAGCAACCAAGTGGTCAAAAAAAGGTTTTCCCTCATGTTCTGCGTAATGCTGTTCCGCTAATGTTGGAGAGGCTTTCATTAGTTTCATCTCTAAAACGGTTAGTCCGTTTCTTTCATATTCAACTAAAATACGGCCGATCAGATTACGTTCTACCGCATCAGGTTTAAGTAGTACCAATGTTTTCTCTGTCAATTTCTTATCCCCCTTAGAAATATTCTTACTATGAGTTTAACATAGCTGCTTTTTAAAAGCTGAAAGAAAGTGAACAATAAAAATGATTGTATTTGTAAGTGAAAGATCAATGATATGTAATGTCTACACTTATTATAGGGAATAGGTTATAGAGCTATAGCTTTATTCCATGCTGCATGAAATTCAGTCATATTCCGAAAACGATGTTTCCTATTTAAACCAGTTGCTTTTAATACCACAGCATAACTTTCTTCATTTAGTTGCCATTTGTCAAAAGAGCAAGGAAAGAATTGGTTGTTTTCATACCTCACAGCAATATCAGATGGGGAAAATTCACCAAAAAAGTTAAAAATCAAAGCACCAAGCGTAAATACAGTTGTGTCATCGTCTATTCGTGCGTTTAATACATATTCTTCTGGAGCTTTCAATCGTTTTGTGCCAAACCAATGTTTACCTAATGTATTGGTGAGCGGCTTTTTTTGGAAAAAATCTATGTCACAGATAGTCGTTTTCTTGGTCGAAAAATCATACATGATGCTTCCATCGTAAAAATCGACTGCTACGTAATCAGCGTTTGAGACAGTGGTCAAAAATGAAAATAAAACAGTCACTGCATCTAATTTTTCTTTTACCGGTAATTCGTTGAATCTATGAGCAGGGCTTTTCAAGGAGGAGTTAGTTTTGTATTGATCAAAATTCCAGTGATCGAATAAACACTCCCCATCTGACCATTCAAAAACAACGATATACATATCTTCATATTCGTAATGTTCAATCACTTTTGTTAAATTCGGATGACACAAATCTTGATATAGTTGTACAGAATGCTTCAGTACATTTACAGATTCTAGAGGCGAGACGTCAGCTTCTAAAGTTTCTACACCAGCTATTTTACAAAAATATTTTTGATTCTCGTTTTGCATACCTATACAAATGCAACCTGAACCTGTCTCGTCAATACTCCAAAAAGCAGAACCATATTTTTTCAGCCACTTGAAATCTCGAGCTTTCCTTAATTTAAAAGTAACCCCATCTAAATCGTGTAGGATCATTACAGCACCTCCATTTAATTCAAGTTAAAAACACTTATTGCTTCAGTAAATCTGTCAGCATCAATTCCAATACCTCTTCTTGGCTGAACGACTCATCAATGATAGTCTCATTCACAGTATTTAAGTAGTCCTTTTCCAACCACCATTTTTTCATTCTGTCAGGACCAAAAACATTCACTTTATCTCTCGTTTGGTGACGTATAACAGTCTCTTCAAATGGAATCTCATAATAGTACGCATAGACATGTGGAGCAAACAAATTCATTAACTCGTCAAATAATTCTTTATATCTTACAGAAGCAAAAATCCCTTCAATGATGACGTATTCATACTTGTCTTTACCGAATTCAGCCATCAGTTTTACAAGGTCTACCGTAGGATTTAAAGGTCGGTCTTTAGTATTTAAAATGTCGATTCGAATAGTGTCTTGTGAGATCAACATGGCTTGTTCATAATCAAATTGTTTTTGGAGCAGTTGAGCAGTGGTCGTTTTCCCGCTTCCAGAGTTGCCTCTGATGATAATGAGTTTAGAATCCATTTTTACCTCCGCATGTATTTGATGATTTTATTATATCAATAGAAATCAGAATGGTATAGGGTTCAGTAACGTACCAAGAGGACTGTATTTGATACAGAATAGTCGCTGGTTACTTATTTTCTGTGAGCAGATTATATGACATTCAGTAGAGAAGATTGTAAACTAAAATTTAACAATAGACGTAATTTGTCTAAAAATAGGTTGGAGAGATTACTCATACACTCACTGAAGGAGTCACGATCATTATGAAACTAAAGGACTTATTGAAATCGGTAAAGATCGACTCTAGCTGTCCTGAACAGCTTAAAGCGAAATTAAATGAAATCGATATCAAAAAAATTGCGTATCACACAAAAGAAGTCAGTGCAGATACTTTATTTGTCTGTATCAAAGGGCACAAGACAGATGGGCATAAATATGCCAAACAAGCAGTAATCAATGGAGCATCAGTTATTATCGTTGAAAATTTTATTGCAGATATAGGTGTTCTTCAACTCAAGGTCTCTGATAGCCGAGAAGCTTTAGCTCTGTTATCGAGTAATTTTTTTGGTCATCCTTCTAAATCGATGAGTCTGTTCGGAGTAACCGCAACTAATGGTAAAACGACGATTACCTACATGATGGAGGAGATATTTAAAGCTTATCAATTGAAAACCGGATTAATAGGAACGATTTTGGTCAAGTGTGATAAAGAGATTGAAATGAGCCAGTTAACGACTCCAGAGTCTTATGACTTGCAGCAGTATTTGGCGAAGATGAGAGATCAAGAGATCACTCATGTCTCTATGGAAGTTTCTTCTTCGGCATTAGAATTGAAACGAGTCCACGATACGGAATTTGATGTAGTAGCCTTTATGAATATCAGTCCTGAACACATCCGATTGCACGAATCATTTGAAGCTTATTTTGATGCCAAGGCTTCTTTGATAAGGAATGCTCCTAGAATGAGTACAGCTATTTTAAACATTGACGAACTGCTGCTCATTCCTTTAGCGAATCAGACAGAAGCTCAAGTGGTTACATTTGGAATTGAAAACAATTCCGGTACTATAAGCGTTTCAGATATCCAATTCTCGGCTGGGATGCCGTCCTTTACCGTTCATATTCAAAAACCTTTTAAAACACTGAGTGGAAATCGCATTGAACCGGTGAGTTTTAGGTTGGAAATGTCGGTTCCGGGGTACCATTCGATTTACAATGCACTTACGGCTCTGGTTACAGGATTGGTCAACGACATTCCAATAGAAGTAGTACAACAAGGAATCAAAAACTTTTGCGGAGTCGAGAGACGATTCCAAATTCTTTATGACAATGAATTCAAAGTGATCGACGACTTATTGCTCAACCAGAACAACATCCACTCTTGTATGGAAACCATCAGTCATTTAACTTACGATAAACTGCACCTTGTACACGCCCTCAGAGGAAGCAACGGACCCGAACACAGTACAGAAATCGCTGAAACGTTAGCAGCCTGTTTCGATCAAATGAATGTCGCAAAAATCATTTTGACAACAGCTTCTTCACATGTGGAGAAAAAAGATGAGGTTACTCCGGAAGAGCTAGCAGCGTTCTTAAAAGTAATGGAACAAAACAAGATTGAAGTTGCTTTTTTTGAGGAATTAGACGAAGCCTTGCAGTTCGGAGTTGCACAGTTGGAACAGGGGGACATTCTTTTATTATCAGGAGCACATTCGATGGATCAAGGTGCCCAAAAGACATTGGAATTGATAAAAGAACTTTATCCTACAGTGGATCATGAAAAAATCAATCAAGTGCTAGAGTCTAAACTCATTGGAATGGATACTTACAAATTAGCTGAAAACTTTTAGTTCAATTGGTAAAATAAATCAAAATAAAAACAACAAAGAGGTTGGGATTTTTATCCCAACCTCTTTGTTGTTTTGTAACAGAATATTTATATTGCAGACTATTCAAATTGATGTATGGGTAGTTAGCAGAAAAGATTACTTGATTCTCTCAGGCATCATGACTTCCATAAATCCCCAAACGCCTGTGTTTAAGCGTAGTTCTTCACGCTCTTCTATAGTGACGGACTCTCGAATCAAGTCTTCTCTACCGCTTAATACTTTACTTACCCAATGAGGATCAGCAAGCAGTACTCGTCCCAACGCAACCATTTCACTGTTTTGAAGTACGTCTTCAGCGTCAGCGCCAGATCTGATATCTCCAACACTGATTAAAGGAACTCTTCCATTGATTTTGTCGTTGATATACTCAATCATTGATTTATCTTGATAACTTTCTGATCTAGAAATTTGTTTGTAATTTCCAATAGAAATGTGTAAATAGTCTAAGTCCTTATCAGCAAGCTTGTCTACAAGATATAAGGTATCCTCAAAACGGATTCCTGGGTTTTCATATTCCTCTGGTGAAAAACGGTACCCAATAATAAAAGGCTCATTGGTTTCTTTCTCTACGATTTCAATGATTTCATTCACTAAGCGGTCAACAAAAGAGTATCTCTTTTCTAAACTTCCGCCCCATTGATCTTCTCTGCGGTTAGAGTGTGGAGAAAAGAATTGTTGAATCAAATAGGTATTTGCCCCATGGATTTCAATACCATCGAAGCCAGCTTTTACAGCACGTACTGCTGCAGCTTTAAAGTCTTCGATAACTTCTAAGACTTCTGCTTCAGTCAATGCTCTTGGTTCTTCTGCATCTGGACGCTCAGCTTTTACTGCGCTGGCAGAAACGGGTTGTTTCCCTTTTAGAATGGAAGAATGTGTCATTCTACCACCATGAAAAATTTGTAATATTGACTTTGTACCAGATTTTTTGATTGCAGCAGAAAGTTTAGCGAGACCTTCTATGTGTCGGTCATCAAAGACGCCAATTTCACCGTCCCAACCTTTTCCGATCTCTTGAACATTAGCAGCAGCTGTTATAACAGCGCCAACTTCACCACTTCTTAGTGCATAATATTCGATTTCATCTTTTGTAACAGTCCCATCGAAAAAGCTCATCATATTTGTCATAGGTGCCATTACTGCACGGTTTTTAAGCGTTACTCCACGCTTTAACTCTATCGATTTGCCTAATTTAGTCAATTTTAACCATCCTTTCAAAGTGAATGACGGCTTACAATAAGTAAGTTGTCATTCGTTTATTGTAACTGCTGTTTCTAAATTATGCAACCTTTTCTACTTGAATGCTCCAGTAGAGAGAAAACAACTACAAAAGCGTAAAAATTGTCTTTCTTTGTGTAGAATAGTACCATTTTAGATAGTAAGCGGCTGAGAGTATTGGATCAGTCAAATAAAATCAAATGGGCACTCACTGAGGAGGCAATAACGATGGATTTAGGGATTACAGGAAAATCAGCACTGATTACAGGGTCGAGTTCAGGAATCGGATTAGCAACAGCAAAAGTTCTTTTGGAAGAAGGAGCTACCGTTATTTTGACTGGAAAAGAAGATGATGAAGTAAAAGAAGCGGTCAATGAACTGGGAGAAAATGACAGACTGTTTGCTTATGCCGCAGACATTACTAATGAAGAAGAAATCAAGCAGCTCCGCGATAAGATTGCTAAAGATGTCGGAAAAATCGATATTCTTGTTCACTCTGCCGGAATCACAGGTAATCAAGGATTGTTCCATGAATTGTCTGTTGAGGATTGGCAACATACTCTGGACGTGAATTTGATCGGACCAGTTCGTGTAACAAAAGAATTCTTACCCGATTTAAGAGATGGCGGTTGGGGTAGAATTGTCTTTATCTCATCTGAAAATGGAGTTCAACCTTATGACGATGAATTGCCATATGATAGTGCTAAAGCTGGAATCATTGCCTTTTCAAAAGGGCTGTCACGGACTTATGCGCGTGAAGGATTGTTGGTCAATACTGTGTCCCCAGCCTTTATTGAGTCTCCGATGACAGATACCATGATGGAAAATCGTGCTAAAGAGTTAAATGTATCTATAGAAGAAGCGGTAGAATCTTTCCTAGATATAAAGAGACCATTTATGGAACTAAAACGCCGAGGTCGAGTAGAAGAAGTGGCCAGCGTTATTGCTTTTCTATGTTCAGACAAAGCTTCATTTGTAAATGGTTCGAATTACCGAGTAGATTCCGGTTCAGTAGCAACGATATAAAAATATGAAGTAGTTGATAATGGAGAGGAGAATAGATACATGAAAAACGAAGAAAGAGATAACATTCAAAATATGCAACAAGCGAACCAACCGTATAATTACTTGATTGTTGGAGGTGGGATGGTCGCCGCATATGCAGTCAAAGGGATTCGCGAATACGATAAAATAGGCAGTATCGGCATTATTTCAACAGACCAAGATGTTCCCTATACGCGTCCAGCATTGACTAAAAAGCTGTGGACAGATGATGAGTTTACTCAAGACCAGATTCCTCTAGATACAGAAGAAAATGGCGTGGAGTTGAAATTAGAAACAGCCGTCACGGAAATCAACCGAGACCAAAAAACGGTTCGATTGAATGATGGTTCAATTTTAAGTTACGATAAGCTGCTTTTAGCTACGGGTAGCGAGCCTATCGAAATTGAAGGACCAGATGATGATCGTGCGATTTTCTTTAGAAGCTGGGAAGATTATCGCAAGTTGCGTGCTTACTCAGGCAACAACAATCATATCATTGTTGTAGGCGGAGGTTACATTGGAACAGAACTAGCGGCTGGATTGATTCAAAACGAAACGAGAGTAACTTTTGTCTATCCTGAAGAGGTGTTAGGAGAAAAACAATTCCCTGAAGAAATCACGAAAGAATATGAACAACCTTTTAGAGAAGCTGGCGTTCAAATGATGAATGGCAAGCGTGCCGAATCTTACCGAAAAGACGGAGACAAGATTATCGTGACTCTTGATGATGGACAGGAAATCGAAGGAGACGCTCTTGTGAGTGGTTTAGGAGTTTCACCGCGAACGGATCTTGCTGAAGATAGTGGTTTGAAAGTAGACGATGGAGTCATTGTAGATCAGTATTTGCGCACCAGTGATCCAAATATCTACGCGGCAGGAGATATTGCTACTTATCCAGATGAGATTTTAGGCAGCAACCGCATCGAGCATGTGGATCATGCCCGAAATTCTGGAGAAACAGTAGGTAAAGTGATGGCTGGATCGGATGAGCCATATACGTATACGCCATACTTTTATTCCGTGGTATTTGACATTTCATGGAAAGCGATCGGTACTTTGGATTCAGGGCTGGAGACAATGATCGACGAAGTGGGTGAAGGAAAAGTGGTTTATTACTTGAAAGACAATAAACCGGCAGGCATCTTGTTATGGAATGTAGAAGCCGACTTAGACGAGGTCAGAAATATCTTAGACAATCCTCCTTCTGATCCAGCTCAATTGAAAGGCGCTATTCAAGAAAAAGAAGAATAAGCAGAATAAGCAGAAAACAACCTTTGCTTTTGCGGCAAAGGTTGTTTTATTGAATTAATCTTTATAGAAAATTGACTACACCATACACAATGTGGCAGAACGTGAAAATTCCCATCGGAAAAAGCGCTATGTGATTTCTTTTCTCCAAGGCATAGAAAAGAAAAGCGGCGCAAGGAGCAAGGGTTAAAGCCAGAATCACTGCGAAATTAACAATTCCAATGTAATAAACGAACCAGGAAAGATAATAAACAGAACAAGAAAGAATAGTCGAAATCATTGGTTTAGATTTAACATTACGTTTTGGAGCAGCAACATTTACTGTGAAGCATAATATTCCGATAAAGATAACTTGACTAACAGAGGCTGCCGTATCGGAAATAGGAGTGACGGATTCTGTTCTTAATACATCATTAGGAGCAGGGAAGAAATACCAGACAACACTTGGCACCAGTAGAAAAACAGTCAGCCATAAACTATCTAAATTCAAATCAAAGGTATATTTTTTAATCATAATAAACATGCTCCTTATTACTGACAGAATTAACCATGACAATGAGTCTTTTTTTCATTATACTATTGGTAACGATTGCAATTAGTATAGCAATAAAAAATACGAGAATAAAATAGGAGAGTACACTATGCATATTGAACACATCGCACTATGGGTAAAAGATTTGGAAACTGCAAAAAAATTCTATTGCAACTATTTTGGTGCTACATCAAATGACGTGTATCATAATTCTGCTAAAGGTTTTAAATCTTATTTTCTGACATTTGCAGAAGGAGCTCGATTGGAATTGATGTCGCGTACTGATGTCACAGAAGCTCATGAACCAGCTATGTTAGGATGGGCGCATTTGGCCATTTCAGTAGGCAGTAAAGAAAAAGTGGACCAACTGACAGAGCAGTTGATCAAAGATGGCTACACCTGCCAAGGAAAACCGCGTACAACAGGTGACGGTTATTACGAAAGTGTGGTAGAAGATCCTGAAGGGAATTGGATCGAGATCACAGTGTAAAGACTAAAAAATAAAAAAGAAAGGGCTTGCATAACAAAAAGTTACATGGTATTATCTTTTTAAGGATTGTTACTGGTTGTGCAGGCAAAACCTAAATTGTTACGAAATGATAATTTTTTGTCATTTGGTATCAGTTTAGGTTTTTTTTATTGAAAGGGGGAATGTTTGCTGCATGCGAGTAAAAAAAGTATTTAACAATAATGTTGTGCTTGCCGAAACAAAAGGACAATCCGAAATGATTGTAATGGGTAAAGGAATCGGTTTTCAAAAAAAATCTGGAGATGCCATCGAAGAAGAGTTCATTGAAAAGAAATTTGTTATTCAAGAAGATGAACCAGCAGAATATTTAAAAGCTGTATACCAAACTCTTCCAGTTGAAGAATCAGATGCCGTTTTTGCTATTGTTGTTAAAGCCGAGCAAGATCTACAACAGACTTTTGATTCAAATGTTTACCTTACTTTAGCAGATCATATACACTACGCTATCCAAAGAACAGCTGAAGGAATTAATTTGAAAAACCCATTAGCTTGGGAAGTTAGACGGTTTTATCGAAGAGAGTATGAATTAGGGAAAGAAAGTTTAGCTATTATTGAAAAATATACGGGTACAGCACTTGATGCAGACGAAGCAGCTTCAATTGCATTGCATTTTGTAAATGCTCAAAAAGAAGGTCAACTGATCGAAGAAACAATCAAAGTAACCAGAATAGTACAAGATATTTTAAATATCGTTCGGTTGCATTTCGGAATTGTTTTTGAAGAAGAATCGATTTCTTATAATCGATTTATGACTCATTTGCAGTACTTTAGTCAACGAGTAGTCTCTAAAGAAACTTATCCAACTTCCCAAGATACCTTTTTACTTGAACAGGTCAAATCTAATTACCCGGATGCGCTAAAATGTACAGAAAAAATAGCTGTGTATATTTCAGAGAGCTATCAATTTCAAGTTTCTCCAGATGAAAAAATTTACTTAACCATTCACATCCATCGAGTAGTAAATCATATATAACTAATTAAATCTGATCTTAAAGGATTGTTACTGTTCAATCAGGCAAAACCTAAGCAGATAGTAAGTAAGAGCAAAGCAGAATTGCGCTCTTAGTATGCTATCCGTTTAGGTTTTTATTTTTACCAAATAAACTTAAAAAGAGGGATTAAAATGAAATATGAAGAATTAGCAAAAGATATATTAGATCATGTCGGCGGAAAAGAGAATGTCAGCAGTTTAGCACATTGTATTACAAGACTTCGCTTCAAATTAAAAGATGAAAGTAAAGCGGATACAGCTTACTTGAAGAAAAGAGAAGGGGTCGTAACTGTTATCCAAAGCGGCGGACAATATCAAGTGGTCATTGGGAATCATGTACCTGATGTTTACAACGCTGTTGCTAAAGTGGGTAATTTGAACACTGAGGGAGAAGTTCCAGTTGATGAAGGAGAAAAAGGAAGTGTCTTTAATCAGTTCATTGATATGATCTCTAAAATTTTCCAACCGATTTTAGGTCCGTTAGCTGCTACTGGGATGTTGAAAGGTTTAGCTGCAGTACTAGTGGCTTTTGGTGTAGCACAAACTAGCGGAACTTACTTATTGATTCAAGCTGCAGGGGATGGATTATTTAACTTCTTACCTATCTTCTTAGCTTTCACAGCAAGTAAACGATTTGGATTGACCCCTTTTACAGGGATGGCGATTGCTGCAGCGATGCTTTATCCAAGCTTAGTGAACCCAGCAGATGTTGAACCTTTGTATACATTATTTGCGGGAACGATCTTTGAGTCACCAATCTATATGACTTTCCTAGGGTTGCCAGTCATCTTGATGAGCTATGCTTCTTCAGTAGTGCCGATCATTTTGGCTACTTACTTTGGAGCAAAAGTTGAAAAAGCAATGAAAAAAATCATTCCAGATGTAGTAAAACTATTCTTAGTACCTTTCCTTACTCTATTGATTGTTGTACCGGTAACGATTTTAGCAATCGGACCAATTGCTACATGGGCAGCAACCTTGATTGGATCAGGAGTATCAGCTGTATACAATTTTAGCCCAGCAATTGCTGGAGCAATTATGGGTGGTTTCTGGCAAGTATTTGTAATGTTTGGTTTACATTGGGGTTTTATTCCAATTGCCATCAACAACTTATCCACTATGGGATTTGATACTTTGCTTCAAACGGTATTAGGAGTTTCATTTGCTCAAACAGGTGTCATCATCGCTATTGCGTTGAAGACAAAAGAAGCAAAAGTGAGACAATTGAGTATCCCGGCAATCATCTCTGGTTTCTTTGGGGTAACAGAGCCAGCTATTTACGGTATCTCTTTACCAATGAAAAAACCATTTATCTTAAGCTGTATTGCTGGGGCTGTAACGGGTGTTCTTGCAGGAGTATTCCAATTAACTGGATACAACATAGGGGGATTAGGATTGTTTGCTCTACCAGCGGCTATTGATCCATCAGGAGTCAATACCTTTAATTTCTGGGCAGCAGTGATTGTAAGTTTAGTGGGGTTAGTTTTAGGATTCGTATTGATGTACTTTACAAAAGTTCCTACTTTATATGAAGAAACAGCAACTGAAACAACTGGCACATCAACAAATGGTATGACCACTGATTCAACTGTTTCAGTATCAGCAACTAAAAATAGTCAAAACGTTGCTGAAAAAGATTTGATTGCTAGTCCGATGACTGGAGAAACGGTTGAATTGTCTCAAGTCAAAGATGAAGCATTTTCTACAGGAGCTTTAGGGAAAGGTATTGCGATTCAACCAATAGACGGAAAAGTTTATGCTCCTGCCAATGGGACCATTACGATATTGTTTCCAACTCTTCATGCTGTAGGACTCACAACAGAAAATGGCACAGAGATCTTGATTCATGTTGGAATGGATACCGTTCAACTAGAAGGTGAAGGATTTACAGCTCATATTAAACAAGGCGATAAAGTTGTTGCTGGTCAATTGTTGTTAAGTGTCGATTTAGATGTCGTTCGTGGTAAAGGTTATGAAACGATTACTCCAGTCATAGTAACAAACACAAACGACTATACAGACATTTTGTCTACTAAAGATAGAGACTTAACAAATGGAGATTATTTATTGTCCATTGTAGGCTAGGTAGAAACTGATTTAAAAAACAATCAAAAAGAATGAGAGAGGAAGAAAAATAGATGATAACAGAATTTCCAAGAGACTTTTTATGGGGCGGCGCAACAGCTGCTAATCAATATGAAGGGGCATATAATGTAGACGGAAAAGGATTATCTGTACAAGACGTTACCCCACAAGGAGGTTTTGGGCCGATTACAGATGGTCCGACAGAAGACAATTTGAAATTAGAAGGTATTGATTTTTATCACCGTTACAAAGAAGACATCGCACTTTTTGCAGAGATGGGTTTCAAAGTTTATCGCACATCTATTGCCTGGTCGCGTATTTTCCCAAATGGAGATGAGAGTGAGCCGAATGAAGCAGGTTTAGCTTTTTACGATAGAGTATTTGATGAGTTGCATAAATATGGAATCGAACCATTAGTAACGTTATCACACTACGAAACACCTCTGCATTTATCGAAAGAGTACAATGGTTGGACCAATAGAAAATTAATTGGTTTTTACGAAAATTATGTACGAACTGTATTTACTCGGTACAAAGACAAAGTGAAGTATTGGCTGACGTTTAATGAAGTCAATTCAGTCTTGCATGCTCCATTCATGAGTGGTGGAATCCTGACTCCACCTGAAGAACTGTCTAAACAAGATTTATACCAAGCTGTTCATCATGAATTGGTTGCTAGTGCGTCTGCAACAAAAATCGCGAAAGAAATTAATCCAGATTTCCAAATCGGCTGTATGGTCATCGCTATGCCAACGTATCCAATGACACCTAATCCAGATGATGTTGTGGCAGCAATGCATGCAGAGCGACAAAACTACTTGTTCTCTGATATCCATGTACGCGGAAAGTACCCTAATTACATCAAACGTTTCTTCCGCGACAATGACATTTCGATTCATTTTGAATCAGGTGATGAGGAACTTTTGGCTGAAAACACGGTCGACTTTATCTCATTCAGTTACTATATGAGTGTTGCTCAATCGGCACACCCTGAGAAATACAATAAAGGAAAAGGAAATATTATGGGAGGAATCGCTAACCCTCATTTAGAAGCATCAGAGTGGGGATGGCAAATCGACCCGAAAGGTTTATATATTGCCTTAAACGATTTCTATGATCGTTACCAAAAACCATTGTTCATTGTGGAAAACGGTCTGGGAGCAGTAGATGAGTTGATTACTGACGAAAACGGCAATAAAACGGTCTATGATGATTATCGGATTGATTACATGAATGATCACTTGGTTCAAGTAGGCGAAGCCATTAAAGATGGCGTAGAAGTCATGGGTTACACTTCTTGGGGTTGTATTGATTTAGTAAGTGCTTCTACTGCAGAAATGAAAAAACGTTATGGATTCATTTATGTAGACCGCAATAATGATGGGACAGGAACACTAGAACGTTACAAAAAGAAAAGTTTCTACTGGTACAAAGATGTCATTGCATCCAATGGAGCAATTTTAAAATAGAAGAGAGGGGAATGTAATCAATGAATCAACCAAAGGTATTTCCTGAAAACTTTCTGTGGGGCGGCGCAACTGCTGCGAATCAATTTGAAGGTGCTTGGAACGTTGATGGAAAAGGTCCATCAGTAATTGACGGGCTGACGTGTTCTCGCGATATGAAAGAGCGTTTTAGAGGGGTAGGAGATTATCATCCTTCACATGTGGGAATAGACTTTTACCATCGCTATAAAGAAGACATTGCTTTATTTGCAGAAATGGGTTTCTCGATTTTTCGTTTATCCATCGCCTGGACAAGAATTTTTCCAAATGGAGATGAAACTGAACCGAATGAAGCTGGGTTAGCTTTTTATGATAAAGTTTTTGATGAATTAGACAAATATGACATAGAACCTTTAGTGACTATCTCTCATTTTGAAATGCCTCAGTACTTAGTGGATCATTATGGAGGATGGAAAAACCGTCAATTAGTTGATTTCTATGTTCGTTTTGCAACAACTTTATTTGAACGATACAAAGGGAAAGTAAATTATTGGCTGACGTTTAATGAAATCAACATGGCGACGTTTATTCCTCAAATCTCAATTGGTTCAGCGGCTGATGAAGGTGAAAATCCAGAAGAAGTGATGTACCAAGCGCTTCATCATCAATTTGTTGCGAGTGCGCTGGCAACTAAGGAGGCTAAATTGATTGATTCAACAAGTCAAATAGGGTGTATGATTGCCTATGCGCCTGTCTATCCATTGTCTTCCAAGCCTGAAGATGTTTTTACGGCAATACAAAAAGAAGAAGAAAAGCATTTTTTCACAGATGTTCAAGTCAGAGGATATTATCCTGATAATAAGTTGGCTTATTTTGCAGAAAAGGGTATTCATATTGAAGTAGAGCAAGGAGATGAAGAAATATTAGCGGCTTATCCGGTTGATTTCATTTCGTTCAGTTATTACTCATCTGGTGCCGCAAGTTATGAAGAAACGGGTAAAAAGAATAACGGCAACGCAATGATAAGTGAAAAGAATCCTTATTTAAAAGAGTCTGAATGGGGATGGGCAATTGATCCGATAGGGTTACGGACATCACTAAACACCTTATACAATCGTTACCAAGTTCCTTTAATGGTCGTAGAAAACGGATTGGGAGCTGTTGACGAAGTTGTAGACGGCAAAATTCATGATGATTATCGGATCGCTTACTTAAAGGAACACATAGAAGCTATGCGGGATGCGATCATAAAAGACGGAGTAGACTTGATTGCGTATACTTCTTGGGGCTGTATTGACTTAGTCAGTGCAGGAACGGGAGAAATGGCAAAAAGATATGGATTTATTTACGTAGATCGTCAAAATGATGGATCAGGTTCATTGAATCGTCTTAAGAAAGATTCCTTCTATTGGTATAAAAATGTGATTGCATCAAACGGTGCGCAACTGAATTAAACGAATAGCTTGCTGACTAAAGTCAGCAAGCTATTTTTTACTACAAAAGAGCTTATTTTAACAGTATAAATAGAAAGCGTTTTCTTGGATAATCAAGCTATAAAATGATAAAGGAGATATGAAATGAAATTTAAAAACCCGATTATCAGTGGCTTTTATCCAGATCCAAGTATTTGCAGAGTAGAAAATGATTTTTATTTGGTGACCAGTACATTCGAATATTTCCCAGGTGTACCAATTTTTCACAGCACGGATCTTGTGAACTGGGAACAAATAGGTCATTGCTTAACTACACCAAAGCAGCTGCCATTGAACGAGACACCAAGTTCTTGCGGTATTTATGCGCCTACGATACGCTATCATGATGGCGTGTTTTATATGGTGACCACAAATGTATTAGAAGGCGGAAATTTCTACGTTACGGCTACAGATCCGGCTGGACCATGGTCAGAACCTATTTGGTTTGAAGACAACCAAGGAATCGATCCTTCATTCTTCTTTGATGAAGACGGGAAATGCTACTTGACTGGAACTGGCGGTGTTGGCGAGAAGCCGGGTATCTATCAAGTAGAAATTGATGTGCAGACAGGGAAATATCTTTCTGAACGTAAACTTATATGGGAAGGAACTGGTGGTGCGTATCCGGAGGGGCCTCATCTTTATAAAATAGGAGAGTACTATTACTTAATGATTTCAGAAGGCGGAACAGAATATGGGCACATGTTGACGATTTCCAGAAGCAAAAATCCGTATGGTCCATTTGAAAGTTACGAAGGGAACCCTATATTGACACATCGTAGTAAGGATCATCCGATACAAGCTACAGGTCATGCCGATCTAGTGCAGCACATAGATGGTTCTTGGTGGGCTATATTCTTGGCGTTTAGGCCCATTGGTTATCCAAGAAAACATCATTTAGGTCGGGAGACATTTTTAGCACCGGTTACTTGGACAGAAGACGGTTGGCCTATAGTGGGAGACAACGGTATGATCGGGGAAGAAATCGAGCATGATTCCATCACATCAGTACAGCGTTTCGATTGGAAAGAAAGAGAAGATTTTAATCAATCTGTATTAGATCACAAATGGATTTATAGAAGAAATCCAATAGAAGAGAATTACGTGCTGAACGAGCAAGATGGTACCTTGAGTCTGATCGGTTCTCCAGCAACGTTACGGGATACTGCAAGGCATACGTTTGTTGGGCGTCGCCAAGAACATTTTGATTGTGAAATATCAACATTGCTGCATTTTAAACCGCAACACTCTGAAGAAGCTGGATTGACGGTATTTGCTAATGAACACTATCATTATGAAATTGGTTTAAGAACTGTAAATGATAAACAGGAAGTATTTTTGAGAAAAAATGTTGGTTCAATAAGTGTGATCGAAAAAAGTTTCGGTTATGAAGAAGACTCTATTGAATTACGTATCCTAGCTGACTCTGAATGGTATAAATTTGAAATCATTTCTCCTGATGGCGAGATTGTCCATCTGGGACGTGGTGAGTGCGGGTTGTTGGCTACAGAAGTCTCAGGCGGCTTCACTGGAAACGTATTTGGATTGTATGCAACTGGTAATGGAGAAAAGAGTCAGAACGAAGCCCATTTTGACTGGTTCAACTATAAATTAAGAAAATAAAACAATCTACTCTTTAAATACTCATTTACAGGTATGATAACGATTCATTTAATATTGAAAGACCAATTATTTGGAGTGAGAACTCAGGCCTGAATTTAAGAAAAGAAACCCTAGAATGAAAAGTGTATTTTCCATTCTAGGGTTCTTTTTTGTATAATATTTCACCTATACCAAAATTTGAAATGAAAAAAATATGCAAATAAATACGTTTTCAGTCAAAAAAAAGTTGCAAACCTTCTAAGATATCTTTAATCTGTTTATTAACGCTTATTCATAAATATGAATAAAGCGTACATAATAATAAAGAAGAAAGAAGTGGGAAGCAGTGGAAATTATTAAATTAATTGGAATCGCCATTATCGTTGTCGGTTTTATATTTAAATTCGATACTATTGCGGTTGTTTTAATAGCAGCTCTAGCAACAGCTTTGGTTTCGGGAATATCATTTACAGAATTCATATCTTTACTTGGAGAAGCTTTCGTAGCTAATCGTTTAGTTACGTTGTTCTTATTGACATTGCCGATGATTGGAATATCTGAGCGTTTCGGTTTGCGTCAACAAGCTGTAAAGCTGATTGAAAGAATCAAAGGATTGACTCCTGGACGTATGTTGTCTCTTTATATGGTTATCCGGGAAATGGCTGGATTATTCTCTATCCGCATGCAAGGACAAACTCAATTTATTCGTCCTCTTATCGAGCCGATGACTCAAGCATCTGCAGAAGCTAAATATGGAGAACTGGATGAACAGGATGTTGAGCGTATCAAAGCTCGTTCAGCTGCCACAGAAAATTATGGAAATTTCTTTGCTCAAAACACTTTTATTGCAGCTTCAGGAGTGTTATTGATTGCAGGAACGATGAAATCACTGGGCTATGATATCTCCGCTGTAGCAGTTGCGCAAGCTTCTATTCCAGTAGCTCTGATTGCATTGGCTTTTGTAGCTACTTCAAACATATTGTTTGATAGAAAATTAAAAAATAAATACGGTAAAAATCCAACTGAAAAAGGAGCTGAGTAGTCAATGGAATCAACGATCAATAATTTATTGGAATTTTTCTTTATTTTAACTGGATTTTTATTGATCTACACTGCTGGTTCAGTATTTGTAGATAAAACGCATCCGACTAGATTAGGCACTACTGTATTTTGGCTTTTGTTAGGTGTAATATTTGCTATAGGAAACTTCATTCCATATTCTTTAAGTGGGATCATGCTATTAGTGATTGGTGTCCTGACTTTATTGAAGCAAGTCAAACTTGGTCATGTTCGTCCAATCGAAGAGGCTAAAGCCGGAAAAGCTAGTGACCGTATCGGTAATTGGATTTTTCTTCCAGTTGTTGTATTAGCTGCAGTTGCGGTCAGTGTGGCACAATTTACTGAACTTGGCGGACAAGTTGGAATCGGTATTGGTGCAGTAGTTTCTTTACTGACAGGTATGCTCGTCACGAAAGCAACTCCAAAAACAGTTATGGATGACAGCAACCGGATGATTCAACAAGTTGGGACAACAGGTATTTTGCCTCAATTGTTAGCAGCTTTAGGAGTGATCTTCACAGCTGCAGGCGTTGGAGAAGTAATTGCTGGAGGAATCTCAACAGTGCTTCCTGAAGGAAACCGCTTCTTAGGAGTCGTTGCTTATTGTTTAGGAATGGTCATTTTCACAATGATCATGGGAAATGCATTTGCAGCATTTACAGTCATTACTGCAGGGATCGGGGTTCCGTTTGTTATTGCACAAGGAGGAGATCCTGTAATTGCAGGAGCTCTAGCTATGACAGTAGGATTCTGTGGAACACTATTGACTCCAATGGCAGCAAACTTCAACGCACTGCCAGCAGCGCTATTAGAAATGAAAAACGAATCAGGTGTTATCAAAGAACAAACACCATTAGCCCTGATCATGATCGTTGTCCACATAGCCCTAATGTACTTCTGGGCATTTTAAAAGAAGGATATGGAGATTGCTGTTCTGGCTTGATGAGAAAATCACGGAAAATTGTTTGGGATTCTTTTCAATCCCAAAAGGTATCTTTGTTGCTTCATTGCTAGGCCTCGCAGCTCAACTCCAGGATGTGGAGTGCCTCGTTTAGCTCCGGCAGAAAAACCTATTTCATTTTTAGAGGATGCTTTTTATCCTCAAAAAATGAAATGATTTTCTCCGAGGAGCTGAGGCATGCAGCTCAACTCCAGGATGTGGGAGATTGCGTCTCTAGTTCGAAAGTAAGATTAGTGGTATAATTTCAACCAATATTAAACGATTTAAAGAAAGGGATTTTAAACATGAAAATTTTAGTTACTGGATTCGATCCATTTGGCGGAGAAAAAATCAATCCTGCATTGGAAGCTGTAAAAGGATTAGCTGATACTATTAATGGTGCCGAAATTAAAAAGTTGGAAATTCCAACAGTTTTCAATAAATCAGCAGAGGTAGTAAAAGAAGCTATCGAAGATTTTCAACCTGATTACGTATTAAGCATTGGTCAAGCTGGGGGAAGATTTGAGATTTCTCCTGAGCGTGTAGCCATAAACGTCGATGACGCACGCATTGCGGACAATGAAGGAAACCAGCCAATTGATGCTCCTATCAAAGAAGACGGTGATGCAGCTTACTTCACTCAATTACCCGTCAAAGCTATGGTAACAGCGATAAAAAATGCCGGTATTCCGGGAGCCGTATCAAATACAGCTGGAACGTTTGTGTGCAATCATATCATGTACCAAGTTCAATACATGATTCACACCAACTTCCCTGAAATAAAAGGCGGATTTATCCATGTTCCTTATATTCCAGAACAAGTTGTAGACAAACCTGGTCAGCCAGCTATGAGTCTGTCAGATATGACAAAAGGCTTAACAGCAGCTATTGAAGCTGTTGTAGAATTTGATGGCAAGGAAGACTTGAAACAAGTTGGAGGAGCTATTCACTAAGCTTTTGCAGGAATAGAATCAAATATAGGTAGTAAGGTCGATGATGCAGAATTCACTTTATGTGGTTTCCGTGACATTGACTTTATTTTTTTTTGTTTTTTTATCCTAGCCCCTATCTTTCTGCTAGAAAATAACGTAAGGTATAAGAGTAAAGTCCCTTATTATTGAATTTGTTAATCAAGCAATATTAAGAAATCCTTGAGACAATTTATTGAATCGGTGGATGGAAACAAAGGAGAAGTGAATAATGGGAATAAAAGACTTTGAACTAAATTTTGAAATGATCCAAGGTTCCAAAAAAATCAGCTGTGAAAGAAAAAAAGAGCTGTTCCAAAACTTTTTGAATGAGATAGAAATGATATTTTTTCATTCGACTGAATATAACAATTCGCCAGAAAAAAAATCTGCTGAGAATTTGTATAGCCAAATAAAAAATTATTTAAATCAAGCATAAAACCTCGAGAAAAAATCTTGAGGTTTTTTTTGTCCTTTTCATGGATCGAATACATATTGGCATTCGATCCATGAAAAGGACAAAAATTTAATAATATTAATAAAAATATTGAAATAATTTTTAATAATGTTAAAATAAAAGTAAATAATTTTTAAAAAAGGAGACGAGTATGGAGAATTACCCATGGTTTGATAATTTGGAAAAAGACGAAAAAGAGTTTATCAGACAGTTGATTTTAGCATCTGGATCTTTAAAAGAATTAGCAAAAGTATATGAGGTCAGTTATCCAACTGTAAGATTGAGACTAGACCGAGTGATTAATAAAGTGAGATTATATTCAGATAAAGAAAAGGATCCATTTGTCAGTTCAATTATGCAAATGGTGATAGAAGATAAAATCAGCTTAGATAATGCAAATGAAATTATTGAAAAATATAAAAAAGAGGTGCAATAATGGATTTATTAACGATATATATTCTGGTTCCTTTAATAGCGGTATTCGGTCTACAGTATTACTTTGGATATAAAGAATACAAAGCATTAGGTTTCGTATTTCCAATTGCTTTTATCGGGTTAGTGATTTTCTTCGTTTTAGAAGGAGTACTGGAGTTTTCAATAAGAGACGTATTGATGCCGTTTCTTGGTTTGTTCACATTAGCAGGTATATGGGAAAGTGGTCATGATAAAAAACAAAAAGCTGTACAGAAGGAACTAGACAAAATGAAAGCTAGAGATCAGCAAAGAATTTAGCAAGGTCTAGATGCATATGAAAAACACATACGGAAAGCATGTGATTTAATCAATTATTGAGTTAGAAGATGCAGAATGCAAAGCAAAATCAAAGGAATTTTAGAGCTTACAATCATCGTGATAGTCACAATGATGATTGTGCAATATGTAAAAGATCAATATATGAATTGGGCTCAAATCTTTATGGTAACGGTCATTTTTGTAGTTAGCGTAACTCTGGGAGCTTTCTACCAACATAAGCGTTACTCCAAAAGAGGCACGAAATAGCCGGCTCTCTTCCTAGAATAAGACATTTCCAAGTTATGAGCATAAAAGAGGGGTTATCAAGAGAAAAGTGATATAAATAGGATAGGATGGATATGTTATTGCTCCTGTAGTTATTTACGAAAAATTAAGGGAGTGATTGATACTATTCTACTTAATGGAAACAATCAAAAAGTGTAATTAAGGTGGGAAAGGGTATGCTCATATCGATAGCTCTTAAATTAATATTTGGATTGTTAGGTCTATTGATCGTCGTTCGGTTGATAGGAAAAAAATCATTATCCAATATTACTCCATTCGATTTAGTTTATACACTGGTATTAGGCGGAATTTTAGAGGAATCCATTTACGATGACAAAGTGGGCGTTGGACATTTGCTGTTCGCATTGGTGTTATGGGCCGTAATGATTTATCTTATAGAACGAGTCGTTCAAAAAAACGACAAAATCAATCATTTATTAAAAGGAGAACCTTCTATACTGATAAAAAATGGCGTTCTAAACGTAAAAGAGCTGTCTAAAAATCATATTGAATTAGAACAATTGAGAACGATGCTAAGACAGCAACAGTGTTTCTCAGTAGAAAATGCCAGACATGTGGTATTGGAAAACGCCGGACAAGTTAGTCTGATCAAAGAATCAGACGACGATAAAGTCATGTCTATTATGGTAATAGACGAAGGCGTCATACAAAATAGAGTTCTTCAGACGCATGATTTAGAACGAGCTTGGTTGATGGAAAATTTAGAAAGAAAAGGATACTTTTCCTTAGAAGATATTCTTTACGCTGAATGGTCTGAAGAAAATGGTTTTTATATTTTAACAACTGATGACGTTTTAAACAAAACTTATCGAATAGACGGGTAAATCAGAAGTGCAAAAGATAATAAAATTCACTAAAATATCGTTCATCCATCAAATGGCGACTACTAAGTTATGTTATAAGCGAATCTGCTTTTTTTAATAACGATGAATATTTCTATGAAAGAAGCGACTTCATTGTAGAAGTCAGCTTCTTTTTCAGTCCAGTTTAAGACAAATTAATGAAGCTTACTTGTGGTAAGCGTTATGCTTATGCTATTCTGGAGCTGGACGTTTTTTGACGAGCTGAATAATTATTTTAGTCGAATAATAAAGGTGCTGCTATTGAGAACAAATAGGAAAGATTTCTAGTTGTTCTTTTTTGTGGGAAAAGATGAAATACGGATGGAAATGAAAATAGAAAAAGGAAGGATTGAAAAAATGTTTTCTACGTTTAAAAAATATGGATGGTTCTTCAAGCTGCGCTGGAAGAGCTACACATTTGGTGTTGTGGCATTGATTATTTGTGCCATACTGCAAGTTATGAATCCTAAAATTATTGGGACAGTCATTGACCATTTTGTAGAAGGGACATTGACATGGCCTATTTTACTGTCGTGGGTTGGATTGATTGTTTTATTTGCACTTATTATGTACGCGTTGCGTTATGGATGGAGAATGGCTTTATTCGGAAATTCAACGTTGATTGAGTCGATTCTTCGTAATCGATTGTTTTCTTTTTTTACTCGAATGGACGCAGAATTTTTTCACAAATACCGTACTGGAGATTTGATGGCGCATGCGACCAATGATTTAGCAGCGATTCGTTTTGTGGCTGCTGATGGAGTGTTGACATTGACGGATGCCTTGTCTTTAGGCGGAGTAACGCTGTTTTCAATGTTCTTTTTTATTGATTGGCAACTAACGCTGGCTGCTGTTTTGCCGTTTCCGATTTTGATCGTCGTTTCTACTCGTTTGGGGAAAATGATTCATTCTCGTTATCGCGGAGCTCTGCAGGCTTTTTCTTCCATGAATGACCATGTTCAAGAAAGTGTGACAGGAATGAAGGTATTGAAGACTCTTGGAGAAGAAGAGGAAGATTTTTCTGCTTTCAAAAATGAGACAAGGCATGTAGTGGATGAAAACCAAAGTGTTTATAAATTAAAAGCAGCTTTGAATCCTAGTATTGAAATCGTGATGGGTTTGACTTACGTCATTGCTTTACTAGTTGGCGGAAACTTCGTACAGATCGGACGAATCTCGATTGGAGATTTAGTTGCGTTTATGAGTTACATTGGAATGATGCGCTGGCCATTATTGGCAGTTGGTGGTCTGATCAATACGCTGGAGCGCGGAAGTGCGGCTTATGACAGAGTAAATGCTTTATTAAGTTATAAACCTGCTATTGTTGAAAAAGAAAATCCACATCTGGGAGCTCTGGATGGCGATATTGCATTTGATATTCGATCTTTTACTTATCCAGAAGATACTCAGGCTGCTTTAACTGATGTTTCTTTCACAGTAAATCAAGGAAACTTGTTGGGGATTGTCGGAAGAACAGGTGCTGGGAAAAGTACGATCTACAAATTATTGATGCGCGATTATGATCAATACGAAGGCCGAGTGGCTTATAACGATATTGATAACAAAGACTACAGTTTAGAGTCTCTTAAAAAAGGAATCGCTATTGTTCCCCAAGAAAACTTCTTGTTTTCAACAACGATTCGAGAAAATATTCGATTTGGGAACCCGCGTCTTTCACAAGAAGAAGTGGAGAAGTACGCTAAAATTGCTAATATTCATGAAGATATTCTTCAATTTCCGAATGGTTACGATACGGAAGTCGGTGAACGAGGTGTTTCTCTGTCGGGAGGACAAAAGCAACGGATCGCTATTGCTCGTGCATTAGCTGTAGAATCTGAGTGCTTGATTTTAGATGATTCTTTGTCTGCAGTAGATGCACATACAGAAGAGGCTATCTTAACTTCATTGAAACAAGAAAGAAGCCATAAAACAACAATCATTTCTGCTCATCGTATCAGTTCTATCATGCACGCAGATGAAATCATTGTGATGGAAAACGGCACTATCAATGAGCGAGGTACACACCAAGAATTGATTTACACACAAGGATGGTACAACGATATGTACCACAAACAACAATTGGAAATGAAGCTAGATAAGGAGGGAGTATAATATGGAAGCACAAAAACAAACTTCTTTCTCTCTCAAAGAATCCTTTAGTATTTTAAAAACGTTGTTTCATTTTGCAAAACCATTTAAGTGGTTTTACACTGTTTCCTTTATCTTTTTAGCTGCTGGATCGGCTATAGCTGCATATTTACCGATTATTATCCAACGCTATATTGATACGTATTTGACAGACGGAACGGCTACTATGGAGATCACCGTACGGATCGTTATTTTTTATGGGATTTTGACATTGCTGAAAGCAGCTTCAGATTATGCTAAAGATTTTTTGTTTAATACAGCATCTGAAAGAACAGTTGGAAATATTCGAAACCAATTGTACCAAAAAGTGGTGACTCTTGGGATGCGCTACTTTGACCAAACGCCTGCCGGTACAGTGGTTTCACGAGTAACTAACGATACTGAGACCATTAAAGAGTTTTGGACAGTCTTTTTAACGATTGCTACCGGACTATTCAATGTTATCTCAATCGGAATCGCGATGTTTGCTTTGAACTGGAGGATGGCTTTGGTATTTGTCCTGTTTATTCCATTTATTGTTTGGATCGCAGGAGTTTACCGTAAAAGAAGTACATTAGTATATGGGCAAATGAGAAGGGTATTGAGTCAATTGAATGCAAAGTTGAGTGAATCCATCAGTGGGATGAGCATCATTCAAAAATACAATCAAGAAAAAAGATTGATTGATGAATTTGATGAAGTCAATCAAGATTACGTTGTGTCACGCCGGTCAATGTACAGTATGAATGCTTTGCTATTGGCTCCGGCTATCAATGTTATTGAATCCCTTGCTTTAGTCGCAGTCTTAATTATTTTTGGTTACCAAGATTGGAACCAAAGTGCTGTAGATATCGGGCTGGTTTATGCTTTTACCTCTTACTCGCGCTCATTCTTCCAACCCATCAGCCATATGATGAACAGCTTGAGTTCATTACAAGACGGAATTGTTTCTGGGCACCGAGTGAAAGAATTATTGAACAATAATGAACTGGCTCCGACAACCAACGCTGATAGTGAAGCTAGAATCACTGAAGGACATATTCGTGTCAGCAATTTGAATTTTTCTTATGACGGAGAAAAACAAGTCTTGCGTGATATCAATTTTGAAGTGAAACCGGGTGGAACGGTGGCTTTAGTCGGTCAGACGGGATCTGGTAAAAGTTCAATCATTAATGTATTGATGCGCTTTTACGATTATTTTGATGGGGACATCACAATTGATGGGCATTCTTTAAAAGACATTCCTGTAGAAGAGCTGCGCAGTAAAATGGGATTGGTGTTACAGGACAGTTTCTTATTTTACGGAACGATCTTGGACAATATTCGCATGTACAGCGGGGAATATACGGAAGAAGAAGTGAAGAATGCAGCAGAATTCGTTTATGCCGATGACTTTATCAAAGAAATGGACCAAGGTTACCATTCAAAAGTAATCGAACGCGGAGCGAGTTTATCTGCGGGAGAAAAACAACTGATCAGTTTTGCCAGAACGATTTTACGCTCACCTCGTATTTTGATTCTTGATGAAGCTACTGCTAACATCGATACAGAAACAGAAGAGAAAATTCAAAAAGGGTTGGCAAACATGCGTAAAGGCCGGACATCGTTGATTATTGCTCATAGATTGTCGACCATCAAAGATGCTGATTTGATCTTAGTAATGAAAAACGGACAAATCATCGAACATGGGACGCATGATCAGTTGATTGAGAATAAAGAAACTTATTACGACATGTATCAACTGCAAACGTATCAAGAAAAAACTGGTGAAATGTAAAATGAGTAAAAGAAACACTTTCTGTTTAAGGAAAGTGTTTCTTTTTGTGTACAGAATTTTTTGAGAAATTAAATAATGATTGTCTTTCTATGCGAAAGCGTCTTCTATATAATAGAAGTAAATAAAATGAACTGTTAGAAGTCGTAAAGAGATGGAAATAGGGACAAGAGATAGTTTATTTCTGATTCTTAAAATAATGATGGAGCGAGTTTTAATACGGGGGCTAAGATGGGAGACTTTCCTATACAAGAATCTTATGATTTAGGAGCTTATTTTGTTGCTTATTGTATTATGATTACCTCTTTATTACACTCGCTATATTTTATATAGGAACCTCAATTATAGAATTCATCCGCAATATAACTGAAGATTTTTGAAAGAGTACTTTTTATAAAAAGCAGCTTCAAGATCAGGAGGGAATATAATGATTTACTTTTTGATAGACATGATTGCATCCATTGCAGAAAGTATCAGCTGGGCTAATCTTGAGAAATTGACGAATCGTAAAGAAAATGAGGAGGATGGAAAATGAAATTCCTAAGCGGGGTCATTGCCATTTGCAGCTCATTATGGTTGCACGTATATCTTTTTGGGTTACAAGAAACTTCTTCTGCTGGATTTAACAAATCTTTTTATGTGTATGTAGTAATGATGTTTGGATTAGGCATTTTTGCACTTTATTTATCTTTTACAGAACGAAAGAAAAATAAATAAGTTTAAGAAGGAGAATCATGGATGCTGAGATTATTAATCATTATTGCTGTAATTGCGATATTTGTGTATTCCTTTAAGCAATCAAAAACATATTCACCTGCAAAATCGTCATTTAATACAGTCCTTACTTTTGATCCTGAAGTTTATGTGGATATCCGATTTTATGAAGTATTTAGAGAAGTATCCAAATGGGAAAAAAGTGGAGCTGTATCGTTCAAAGGGGACGTAAATCTGTCAAAAGAAGAGTTTATTAGATTAGTTTGCGAAGTATTGAACATGAAACCGGAAAAGTTTCGCGTAACGCGTTTGTCAAAAAAAGAAGGAGAAGAAACAGATTATATCGTCACTTTTGTAGCCGTTCCTAAGCCAAAGATCGAAGACTATCCAAATTTAGAAATAATAGGCAATTGGGAAAATTATGGGGAAAATAGCTACCGTTTATGGGCTAGTATTTCGCAAGAGGAATTTAAAAAGTTTATGATCCAAGAATTATCGATTCCAGAAGATAGTTTCACTATTTATTCACCTGCCAACATGATATGGACAAGATTGTTATAAAAAAGCAATTGTAAAATGAAAAAGTCTGGCTTTTATTTCATAAAGTATCAAAAGTATTTAGTGATGAGTAAAGGAAGATGAGTATGAAGAAGAAAAAGAAATGGCTGTGGTTTGTATTAGGGATCGTAGCGGGGATTTTAAGTAGAGAACTCTTTTACATGTTTTCTAGTTAGTTGCTATCGACAAAAATGACAGTATATAAAATTGGTTTCTGCTAAAACCTTTAATTATTGTCTTATATGACAAGATTTTCTAATTTTTATTGAACATGAGGTATGATGAAATCAAATTAAACTGAGATGGGGCAGAGGAGGATATGGAGTGGCATTTTCGATATGGAACCAAGCAGAACAATTTTATAACCATACGTTGTTATGGATAGCTTTAGGCAGCATATTTATTGTCTTTATAGGGTTATTTATTGTTTTTTATGCTGAGAGAAAAAAGGCTTCCCATTTTATTGGTGTTTTGACCATCGTACTATCATTAGTAGGGCTTTGGACGTTCGAACAGCATCAACAGTATGCTTTATATTTAAAAGAATACAGCTTGATCAGCCCGCTAATACGAGACCGACAAACTGATGTGATTGTCCCCGTTTTTTATTCTGAGCGTGAAAAAAAGGTCTATGCGGATTTAAATGATTTAGAGAGTTTACAAGAACTTAGTATGTATAAAGAAAAAGATAAATATATAAAACTCCATTATCTTGGGGAGGACAAATTTTTACATTACTTCGAATACAAAGGAAAAATCTTCCATACATCAACTAGAATCATCTATACCGATGATGTGTCCGATGCACAATTAGTAGGAAGTGATTTCACATTAAAACATCCTAGATATATGGAGATTGGGTTTAATAATGACTTAAACACGATGTTCTGTGCCGTCGAAGTAAACGAAAAAGATAAACAAAAAAGTTATACTCCCGAAGTGGGACAATACATCCCGTCAATAAAAGACATTTTCCATCAGTGGAATTTTTGAAGATGACGTACTACTGATTCAGGTTTTTTTATTGGTTCGTTTTTCAGCTTTCAATTCTTTATAAGATTCAATAATATCTAATACAACAAGCAGAAAAACAAATGGATAGAACAACTGCAACGGGGTGTCCAGTCAGAAAATTTAGTTGAGTATTAGATAGGTAAGTTATGTAAAAAAAGTCTAAATACGATTATCATTTTTCTGAAAATTTTCAACACCTCCAGAATCATAGATTTAGTTTAAAATAAATATCAAGAAATAGATAAAATTTAAATGTCATTCCATAGTAAGAATCTGACTGTTTTGATGGGAATAGTTAGATTCTTTTTCGGCTTAAATGACAAGTCCGTAGCACTTTAATAGACGTTCTAATCTTACTGGGGTATAATTTGAGAGATTAAATAAAATGTGAAAGACAAAGAATGAAAGGTAGTTATCAATGAAAACTATTACAATTTTAGTTCCAGCGTATAATGAAGAAGAAGTACTTGAACAGATGTATAGGGTGTTGGTCTCTGTTTGCAATCAATTGACCAATTACAAGTTTGAGTTTCTTTTTGTGAACGACGGCAGTAAAGACCGAACGTTAGAAATCGTTAAACAACTGAAAGAAAGAGATTCCCGTGTGGAATATGTGGATCTTTCACGGAATTTTGGTAAAGAAATAGCGATGTCGGCTGGGTTTGATTATGCCAGCGGAGATGGCTTGATTATTATGGACGCTGATCTGCAGCATCCTCCAGAAGTCATTGAAGAGATGATCTATTGGTGGGAACAAGGATACGACGATGTGTATGCGATTCGCAGAAAACGTGAAGGGGAAAGCAAGCTGAAAAAACTGACCTCTAAAACTTATTACAAGCTATTGCAGAAAGTTTCTAAAGAAGAGATCATTCCAGATGCAGGGGACTTCCGCTTGTTAGACAAGAAATGTATCGAGGCACTGTCTCAGTTGAGAGAACATGCTCGTTATACTAAAGGAATGTACAATTGGATCGGTTTCAAGAAAAAAGAAATTAGTTATGATGCAGACCCAAGAGCTGGCGGTGAAACAAAATGGAAATTTAGTGCCTTGCTGACCCTTGCCATCAACGGGTTGACATCTTACAGCACATTGCCGCTGAAAGTGTGGTCTATTGTAGGTATTGTCATCTCGTTATTAGGGTTTATTTATTTGTTTATCGAAATTATGCGTACGATTTTTATGGGCAACTCAGTTGCGGGATATCCTTCTTTAATTGCAGGGATTCTCTTTCTTGGTGGAATTCAGCTGATTTCTCTTGGAGTGATTGGAGAGTATCTAGGGCGAGTGTTTGTCGAAACGAAAGACCGTCCTCTTTATTTTGTTCAAGAAACCTCAGAAGAAAAGAAAGAACGGGAGAAGAGAGAAATTTCTCGCACTTCAAACGAACAAGAAAAAACAGAAAGCGTTGGTCATGATAAATGGAATTCATAAAAAAAATGTATTATAAATATGAAGAACTTATTATTTACTTGGTATTTGGTGTGTTGGTTACCTTATTCAATATTCTGGTATTTTATTTATTAAATACAGTGTTAGGTGTACAATATTTGATCGCAAACTTAGTATCAATCATCTTATCCATCCTATTTGCTTTTTTTACAAATAAGAAATACGTGTTCAAGTCAAAATCAAAGAGCTTCCAGAGTTGGATGAAAGAATTTGTTTTATTCTGCAGTTTTAGAGCTCTTTCAGGTGTATTTGATATGTTGAGCATGTGGATATTGGTAGATTTTCTCACTCTTGATACAAATATTGCTAAGATAGCTACCCAATTTATTGTGGTTGTGCTGAATTATTTTTTCAGTAAGTTTTTTGTATTCAAAGGATAATAATCACTGAAAAAATAATGAAGAGAAAAGAGATTGGTGGTTAGCGTTATGGAACAAATTCAACAAAGCAAAAAAACGAATACCTCAAAAGAAATTTTGTGGTATTCTCTTTTATTTTTGATTACGATGGCATCCATCTATGGATACTTTATTTTGAGCGGAACATCTTTCATTTGGGAAAGTGATGGATTCACTCAACATTATTTATTGTTTAAAGATTATGTAGGGATGTGGCAAGAGTTTATCCAACACCCGACTGGCGGGTTTCAAAACTGGGATTGGACGATAGGACTAGGCGCTGATGTGATCATTTCTTACGGATATTATGTAGTGGGAGACCCATTTGTTTACCTAGGTTTATTATTTCCGCAGTCGATGATGGAATTTGCCTTTCACTTTTTGATCGTCTTAAGAATTTATTGTATAGGTTTGGCGTTTATTTTTTACGCACGCAAAATGAACGTCAGCGGAGTTGGTTTATTGACAGGAACGTTTGTATATACGTTCTCCCATTATGTGACATTGAATGCTACAAGACATCCATTCTTTTTGATTCCGATGATTTTCTTCCCGTTACTTTGTTTAGGAGTAGAAAAGATATTGCGCAAAGAGTCCGCATTGTTTTTCTCTGCTGTAGTATGTGTCAGTGCAACAAGCAATTTTTATTTTTTCTATAAACTGACAGTGTTGATTTTTATTTATGCAGTTTTCCGTTATTTTGAGTTGGGGATACCTCTAAAAAAGTTCTGGAATTATTTTTGGGGAGCTTTGTCCCACTATTTGATCGGGGTCTTCATGTCAGCAGTGGTTTTATTCCCTGTAATTTGGGGATTTCTTCAATCTTCCAGAGAACCTGGAACATTCGCCAGCGGAATGACATTATACCCGCTGCAATACTACGTTAACCTTCTAGCAAATGTATTCATTTCAGAAAGTTACTTGTGGACTGTTTTGGGATTTGCCGGAGTCGTGATGTTGGTAATTCCATTGTTCTTTGTCAAACGGAAAGTGTTCGGGGCTATCCCTTACATGATGGGTTTATTCCTTATCATGCTTTTATTCCCAGCGTTTGGATCCGTTATGAACGGTTTATCTGGACCATATAATCGCTGGACATTTATTATCCCATTATTATTTGGTGTAGCAGTAGCGCGTTTATATCAATACCGGTTTGATTGGAATAAAAAAGACCGGTTAGCTATGTTAGTTGGATGGTTATTTTTTAGTGTAGTAGCACTTGGCTTACAAGTTCTTGGTCATTTTTCGTGGGCTAGGACAGTTCCAGTCATAGCAGCTTTTCTTGTGTGGGCATTATTAGAAATGACGGCTCGTATGAGAGAAAAAGGAAAGCTGACAAAAGGTTGGGAAAAAGCAGTGTCGGCCATTATATTCTTATCGGTGATTGGGAATGTGATTTTTAATGCTCAAGAATATTATTACCCTATGGGCCAAAATAAAGTAGCGGAACTGCTGCCTTATGGAACAGCAAATGACCAATACGAGCAAGTATTTGATGAAGTTGAAAAAGAAATCCCTCCTGTTTCAAAGGATGATATATTCCGAATTGGGCTAACAGCAAAAGATAATCACATCCGCAACCATATGGTTTATTTGGAACGAATGGGAATGACGTCTTATTTATCGATCACTAACGGATCTGTGGCGCAATTTGCTCGTCAATTGGAGATTGGGTCGTTTCAACTAATACAGCCCGTGCGAAATGGTTTAGATGACCGCAGAATTGCCAATCATTTATTGGGCGTGCGGTATATCGCGACAGAGGTTTCGAATGAAAAGTATTTACCTTATGGTTATGAAGTGATCTATCGTTCCGAGGGAGAAAATGCACACTTGATTGCAGAGACGGATCAAGCTTATCCGTTTGCATATGCAAACACGGTTGTGATGGACAACGAGAAATTCGAAAAACTGAACCCTGTAGAAAAAGAAGAGTTTTTATCTACAGGTTTTACTGCACCAGCGGACGAAGTTGACATTGATCAGTTAGATTCTTTCGACTCATCACTTTCAACAAAAGAGGTATCGCATACTATTCGCAGTGAAGATGAAGAGAAATTGAAGATTCAAAATGGCCAAGTTATCGTTCAAGATAGTGATGGTAAATTATTGGTCGAATTAGAGGATGTAAACGAGATTCAGCAATCGGAACTGTATGTCCATTTAAAGGGAATGGATTTTGAACCCAATCCGAGTAAAACGTATAAACGAGTGAACACGAGTTTTAATACTACAGTAGCTTTTAATGGACGAAATAAAATCATTCATCAATCCGATAAGCAGAGTTTCAGTTCATATATTCATCGTAAGAAGATGTTGTTTAATTTAGGTTATCAAGCAGAAGTTGATTCCAATACCGTCACGGTCCAGTTTGAAAAGCCTGGAACGTACGATTTAAAAGAAATCACAGTTTATGCATTACCTGTGGATGAAGAGAGCTACAATGAGAAAGTGGCTGAAAAAACAGCTCAACAATTAGATGTGGCAACATTTGAAAATGAATACATCGAAGGGACGATCACTCAAGAAAAAGATGCTGTTCTAGTGACAAGTATCCCTTACTCTGTGGGGTGGTCAGCTAAAGTAAATGAGGAAGAAGTAGAAACTATAAAAGTCAATTACGGTTTTATCGGAATTCCTTTAAAAGCTGGAACTTCTCAAGTAGAATTTTCATATGAGACGCCTTTCTTAAAAGTCGGGTTCGTTGTCAGCTTGATTGGTGTAGGATTATTTGCAGTTGAAAGTGTTAGAAGAAAAAAGAATAAGAAATAATAAAAGAAACCGATTCTTGAACGAATTCAAGAATCGGTTTCTTTTTTCTGCAAAGTTATTGCAGGTTATTTTTCTTTAAGTGTGCTGATATGATGCACGTCTTTGATAGCAATCACGTCATCGATCAACTGAGTCATTTCCATTTCTTCAGGTAAACCAATACTGTAGTAGTTCGAGTAATTAATTACATCATCTTTACTGTACTCCAAGCTGTGTTCTTCACTGAAAACTTTAATATGATGATCAACAAAGTAATTGCTCAATTCTATATGAGTATGTTTGCCGGTATATTTAATATTTACTAAGCGGACATTTGGTGCGCCAAATAGTCTTTTGATAATTCTCAATACAATCAGAACGGCTAATGTGCTGACAATAGCTAAGAAATAATAACCCATACCCACTGCGATACCAATGCCGGCAATCGCCCAAATTGAAGCCGCCGTGGTCAGACCTGAAACATTGCGCTTAGTGACAATGATCGTCCCAGCACCTAAAAAACCAATTCCGCTGACGATTTGAGCAGTTAATCGATTGAAATCTGTTGTCAATACGTTTTCTAAATCAGGATTCTCAAGGACCATCGTAATAATGTCATAACTGGCTTCCATTTGTACCATAGCAATGATAGCAGAGCCTACAGAAACAAGCATATGGGTTCTTAATCCAGCGTTGTGTCCTTTAGCTTCGCGTTCAAAACCAATAGCGCTGCCGCAAATAATAGCCATACCAATTCGAACTAAAATTTCTAGATTGCTCAATTCATACATAAAAAAAACCCTCTCGTAAGTAAGGATATGCGCAAAACTATCAATGATCGATTATTTCGTCTTGCTTTTCATTTTAAATATACCTTTGAGGTTGAAAATTGTCAAAGAAAGGAACCGAGTTAGAATAAGGCTTAAACGCTAAAATACGCTCACGAATGTGATTGTTTTTGGGTGGAATTGGTGGTAAAATAAAGAGCGCTGGAGGTGGCTTATGTTAACTGAAGAACGTTATCAATATATTTTGGATCAGCTGACACAACATGGATTGGTAAAATCCCAAGAACTGATCAAAGAAATGAATTGTTCTGAATCGACTTTGCGTCGAGATTTAGACGCTCTTGAAGAAAAAGGATTGCTGGTTCGGGTACATGGGGGCGCCAAACGACTCTATGAAATAGAACGAGAGATTCCAGTTACCGAAAAAACATCCAAAAACATTCAAGAAAAAAAGGCGATTGCTGAATATGCTTCATCTTTTATACAAGATGGAGATACGATTTTCTTAGATGCCGGAACAACCACATTGTATATGATTCCGTTTTTGAAACAGAAAAAAATTCGTATCGTGACGAACGCAGTCCAACATGCTCATTTATTAGCGGACCAGGAAAATGAAGTGGTCTTAATTGGCGGAGTATTAAAAAATACAACTAAAGCTGTTGTAGGAGCTGTAGGATGTGCTCAGTTGAGCCAATACAATTTTAATAAAGCGTTTCTAGGAATAAATGGTGTAGACCTCGAATATGGGTTAACTACTCCCGATCCAGAAGAAGCGGCTATCAAGCAGCAAGCCATCAAAAATAGTGCGAAAGTATTTATTTTAACCGATAACAGCAAATTCAATACAGTAACCTTTGTGAAAGTGGAGGATATCGACGGTGCAACGATTTTGACAAACTCCTTGAACAAAAAAGAATATGCTGCTTATTTTGAAGCAACTACGATAATGGAGGTAAAACATGATTTACACAGTAACGCTTAATCCATCGATTGATTACATTGTGCAACTCCCTACCGTTCAGCTTGGAGAACTGAACCGCATGACAGGCGACATCAAGCTGCCAGGTGGAAAGGGTATCAACGTTTCGCGTGTATTGAACAATATTGGACAAGAATCAACAGCCTTAGGTTTTATTGGCGGCTTTACAGGACGATTCATTATGGATTGGCTGAAAAAAGAAGCTGTTGGAACGGATTTTGTTGAAATTGAACAAGATACTCGAATCAATGTAAAAGTAAAAGCAGACATCGAAACGGAGATCAATGCAGCCGGACCATCAGTCTCAAAAAAAGAGTCTGAACAATTATTGCATCAAATGGATGCCCTGACTGCAGACGATATCGTTGTTTTGTCAGGAAATAAACCCCCAACATTGCCAGAAGATTTTTATCAGCAAATGGTAAAAAAAATCTCAGCGGTTGGAGCAGATTTTGTTATCGATACTACTGGAAAAGAATTGATGAATGCGATCAGTTCTCGTCCTTTGTTGGTTAAACCAAACCATCACGAGTTGGCAGATTTGTTTGAAACAACTTTTGACTCTGTTGAAGATATTATTCCATATGGCAAAAAGTTGATTGATCTAGGTGCAAAATACGCTGTTATCTCTATGGCTGGCGACGGAGCATTATTCTTTACCGAATCAGCTGCTTACCAAGCTACAGTACCTAAAGGAAAAGTAAAAAATTCAGTTGGAGCTGGAGATTCTATGATCGCTGGATTTATCGGCGCATTAGTCAGCACGAACGATTCATTAGAGGCTTTCAAAAGAAGCGTGGCAACCGGAAGTGCTACGGCATTTTCAGATGACTTAGCTACTAAAGAAGCTATCGATGCGTTGGTAGAACAAGTAGAAATCAAAAAAATTGGTTAAGTAGAACTTACAGGAGGATAAAAGAATGAAAATGAAAGACATTTTAATTAAAGATGTTATGATCATGGATTTAAAAGCTCAAACAAAAGAAGCTGCTATCGACGAGATGATTGCAAGCTTAAAAGAAAACAACCGCATCAGTGATGTAGAAACGTTTAAAGAAGGTATCTTGACTCGTGAAAGCCTATCTTCAACAGGTCTTGGAGACGGGATCGCAATGCCTCATGCAAAAAACAAAGCTGTTAACAAAGCGACTGTTTTATTTGCTAAAAGCAACACAGGTATTGATTACAATTCTTTAGATGGTCAACCAGCGTTCCTATTCTTTATGATCGCAGCTCCAGAAGGGGCTAATGATGTTCATTTGGACGCATTGGCGAACCTTTCCCGCTTATTGATTCGTCCGGATTTTGTAGCATCATTGAAAAACGCCGCTACTGCTGATGAAGTCCAAGAACTTTTCACAGCAGCAGAAGAAGTGGAAGAAGAATCAAATACTGTAGAAGAAACTACAGCACCTGTTGCTGAAGAAAGACCTTATGTCGTAGCTGTAACAGCTTGTCCTACAGGAATTGCACACACATTTATGGCTGAAGATGCTTTGAAAAAGAAAGCAGCTGAAATGGGCGTAGACATCAAAGTAGAAACAAACGGAAGCGGTGGAATCAAAAACCGTCTGACAGCTCAAGATATCGAACGTTCTGTTGGTGTTATCGTAGCTGCGGATAAACAAGTTGAAATGGCTCGTTTTGACGGCAAACCTGTATTGCAACGTCCAGTAAGCGATGGAATCCGCAAAACAGAAGAATTGATCACAAAAGCAATCAACCAACAAGCACCAATCTATTCAGCTGGCGAGCGTAAAGCTGAAGCAAATAATGACAACGACGAAAAAGGTTCTGTATGGAACAAAGTCTATAAAGACTTAATGAATGGAATTTCTCACATGCTGCCATTTGTAGTCGGCGGCGGAATCTTAATGGGTCTTTCATTCTTATTTGAAAGCTGGTTAGGTAAAGAGAGTGAAATCTTCTTATTCTTAAACTCAATCGGAAGCCAAGCGTTTAATTTCTTAATCCCTATTCTAGCGGGTTACATTGCACTTAGTATTGCTGACCGTCCTGCATTAATGCCGGGTATGGTTGGTGGAGCGATGGCTGTTGCCAGCAACGCTGGATTCTTAGGTGGTTTAGCAGCTGGTTTCTTAGCAGGTTACTTAATGATCGGATTGCAAAAAGGATTGCGCAACTTGCCTAAAGCATTGGAAGGAATCAAATCAATCCTGTTGTTCCCAGTACTTGGTTTATTGCTTATCGGATTAGTAATGTATTTCGTTATTGGACCGATTTTTGGTACGATCAATGAAGCAATGATTACTTTCTTAGAAAACCTTGGAACTGGAAATGCAGTTATATTGGGAGCTCTATTGGGTGGAATGATGTCTATCGATATGGGTGGTCCGTTCAATAAAGCTGCATACGCGTTTTCTATCGGTATCTTCACGGATACAGGTGATGGAAGCTTGATGGCTGCTGTTATGGCCGGAGGAATGGTTCCGCCGTTAGCTATCGCATTAGCAAGCACATTGTTCAAAAACAAATTCAATGCAGACGAAAGAAAATCTGCTTTGTCTAATTACGTTATGGGAATTTCATTCATCACTGAAGGTGCGATTCCATTTGCTGCAGCTGATCCATTGCGTGTCATTGGTTCTTCAGTAGTCGGTTCTGCTATTGCCGGTGGATTGACTCAGTTATGGAATGTAACTGTACCGGCACCACATGGTGGAGTATTCGTAGCTGGACTTTCAAATAACCCGCTATTGTTCATAGTAGCTATCTTAATCGGGATGGTTGTAGGAGCTGTTATCTTAGGACTATGGAGAAAACCAGTTGAAAGCAACGATTTAGGATTAGAATTGAAATAATCAAAATAAAAAAGTTGCTCCCGTATGAAGATCATCTCTTCATACGGGAGCAACTTTTTAAGTGTTTTCTAGTTGGTTGTGGAGACGGAAATCGGCCATCGTCTACTAGAGTCAGCTGCTCATGGCCAAAAAATCATTTGATAAGGTCATGAGAACGATTTAGTTCACCGTCGTGGCTGAACAATAACTCTTTTCGGCCATGACGTTCCGCTCTAACGTGTTTATGACTGCTAATATGCTGATCTGTTTTACAGAATAACGTAGTAGATAAGAATTCCGGCAACACCTGAAAGAATCATGACATGAATAGGTCCTAGCTTGGTTTTACGCAAGAGAGCTAAGCCGATAATAAACAGTATAACGGAGATCCAGTTTAAATCGCTGAAAGCCACTGGAAAACTCTCTGCACCAAACATAGCAGTCAAGAAAATCGTCAATCCAGCGGAAGCGATCAAAGCAACTACAGCTGGGCGCAGACCCTTGAGGATACCATCCATAAGAGGGATTCCTTTATATTTGTAATACACAGTGGCTAGTAGGACCACTATAATGCAAGAAGGAGCGATACAACCAAGAGTTGCGACTACTGACCCCGGAAAACCAGCTACTTTTGTACCAACAAAGGTAGAAGTGTTGATAGCTATTGGTCCAGGCGTCATTTGAGAAATGGTAATGATATCAATGAATTCTGTACTCGACAGCCAATTGTTTTGATGAATCACTTGTTCCTCAATCAAAGGCAACGCAGCATAACCGCCGCCAAAACTGAATAAACCGACTTGGAAGAAACTCCAAAATAATTGTAAGTAAACCATGTTTTATAAGTCCCCCTTTTGATCACGAGATCCGCGCAGGGACGTATAAGCACCTACAGCACCACATATCAATAAAATAATAACGATGTTGATATCTAATAAGATGGCAGCAATGAAAGCTAAAACCATCATTACGATCGGTAAAACTTGCTTGGACTTAATGATTTTTGCAGACATATCTATGACAACACTCACGATAACAGCTGCGACCCCTGCTTGCATCCCTAATAGAAGAGCACTAACAACTGGATTATCTCTAAAAGCTTGATAGAAATAAGAAATAAGCGTGATGATGATCAGCGGAGGAAAGACTGTTCCTACTACGGCTATTAAAGAGCCTAAAATACCAGCCATTCTATATCCGACGATAATAGATGTATTTACAGCGATAGGACCCGGAGCAGATTGACCGATTGCAACGAGATCCAACATTTCCTCCTCGTCTATCCATTGTAGTTCTCTAACGAACCGCTTTTGCATTAAGGGCACAATAACGTAACCTCCGCCAAATGTAAAAGCACTTAATGTAAAAGTAGAGAGAAATAATGTCCAATAAAATTTAATATCTTTTTCCATTTGAACCTCCTGTATAAATGATGACAATATGTACTTCGTATATTATACCGTAAATGAGAAAAGGTTTCATTTCATGGAAGTCAAATTCCTTATATTTTATATAAATGAAAACAAAAACACCTCTCTTTCATTCCAAATATGATATGCTTAATTATGAAGAAAAATATCAGCGAATGAATAAAAGTATGATTTTATAAAAAGGAAGTAAAATCTATTGCGATGAAACTTTAATTATACAGAGTAGGAGATCAAAAATGAATGTGTTAGTTACGTGCAATGAAAATTATCTACCACCTCTTAAAACAATGTTATGGTCATTGTTCAAGACCAATCGTAGAGAACAATTCATGATCTATTTTATGCATAATAAGATGGCAGAAAATAGATTAGAAGAGCTGAATTTGTTTATCAAAAAAAACGGACAAGAATTTTATCCAATCGATTGTAGTGATTTATTTGAAGAAGACGCTACGGTGAATCGCTATTACTCGATTGAAATGTACTATCGGTTACTGGCTCCGTTTATTTTACCGGATGAAGTTGATCGGATTCTTTATTTGGATCCAGATATCATCAACTTAAATCCTGTTTCTAATTTCTATAACCAAGATTTCAAAGGGAATTTATTTGTGGCGACCACTCATGATTATTTGACGAAATGGATACAACCGATCAATAATATTCGGTTGAATACTTTGGAGTCTAAAGGGTATTTTAATACGGGGATATTATTGATGAACTTGCCTGCCATTCGATTAAGCAAAACAAAAGAAGATATATTTTCAGGAATCGAGTTAAATAAGAAACGTTTGTTGCTGCCTGATCAAGATGTCTTCAATTATTTGTATTGGGACTCTATTTTAGAGGCTGATTGGAAAATTTATAATTTAGACCCGAGATATTATTCGAAAGCAAATGTTATTTTTCCAAAAGATTACAATTTGGAATGGGTAGAGAAAGAAGTAGTCTTTATACATTATTGCGGCAAACAAAAACCATGGAATAAAAAAGAAGATTATAAATACAAGTTAGGTCATTATTATGATCAAAATGAATTGGAACACTTAGAAGAACAATACCGCACCTTTGATTTTGTCCTTGAAGAATAGCGGAAAACTCGTTAACCTATATAAAATAGAGAGAGAAGGAAATTAGAATGACAAAACATTATGATTATATTGCTATCGGCGGCGGTAGCGGAGGAATTGCTTCTATTAATCGTGCAGGTATGCATGGAGCTAAAGTAGCTATTGTAGAGGCTAATGAATTAGGCGGAACGTGTGTCAACGTTGGTTGTGTGCCTAAAAAAGTAATGTGGCATGGTGCTCAATTAATGGATGAAATGAAGCTGTATGCAGAGGATTATGGTATCAGTTATTCAGACATGCAAATAAATTATGCTAAATTAGTATTAAACCGAGAAAAATACATTGATCGCTTGCATACAGTCTACAAAAAAGGGTTGGACGGTAATGGAGTTGATTTGATTAAAGGTTTTGCTAAATTCGTAGACAATCATACGATTGAAGTCAACGGAGAACAATACACAGCTGATCATATTTTGATTGCTACAGGCGGATATCCTGAAAGACCAAATATTCCAGGTCAAGAATATGGTATAGACTCAGATGGATTTTTTGCGTTAACAGAATTGCCTAAACGAGTGGCTATTGTTGGAGCAGGATACATTGCTGTTGAATTGGCTGGTGTCACTCACGGGTTAGGTGCAGACACTCATTTATTTGTGCGAAGAAACGCACCTCTTAGAACGTTTGATTCGATCATCAGCGAGGGACTTGTAGAAACGATGGAAAGAGAAGGCGCAACTTTGCACACGCATTCGATTCCGAAAAAAGTTGAAAAAAATGAAGATGATAGTTTAACGATTTACTTTGAAGACGGTTCTTCTCATACGACAGACACGATTATTTGGGCGATTGGTCGTAAACCGAATACTGCAAACTTGAACTTAGAAGCTACAGATATTGAGTTGAATCCCGAAGGTTACATCAAAGTAGATGACTACCAAAATACCAATGTAGATGGGATTTATTCTATTGGAGATGTAACCGGGCGTATCGAATTGACTCCAGTAGCTATTGCAGCTGGAAGACGTTTGTCGGAGCGTTTGTTTAATGGCAAAAAGAATGAAAAATTAGATTACACCAATATTCCTTCTGTCATTTTCAGCCACCCGCCAATCGGAACGATCGGGATGACAGAAGAAGAAGCAATTGAGAAATACGGTTCAAAAAACATCAAAATATACCAAACTAAATTTACTTCTATGCATAGTGCGATCACTAAAAATCGTCAACGGACATACATGAAACTAGTCTGCTATGGACAAGAAGAAAAAGTCATTGGATTGCACGGGTTAGGAAGCGGAATGGATGAAATGCTTCAAGGTTTTGCAGTAGCTATTAAAATGGGTGCTACAAAAGCTGATTTCGACAATACAGTTGCCATCCATCCTACTGGGGCAGAAGAATTTGTAACGATGAGATAGTAGAGCAAAAAGAACGGTTGAGT